>NZ_JBHZQU010000010.1:0-142518 GCF_042867205.1 Sphingomonas sp. NCPPB 2930 | reverse complement strand
CTCACCCAAGCTGCGCTAGCCAGCAGGCTGGCAAGCTTCGCTAACCCTCTCCCCTGTCCAGGGGAGAGGGAAGAAGATGCAATACTGAATGGCGATCCGCCATGGGTGGGATTGATGGCGGGACTCAACCTTCCAACCGAATATCCCCGGACGCCACCACGCGCGCGATCAGCGGCAGGATATGATCGACCGCAAAGGCGTGGAGTTCGCTCGACCGTGACGCGCAGGCATCTTCGGCGATGACCACGTCATAGGACAGCTCCCACGCCGAACGCGCGGTCGATTCGACGCCCATATTGGTCGAGATGCCCGCAATCACCACCGTTCGCACCCCGCGCCGGCGCAGTTGCAGGTCCAGGTCGGTGCCGGTGAAAGCGCCCCAGTGATGCTTGAGCACCACGATGTCGCCAGGCTCGACCAGGCCGGGGACCAGTTCGCTGAAGTCGGGCGGGGTGCCCTCGGGCGGCAGGCTGGGGCGGTCGACCGCCTGGCTGGGCATCGTCTCGGGCGTGAAGCCGACATGGACCAGCACGACCGGCGCACCCGCCGCGCGGAATCGGGCGGCGAGCGCCTTGGCGGTGGCCACGACCTCGTCCCCTGAGCGGGGGCCACCGGCGCGCGGGACGATGCCCTGTTGCAGGTCGATGAGGATGAGTGCGGTGGTGGCGGGATCGAGTGTCGTCATCGCACCTCAACCGACCGGCAAAGCCCCCGTTCCGTCAGAGCCTGCCGAACACCGCCTCGAAGCCCGCACGATCGCCCGCCGCCAGCAGTCGCGCCTGCTCCAGCCAGCGGTCCCGCGCCATCCGGCCCGAAAACGGCCCCAGTTGCGCGTCGAGCGACTGGGCCTGCGCCTCGCTCAGCCCCGCCATGTCGCCGACCGTGGTGATGCCATGTTCGGCCAGCTTTTGGGTCAGCTTGGGCCCCAGGCCCTTGAGTAGCGTGATCGGCTGATCCTCGGGTCGCGCGGCCTGGGCCGGAGCAGGTTGCGGAGCAGCCTCGGCGGCGGGGCTGGCGGCCAACGGGGCGGCTGCGGCGACCGGCTCGGCGTTCAGCGGCTCGTCCGCCACCGGCGATTCCTCCGGTGCCGCAGGGGCGGGCATGACCGGGGGCGGCGGCGGGGCTGCCGGAGCCGGAGCGGGTGCAGGCGCTGGTGCGGGTTCCGGAACAGGCTGGGGTTCCGGAACGGGCCGGGGCTGCGTCAGCGCGGCTTCGCGGATCGGGGCGCTGTCGGGCTGGCGGAGCGCGACGCCCGCTTCCTCGGCATTGTCCTCGACCTGGCGGGTGGCCTTGTTCCGGCGATGCTTGAGCCGCATCCCGATCAGGATGACCGCGATCGCCGCCACCGCGACCAGCGCGATCAGGGCGAAATGGATGGTGGTGATGGTCGCCACGCCATCGGGGATCAGGCTTTGCGCCGTCGCAGAAGTCTCGTTCATCGCCTTACCCTATTGTCCCATCGCCCCGATCGCGAGCCCAATCGTCAGGCTCTGGCCTCGGTTCCCTGTGCATCGGCCTCCCGCGCGACCTCGCGCCAGCCGATGTCGCGGCGGCAGAAGCCGTCGGGGAAGCGGATCGCATCGACCGCGCGATAGGCGGCGGCCTGCGCCTCGCCCACGGTGGCGGCGCTGGCGGTGACGGCCAGCACGCGGCCGCCGCTGGCGACCAGCTGCTCGCCGTCCAACCGGGTGCCTGCCTGGAACACGACCGCGCCGGTCGCCTCGGCGGCGTCGATCGCATCGATGCTCCCGCCCGCGCTGGGCGTGCCGGGATAGCCCGAAGCCGCCATCACCACGGTCAGCGCGGGATCGTCCGAGAAGGCGGGCGCGGGCAGCTCGGCCAGCCGCCCCTCGGCCACCGCCAGCATCACCGCCAGCAGATCGCCCTGGAAGCGCAGCATCAGCACCTGGCATTCGGGGTCGCCGAACCGCGCATTATATTCGATCAGCTTGGGCCCCTGCTCGGTCAGCATCAGCCCGGCATAGAGTACGCCCGAAAAGGGCGTCCCTTCGGCGCGCAGCGTATCCACGGTGGGGCGGACGATCCGGTCGATCGCCTGGCGCTCCAGCTCCGGGGTCAGGACGCGCGCGGGGCTATAGGCGCCCATGCCGCCGGTATTGGGGCCGGTATCGCCATCGCCGACGCGCTTGTGATCCTGCGCCGAGCCGAAGGGGAGGAGCGCCTCGCCATCGGTCAGGACGAAGAGGCTGGCCTCCTCGCCCGCCAGGAATTCCTCGATCACGACTTCGGCGCCGGGGACGGAGAACAGGTCGGCGATCGCGGCATCGGCCTCGGCGCGGGTGAAGGCGACGGTCACGCCCTTGCCCGCCGCCAGTCCATCGGCCTTGATGACGACGGGCAGGCCGAAGGTCGTGGCGAGCGCCGCCTGCGCGTCGGCGAGGGTCGAGACGCGGACATAGCCCGCGGTCGGGATGTCGGCGCGGCGGCACAGGTCCTTGGTAAAGCCCTTGGAACCCTCCAGCTGCGCGGCGGCCTTGCTCGGGCCGAACACCGGCACGCCCTCGGCGCGCAGCGAATCGGCCAGCCCGTCGACCAGCGGCGCCTCGGGCCCGACCACGACCAGGCCGATGGCATGTTCCTTCACGAACGCCACCACGGCGGCGTGATCGGTCGCGTCCAAGCCGACGCAGGTCGCATGCGCGGCGATACCGGGGTTGCCGGGCGCGGCGTAGAGCGTATCTAACCCGTGCGACTGGGCCAGCTTCCATGCCAGCGCATGTTCGCGGCCCCCCGATCCCAGCAGCAGGACGTTCATGCCCGATCCTTATCCCTATGACGAAAGTTCGAGGCTGGTAGCCGAGGAGATCGCCGGCGACAACGCGCTCGCGCTGTCGGTCGGCGAACTCAGCCTGAAGCTGAAGCGGATGGTGGAGGGCGAGTTCGGCCATGTCCGCCTGCGCGGCGAGATTTCGGGATATAAGCGCGCCACCTCGGGCCATGTCTATATGAGCCTGAAGGACGAGAATGCCGTCATCGACGCGGTGATGTGGAAGGGGGCGGCAAACGGCTTGCCCTTCCAGCCGCAGGACGGGGTGGAGGTCATCGCCACCGGCCGCCTGACCACCTTCCCCGGCCGGTCCAAATACCAGATCGTCGTCGAGCGGATGGAGTTGGCGGGGGCGGGCGCGCTGATGGCCCTGTTCGAGAAGCTGAAGGCGAAGCTGGCGGGCGAGGGGCTGTTCGCGCGCGAGCGGAAAAAGCCCTTGCCCTTCATGCCGCCGGTGATCGGGGTCGTCACCTCGCCGACCGGCGCGGTGATCCGCGACATCCTCCACCGGCTGGAGGATCGCTGTCCCACCCATGTCATCGTTTGGCCGGTCAAGGTGCAGGGCGAGGGCTCGGCCAGGGAGGTCGCCGCTGCGATCCGGGGCTTCGACGCGATCGAACCCGGCGGCCCGGTGCCGCGCCCCGATCTGGTGATCGTCGCGCGCGGCGGCGGCTCGATCGAGGATCTGTGGTCGTTCAACGAAGAGGTGGTGGTCCGCGCGGTCGCGGAATGCACGATCCCGATCATCTCGGCGGTGGGGCATGAGACCGACACGACGCTGTGCGACTATGCCGCCGACCTGCGCGCGCCGACGCCCACGGCGGCGGCGGAGATCGCGGTGCCGGTGCTGGCCGACCTGCGCCTGACCGTGGCGAGCCACCGCCAGCGGACCGAACGCTGCGCGCGCCGCTATGTCGAGCGCGGGCGCGAGCGGCTGGACGCCATGGCCCGCCTTCTGCCCAAGCGCGACCAGCTGCTGGGACCCCAGCGCCAGCGCGCCGACGAGGCGGGGGTGCGGCTCGATCGCGGGCTGGAGCGGCGGGTGACGCTGGCGCGCGGCGGGCTGGACCGCGCGGGCGCGGCGCTGCGCCCGGCGATCCTCGAGCGCCAGGTCGAGCGCGGGCGCGACCGGCTGGCCTCGACCTGGCGGCTGGTCCAGTCGCTCAACCCCGACCGGATCCTGGAGCGCGGCTATGCCCGGATCACCGCGCGGCCCGGCGGCGAGACCTTGTCCTCGGCCGAGGCGGCGCGCGCGGCGGACACGCTGACGCTGCGTTTCCGCGACGGCATGGTCGATGTCGCGGTGGACGGGGACGTTAGCCGGGCCGGGGTTGAGCGCCCCGCCCCCAAAACCTATGACAAGCCCAAACGGGAGCCCAGGCCGGATCAATCCCGGCCGGACCAGCCCACGCTCCTTTGACCCGAAAGTGACGAAGATGCTGATGTCGAACACCGATCGCCCCGCGCGGCTCCATTATCTGGCCAATGGCTTTCGCGTCCTGTCGCCGGGCGACCATGTCGTCTGCGCGGTGACCGGCCGTCGCATCCCGCTCGAGGAGCTGAAATATTGGAGCGCCAGCCGACAGGAAGCCTATGCCGATGCGCATGCCACCGCGCAGGTGCTCGCCCCGCAATGAGGAAGGCGGGCGGTGTCGCGCTGGGGCTGCTGGTCGCGGGGCTGGGCCTGTCCCCGGTTCCGGCGCAGACCGTCGCGGTGTCCGCCGCCGCCCGCTCGGCGTTCCGCTGGACCGGCGAACTCAGCCAGGGCGGGTTGATCCGGGGACAGGCGCCCGCGGGCACGGTCGCGATGACGCTCGACGGACAGGATGTGCCGCTCACGCCGGACGGGGCCTTCCTGATCGGGTTCGACCGCGACGCCGGACCCGCCGCCGAACTGGTCGCGACGCTGGCGGACGGTCGCCAGTTGCGCCAGAGCCTGACCGTCGCGCCGCGCGCCTGGCGGATCGAGCGGCTCGACCGCCTGCCCAAATATCCCGTCCCCGATCCCGAATTCCAGCGGCTGCGCCCGCCCGAGCTCGACCGGATCCGCGCCGCCCGTGCCCAGGTCACCGATGCGGAGGGCTGGCGTCAGCCGCTGATATGGCCGGTCCGGGGTCGCATCTCCGGCCTGTTCGGGGCGCAGCGAATCTATCGTGGCGAGCCGGGCAGCTATCACTCCGGCACCGACATCGCCGCCGCCACCGGCACGATCGTCCGCGCACCCGCCGACGGCGTCGTGATCCTGGCGGCGGACACGCCCTTCACGCTGGAGGGGCATCTGCTGATGCTCGACCACGGCCAGGGTCTCAACAGCGCCTTCCTGCATCTGGCGCGCATCGACGTCCGCCCCGGCGACCATGTCCGCCAGGGCCAACCCATCGGCGCGGTCGGCGCCACGGGCCGCGCCACCGGCCCGCACCTCCACTGGAGCCTGCAATGGCGCGGACGTAAGCTCGACCCGCTGCTGGTGACGGGGCCGATGGGGTGAGGGGGGTCATTCCACTCGTTCGATCCGTACCGCTAGGTTGCCGTTGAACGAGGCCCGGAAACTGCCCATCGCCGCCTTGAAGATCCGCACCGGCTGACCGACCTCCGGATCGAATCGCGCCTTTTCGGTCGTGCGCCAGACGCCGCCCTGGTCCAGCCAGACGGTCCATTGATCCCGCCCGAATGGGGCGAGTCGAACCACCTTGGAGCGGACCTCGCGGATTTCCGGCTCCTTGGCTTCCTCGCGGCCGAACAGCTGAATCTCCGGCAGGCGCAAGCCGAACAGCGATTGCCGCTTCTGCCGAACCTCGCCCCGGTCGAGCACGACCATCTGTCGTTCGCTGCGCGCCTTGGCAAGCGCGGTTGCCGCTTGGTCGAAACAGGTCAGCCGTCGACCCGCATCGGCGATCGCGCGACAAGCCGTGATCTTGTCGATCAGCAACGCCGACTGCCCGCTATCCGGCGCATTCTGCGCCGCAGCGGGGCAGGCGCCCAGAATCGTGATCGCTAAAGCTATGACGTGTATAGCTTTTTTGGGTGTTTTTTGGGTCATTTTCCGCCGTCTACCCTTCCTATGATCCGACACGCCCTGTGTCAGTTTTGTCACTAGATTGCTAAAAGCCACGTCATTTTTGCTGTTTATGCGTGTTAGATTGTTGCCTGATGTCAAAACTATTGCATAAACCTTAACCCAGTCGATGGCGCACGGTCTTCGTGTGAGCATCGCCGATCCGCGAAGACGGATGAACAAAAAAAGGGGCTAGTATATGAAGGGAATGCGTTCGCGCTTGCTCGCGACGACGTTCATGCTGGGGGCTTTCGCGGCTGGCACGGCCGCTCAGGCGCAGACGGCGCCGGCCACCGGCGGTAACGCCGATGTCTCCACCTCCGCCGCAACGCAGCAGCCGGAAAGCGGCGAAGTCGTCGTCACCGGTTCGCGCATCGCGCGGCGTGACCTGCAGACGGCCGCTCCGATTGCGGTCGTGGGCCAGGAAGAGTTCCAGCTTTCCGGCACCGTGAACGTCGAGCAGGTCATCAACACCCTGCCGCAGGTGATCCCGGGTTCGACGGCCTTCTCGAACAACCCGGGTGGCGGCGTGTCGACGCTGAACCTGCGTGGTCTGGGCTCGCAGCGTACCATGGTGCTGGTCAATGGCCGTCGCTGGGTCTCCTACGACACCTCGCAGGTTGTCGATCTGAACACCATTCCGGCCTTCCTGCTGGAAGGTGTGGACGTGGTGACCGGTGGTGCATCGGCCGTTTACGGGTCGGACGCGCTGGCTGGCGTCGTCAATTTTCGTCTGCGCAACAACCTGAACGGCGTGATCGCCGGTGGCCAATATGGCATCACCGAGCGCGGCGATGGCCGTCGCTATGAGGGTTATGTCGCGATCGGCGGCGAACTCGGTGATCGCGGCCATGCGACGGTTTATGGCGAATATTACAACCGTGCCTCGATTTTCCAGGGCGCGCGTGACTTCTCGCGAGTCGCCCAGCAGGAGAATTTCGACGCCAACGGCAATCCGACCGGCTTGGTGGCTGGCGGGTCGTCGACCACCCCGAACGGCCGCGTCACCTCCACTTATGGATCGTCCGTCTGCCCGACGGGTAACGTCTTCTGTTCGCCGGGTGCCTTTTTCACTGCGCCGGGCGTCAGCCGTCGTCGGACCTCGACCGACCTCTATAACTATGCGGTCGACAATTATCTGATGGTCCCGCAGGAGCGTTACCTCCTCGGCGGCTATGCGGATTATGAGTTCAAGGACGGGCACACGGCCTATGTCGAGGCGACGTTCGTCAACAACCGCGTTGCCAACGAACTGGCACCGACCCCGGTCACGGGTACGTATCAAGTCAACATCAACGCCGTTTCGCCGTTCCTGTCGGCAAATGACGTGGCGGCGCTCCGTGCGCTGGATGCCGTCGCGGCGTCCGGTAACACGGTGGGCGATGGCATTGTCCCGCTCGCTATCCAGCGCCGTGTCAATGAAACCGGGTCGCGCAATTCGCTCGACGAGCGTAACGCATTTCGCCTGCTCGTCGGCGTTCGTGGTGCCATCACCGACGCTCTGAACTACGACGCATATTATTCCTATGCGCGGACCCGCAACTCGAACATTCAGGCCGGCAATATCTCCAAGTCGGCGTTCCAGGCGGGCCTGAACGGTTCGGCGAACGCGATCAATATCTTCGGTCCGGGTACCCTGACCAAGGCGATGGTCGATCAAATCTCGATCGTGGCACAGAACAGCGATATGTCGGTGCTGCAGGTGGCCAACGCCTCCGTGTCCGGCTCGCTTTTCAATCTGGGCCTGGGGGCCGGTGATGTCGGCTTCGCTCTGGGCGGCGAATATCGCAAGATGTCGGCCGAATTCGTGCCCGACACGGCGCTGTCGTCCGGTGACGTGATCGGCTTCAACGCCGGTGATCCCACCAACGGTAGCTACAACGTCAAGGAAGTCTTTGGCGAATTGCGCGTGCCGATCGTTGCGGACCGCCCGTTCTTCCACCGCCTCGAACTGGGTGGTGCAGGTCGCTATTCCAGCTATTCGCTGGGTGGCGTGGGCAACGTCTGGACCTATGCGGCGGATGCCCAGTGGGCGCCAATCCGGGACATCACCTTCCGCGCCCAATACCAGCGCGCGGTTCGTGCGCCGAACATCGCCGAATTGTATCAGGGCGCCGCAGTCGGCTTCCCGACCGCAACCGATCCCTGCTCGTTGGCTTCGGCGGCGAGTAATGCGACCATTCGAGCTCTTTGCATCGCGACTGGCGTTCCTGCATCGGCGGTTGGGCAGGCCAGCACCCAGATCAACTCGCAGATCCAAGGCGTTTTTGGTGGTAACCCGAACCTGAAGCAGGAAGTGTCGGACAGCATCACGGCGGGCGCGGTAATCCAGCCGTCCTTCATCCGCGGTTTGACGATCAAAGCCGACTACTTCAACATCAAGGTCAAGGATGCGATCAGCACCTTTGGCGGCGGTCTCGGCAATTCCCTCAGCCTTTGCTATAATGTCTTCCAAAACATCAGCAGCCCATATTGCCAGGTCTTCGTCGGCAAGCGGAATGCACTGGGCCAGTTTGACGGCGAGAACCTCCCGTCGTTGCTGAACGCCAATGTCGGTAAGCTGGAAGTCGAGGGTGTCGACCTTGCCGTGGATTACGCCACCAAGCTGGGCTTCTCGGTTTTCGGCGGGGAGCAGGTCAGCCGCCTGAACTTCTCGTTCCAAGGCACCTATACCGGCAAGAATACCCTGACGCCGGTCGCCACGGCACCGGATCTGAACAACAAGTGCGCCGGAGCCTTCGGTTCACTGGCCTGTGGAAGCCCGACGCCGCGTTGGAAGTGGGCGAGCCGCGCATCGTTGCTCGATGGTCCGTCGACCATTAGCGTGCGTTGGCGCCATCTGTCGGGTGTTCGCGACGACGATCCGGATACGACCTACTTCGTCGAGCGTATTCCCGCTTATGACGTGTTCGATCTGACGTTTGCGTTCGATGTTACCAACAACATGAACTTCGCGATTGGCGTGAACAACTTGTTCGACAAGAAGCCGAAGGTCCTGGGCTTGAACCAGGAGCAGTCGAACACTTATCCGGGCGTCTATGACGTGCTGGGACGTGATTTCTTCGCGTCGGTTCGTTTCACCTTCTAATTATCGCTATTCATCGGCGAAATTTCGCGGGCGGCAGGTCAATGATCTGCCGCCCATTTTTTTGGCTATATCCTACGATGCCGATTGATCGGTCCTCCATAAGCTCGGCGGCTTTTTGCCTGTTCGCAGGACGAAGGCGAGGGAGGCCATGGGGGTGCCCCGCGTGATATCCGCACGACGCTGTGGACCACGCTGCCGGACCGGGGCCCCGCGTCGCGGGAGGTGAGCCTGGTTGCAAGGTGAGGTCTTCACCTGCGACAACATGACCGACCCATGGCTGCGAGGCCTCGCAGGTCAGGTCGATTCACGCGATGCACTGTCTGGATTTTCCGCCTCCAAGCGCAGGCGGTGTCCAAAATCCTGTTTGCCGTTCTTGATCGGGTCAGAGGACTGGTGAACGGGTCAAGTGGCGGAATAGGCCTTGGGCGGTCCTATCAAGGCGCCCATTCTGCTGTCGGCGACGTCATTTTATCATCACGTTCTGATCGAGCGATATTGGCCTCGCCATGGCTGCACGCTGACCATGCGGGCGGATCTTGCCGGTAACCCATTCCGGGACCTGATAACCCCCCGATCCGGGCTTGCCCCGCGTCCGATACTGACGGTTGTCCCTACGATCACTTGCCGCACAAGCGTCAGGGATATTGTCATATCGTTTGCATTCAGAAACATGTCATCCTTGTGTCATGTGATGCGCCAGTACCCGGATAGGCCAATGTGGAAGTGGTTGTGTCATTTTTGCGACACACGTACGCTTGATGCGATTGTGGCGCTATTCCGGACTTTACAGCGGCGTAAGTTCCTCTCAATCAAGCAACATTCCATCAAGAAACGCAATTTTTGTTTCACCAGGGTGGGGAGCCGCCGAGCCCAAGGTCGGTCGGGTAAAAACAAGAGGGGTAGTAAACATGACCAATTCATGGATCGGTCAGCGCAAGCTTGGCTTGCTGGCGACCGTTGCGCCGCTGTCGATGCTGTTGGGCGCGCCCGCACTGGCGCAGACCGCGCCTGCCGCGAGCCAGAATGCCGAGAACAATGCGCAGGTCGCTCAGGGCGCCGAGCAGGCGAATGCGGGCACGAGCGGCGATATCGTCGTCACCGGCTCGATCATCCGCGGCGCCGATGTCGGCCCGTCGCCGGTGTCGACCATCACCGCCGAGAATCTCGACGTGCGCGGCATCAACACGGTGCAGGCCGGTATCCAGGCGCTGGCATCGAACAACGGCCCGGCGCTGACCAACTCGTTCACGGCCAATGGCGCATTCGCGACCGGCGCGTCGTCGGTGTCGCTGCGCGGCCTGTCGACCAACTCGACGCTGGTGCTGTTCGACGGCCTGCGCGCCGCCTATTACCCGCTGTCGGATGACGGCACGCGCAACTTCGTCGATCTGAACACCATTCCCGACGACATCGTCGACCGCGTCGAAGTGCTGCGCGACGGCGCTTCGTCGAGCTATGGCGCCGACGCGATCGCGGGCGTGGTGAACATCATCACCAAGCGTTCGGTGAAGGGTATCATGGGCCGCGCCGAGGCCGGTATCTCCGAGCGCGGCTATAACGCCAACCAGCGCCTGTCGCTGACCGCCGGCACCGGCGACCTCGATGAGCAGGGCTATAACGCCTATATCAGCGGCTTCTACTACCGCTCGGAAGGCGTGAAGGCGCGTCAGCTGCCCGCACCGTATAATTCGAGCGACGAGCGCGGCATCTGCTCCAGCCGCACCGGCACGCTGGTCTGCGGCCCCAACAACATCGCCAACGGCCTGGATCAGAACAACCAGTACACCAACGGCTTCGCGATCAACACGCCGAACTTCTATGTTCGTCCGGCGGATGCGACCAACACCACCGCGCTCGGCCGCTATCAGCTGCTGAACCCGTCGGCGGGCTGTCTGACCGGTAACCCGTACAACCCGACCGCGGCCGAACTCGCGCTGCCCGCCAACGCGACCGCACCGGGCACCGTCTGCCAGGTCGACGGCCAGAATCGGTACGGTAATATCACCCCGGACATCGAGCGTATCGGCGGTTCGGCGCGCTTCACCGCCAAGATCGGTGACACGTCGGAAGCCTATCTGCAGGTCAATTTCCAGCAGGCGACGACCAGCTATACCGGCACCCCCACGGTGATCCGCGCCAATGCGCCGGCCGGTATCCTGTTCCCGCAATATTCGACGTCGCAGAACGCCACGCCCTCGATCGATCCCAACTCGTCGATCCTGGCGCTGCCGATCTATATCTGCCCGCGCTCGACCGTCGGCGCGTGCAACGCGACCAACGGCACGCTGAACCCGAACAATCCGTTCGCGGCCCAGGGCCAGGTCGCGCGTCTGGTCGGCCAGCTGCCGGGCAGCTTTGAATCGACCCAGACCCGCAGCCGCGTCTATCGCGCCGCCTTCGGCATCCACGGTACGATCTTCGACGATGTCGACTATCGTTTCGACGCGACCGCGATGCACACCGATCTGCGTCTCGAGCAGAACGGCTATGTCTACATCCAGCACCTGCTCGATGTGATCAAGGACGGCAGCTACAACTTCGTCAATCCGGGCCTGAACAGCCAGGCGACGCTGAACTATCTGACGCCGACCAACATCACCAACGACAGCTCGGACCTGCTGCAGGCGCAGTTCACCCTGGGCAAGGCGATCATGGCACTGCCGGGCGGCGACCTGCGCGTCGCGGTCGGCGGCTCGATCTTCTACGAAGCGATCGACGCGCCCAGCGCCAATTCGGACGAGAACGGCCCGACCCAGCGCTATTTCCGCCTGAACGCGTTCGGCACCCAGGGCAATCGTACCGTCTCGTCGGCCTTCTACGAGGTCAATGCGCCGGTGTTCGACCAGCTGACGCTCAACGCCTCGGGTCGTTATGACCATTATTCGAGCGGCCAGAGCGCCTTCTCGCCCAAGTTCGGCGCGATCTTCAAGCCGATCCGCCAGGTCTCGCTGCGTGGCACCTACTCGCGCGGCTTCCGCATCCCCTCGTTCGGCGAGGCGAATGCGCTGCCCACCACGGGTTACGTGACCCAGCAGCTGACGAGCATCCCGGCGGCGTTCCTGCGCCAGTACAGCATCAATCCGGGTGCCAACCAGATCTGCTCGGCCCAGACGCCGCAATTCTGCTCGTCCTACATCACCAGCTACTCGATCGGGCAGACGACGCTGGCCTCGCAGAATCTCGACCCTGAAAAGTCGCGCAGCTTCACCGCGGGCATCAAGGTCGATCCGGTGCGCGGCCTGTCGCTGACCGTCGACTATTACAACATCCGCAAGACCGGGGCGATCACCACCCCCGACCTGTCGCCTGCCATCGCCGCTTATTATGCGGGCAGCGCGATCCCGTCCGGGTTCCAGGTCATCCCGGATGCCGTCGACGTCAACAACCCGACCGCCACGCCGAAGATCGCCTTCGTCCGTTCGCAGCTGATCAACGCCCAGACCATCAAGTCCGAGGGCATCGACTTCGGCACGTTCCGCTGGAACACCAACCTGAATGCCAGCCTGATCCTGGAGCTGAGCACGACGGTGAACGGCGTGCGCCAGACCTATGTCGACACGCTGGGTAACTTCAACCTGACGGCGGGTTCGGGCACGTTCGAGTGGAAGGGCAACTGGGTCAACACCTTCGACTTCGGCAACTTCGCCTTCACGGGTACGGTCAACTACACCTCGGGCTATGACCTGTCGGCCATGGACCAGGGCGATGCGTACAAGGATTGCGGCCAGGCGCCGGCCTATTTCGGCTGCCGCGTGAAGAGCTACATCACGGCGGATGCGAACGCGTCGTTCAAGGTCAACGACAAGTTCACCTTCTACGTGAACGTCCTGAACGTGTTCAACCGCCTGCCTCCGATCGATCCGGTCACGTACGGCGCGTATCTGTACAACGCGGTGCAGGGCGGCGACGGCATCTTCGGCCGTCAGTTCCGCGCCGGCGCCAAGTTCAACTTCTAACCCCAGGGTTCGCTTCGGCGAGCCCTACTCGGGGGCGGTTCCTTCGGGAGCCGCCCCCAATTTTGTGGAGCGGACAAGCGCGACCGGCCGCGCATGTTAAGGGTTGCTGGCGGGTGGCGGATCGCCGAACAATCGCGTGATGAACCTGCCCCCGCTTCACCTCAATCCATCCCTCGACCCGGATCGTCTGGCCGGGGATTTCGCGCGTGACCGCCGGGTGCGGATTCGCGATATCCTGACCGATGAATGCGCGGGCTGGTGGTACGATCATCTGCGTCAGCGCACCGATTGGCGGCAGGTGGTGAACAGCGGCGACCGGATATTCGAACTGGATCGTGCGACGCGCGAAGGGATGAGCGCCGCGCAGCGACAGGCGCTGGACGATGCCGTCTATGCGGGTGCCCGAACCGGGTTCCAATATCGCTATGAGACGATCCGCACGCCCGATGGCACCGCCGCTCGCGAGGCGAGCGACGATCCGCTGACGGCCTTTGGTCGCTGGATGTCCGAAGGGGCCGTGTCCGACCTCTTGCGCAGGATCGTCGGCGACCCTGCCGTCGCCATGGCCGATGCGCAGGCGACCGCCTATGCGCCGGGGGACTTCCTGACCGGCCATGACGATGGCATGGCGGGCAAGAACAGGGTGGCGGCCTATGTCCTGGGCCTGACGCCGGCATGGCGATGCGAGTGGGGCGGCCTGCTGCTGTTCCACCCGACACAGGCGGATGGGGATGCGGCGGAAGCCTGGGTGCCCCGATTCAACACGCTCAACATCTTCGCGGTGCCGCAACCGCATAGCGTGTCGGAAGTGACCCGCGCCGCGCCCTATCGGCGTTATGCGATCACCGGCTGGCTGCGACGCGGGCCGATCCCGGCCTGATCGGGCAGGGCGGGCGAAGCCGGGCATATCATCCCGGCTTCGCACGGAGAAATCACCCCACCGACAACGCCAGCTTCCCGTCGCCCTCATCCACGGTGACGGTCGCGCCGTCCTTCACATGCCCGCGCAGGATTTCCTCGGCCAGCGGGTCCTGGAGGTGCCGCTGGACCGCGCGGCGCAAGGGGCGTGCGCCATAGACCGGGTCGTAGCCCACCCGGCCCAGCCATTCGCGCGCGGCGTCGGTCAGGTGCAGGGTGATCTTGCGATCGCTGAGCAATTTGGCGACGCGGCCGACCTGGATGTCGACGATCGGTCCCATATGGCTCTGGCCCAGCCGGTGGAACAGGATGATCTCGTCCAGCCGATTGAGGAATTCGGGGCGGAAATGCGCGCGGACGATCTCCATCACCTGCGGCTCGACGCTCTCGATGCTCTGCCCGTCCTCGACATTGGCCAGATACTGGCTGCCGAGGTTCGAGGTCAGGATGATGAGCGTGTTCGAGAAGTCGACCGTCCGCCCCTGGCCATCGGTCAGGCGGCCGTCGTCCAGCACCTGGAGCAGCACGTTGAACACGTCGCCATGCGCCTTCTCCACCTCGTCGAACAGCACGACCTGATAGGGCCGCCGCCGCACCGCCTCGGTCAGCACGCCGCCTTCCTCATAGCCGACATAGCCGGGAGGGGCGCCGATCAGCCGCGCGACGCTGTGCTTCTCCATGAACTCGCTCATGTCGAGGCGCACCATCGCAGAGGGATCGTCGAACAGGAATTCGGCCAGCGCCTTGGTCAGCTCGGTCTTGCCGACGCCCGTGGGCCCCAGGAACAGGAAGCTGCCCAGCGGCCGGTTCGGGTCCTGTAGCCCGGCGCGCGCGCGGCGGACGGCGGTGGAGACGGCGCGGACCGCATCCTCCTGGCCGATCACGCGCGCACCGATCACCTCCTCCATGCGGAGCAGCTTTTCGCGTTCGCCCTGCATCATCCGGTCGACCGGCACCCCGGTCCAGCGGCTGACCACGCCCGCAATATCGTCGGCGGTGACTTCCTCGCGCAGCATCGCGCCCTCGGTCGCGGACTGCGCCTCGGCCAGCTGCTTCTCCAGCTGCGGGATGCGGCCATAGGACAGCTCGCCCGCCCGCGCGAGGTCGCCGCTACGCTGCGCCTGATCGAGTTCGATCCGTGCCTGGTCGAGCTGTTCCTTGAGCTTGGCCTCGCCCGCGATCTTGTCCTTCTCGGCCTGCCAGCGCTGGGTCAGCGCGTGCGACTGTTCCTCCAGATTGGCGAGTTCCTCCTCCAGATGGCCGAGCCGGTCGATGCTGGCGGCGTCGCTCTCGCGGCGCAGCCCCTCGCGCTCGATCTTCAGGCGCAGGATGCGACGGTCGAGCGTCTCGATCTCCTCGGGCTTGGACTCCACCTCCATGCGGATGCGGCTGGCGGCCTCGTCCATCAGGTCGATCGCCTTGTCGGGCAGGAAGCGGTCGGTGATGTAGCGGTTCGACAGCGTCGCCGCCGCCACCAGCGCGCCGTCGGTGATGCGCACGCCGTGATGGAGTTCGTATTTCTCCTTCAGGCCACGCAGGATCGAGATGGTGTCCTCGACCGTGGGCTCGCCGACGAAGACCGGCTGGAACCGCCGCTGGAGCGCGGGATCCTTCTCGACGTACTTGCGATATTCGTCGAGCGTGGTCGCGCCGACACAGTGCAGCTCGCCGCGCGCCAGAGCGGGCTTGAGCAGGTTGGAGGCGTCCATCGCCCCGTCGCCCTTGCCCGCGCCGATCAGCGTGTGCATCTCATCGATGAACAGGATGATGTCGCCCTCGGCGGCCTTCACCTCGTCCAGCACGCCCTTCAGCCGCTCCTCGAACTCGCCGCGATATTTGGCACCGGCGATGAGGGCGCCCATGTCGAGCGCCATCAGCTTGCGGTCCTTCAGCGTGTCGGGCACGTCGCCATTGGCGATGCGCAGCGCCAGGCCTTCGGCGATCGCGGTCTTGCCGACGCCGGGTTCGCCGATCAGCGCGGGGTTGTTCTTGGTCCGACGCGCCAGGATCTGGATGGTGCGGCGGATTTCCTCGTCGCGGCCGATCACGGGGTCGAGCTTGCCGTCGCGCGCCACTTGCGTGAGGTCGCGGGCGAATTTCTTCAGCGCGTCATAACGGTCCTCCGCCCCCGCCGTGTCGGCGGTGCGGCCCTGGCGCAGCTGTTCGATCGCGCCGTTCAGTCCTTGCGGATTGACCCCGCCCGCCGCCAGCGCCTTGCCCGCCGCCGTGGTGGAGGCCAGCGCCAGCGCGAGCAGCAGCCGCTCGACGGTGACGAAGCTGTCGCCCGCCTTTTGCGCGACCTGCTCGGCCTGGTCGAGCACGCGGACCAGGTCATTGTCGAGGCCGGGCGACGACTGCGCCCCCGAGCCCGAGACGGCGGGGATACGGCCGAGCGCGGCATCGGTCTCGCGCTCGACGCGCTTGGCGTCGCCGCCCGCTGCCTGGATCAGACCGGCGGCCATGCCCTGATCGTCCTCGATCAGCGCCTTGAGGAGATGTTCGGGGGCGATGCGCTGATGGCTGTTGCGGATCGCCACGGTCTGCGCGGCTTGCAGAAAGCCTTTGGCGCGGTCGGTAAATTTTTCGAGGTTCATCTGGGGTTCCTGTCGCTTTCCAGGTCAGATGGTGTTGCAAATTGGCAACACAAGGGGTGGGCGCATGATGCTGTCCGCAAGATGGGATGGCCGTTTCGATTGCGAAAGGGTGGCAAGCGGGATGCGGCGAAATCGCTGTGTCGGACCGGGATTGCGGTCCGTCGCGCGCCCGCTATGCTCGACCCCTTACTGAGTGGGGAGACTCAAAAGATCATGCGTATCAAGTCCGTGGCGCTGACCGGCGCCGCCGCCCTCGCGTTCGTCCTGCCGGGCCAGGCCGTTTCTGCACAGACCGCGGTCAAGGCCGCCGCCACCGCGAAGCCCGCGCCCGTATCGACCCTCGTGAAGGCGGTCGACATCCCCTATCAGACCTTCACCCTGAAGAACGGCCTGCGCGTCGTCGTCCACACCGACCGCAAGGCGCCCGTCGTCGCGGTCAGCGTGTGGTACGACGTCGGCTCGAAGCACGAGCCCAAGGGCAAGACCGGGTTCGCGCATCTGTTCGAGCATCTGATGTTCAACGGGTCGGAGAATGCGCCGGGCGACTTCTTCGCGCCGCTCAAGTCGGTGGGCGCGACCGACTATAACGGCACCACCTATTTCGACCGGACCAATTATTTCGAGACGGTGCCGACCGCCGCGCTCGACCGCGCGCTGTTCCTGGAATCGGACCGCATGGGCTATCTGCTCGGCGCGGTGACGCAGAGCGTGCTCGACGAGCAGCGCGGCGTCGTCCAGAACGAGAAGCGCCAGGGCGACAACCAGCCTTATGGCCTGACCCAGTACAAGATCCTGGAGGGGCTGTTCCCCGCGGGCCATCCCTATGCCCACACCACCATCGGCTCGATGACCGATCTCGACGCCGCGACGCTCGACACGGTGAAGGACTGGTTCCGGCAGCATTACGGACCCAACAACGCCGTGCTGGTGCTGGCGGGCGATATCGACGTCGCCACCGCCAAGCCGTTGGTGGAAAAATATTTCGGCGCGATCCAGCCGGGTCCCAAGAGCGTCCTGCCGACCGTCGCCATCCCGACCCTGCCCGCCCCCGTCAACGAGGTGATGAAGGACCGGGTGGCGGCGGTCATGATCAGCCGCAACTGGGCGGTGCCGGGGCTGAACGATCCCGAAAGCGCGCCGCTGGTGGTCGCGGGGTCGATCCTGGGCGGGCTGGCCTCGTCGCGGCTCGACAATATCCTGGTCAAGCAGGAGAAGCTGGCGGTGCAGGTGTCGGCCAGCGACCGTCCCTTCGCACAGGTCGGCATGTTCAACATGACCGCGATCGTCCGCCCCGGCGTCGATCCGGCGCTGGTCGACAAGCGGATGCAGGAGATCCTGGCCGACTTCCTGAAGAACGGCCCGACCGCCGACGAGGTGCGGCGCGCCGTGACCCGGTTCGTGTCGGGCCGTGTCGAGGGGCTGGAATCGGTCGGCGGCTTTGGCGGCAAGGCGGTGGCGCTGGCCGAGGGGGCGCTCTACTCGAACGATCCGGGCAAATATAAGAAGCAGTTGCTGGCGATCGCGGCGCAGACGCCCGCGACCGTCAAGGCGGCGGCCGACAAATGGCTGTCGCGCCCGGCTTATACGCTGACCGTCGTGCCCGGCGCGCGCGACGCCTATGAGGAGGCCAAGGTGCCGCCGCGCGCCGATGTGCCCGCCGCGCCCGACCAGCCGGTCAAGGGGACGCGCGGCAGCCTGCCCGAAGTCGGCGAGGTCAAGCCGCTGAGCTTCCCGGCGGTCGAGCGCAGCCGCCTGGCGAACGGGATCGAGCTGATCTACGCGCAGCGGACCGCCGTGCCGGTGACGCAGATCGCGATGTCGTTCGACGCCGGGATCGCCGCCGACGTGCCCGGCAAGCTGGGAACGCAGCGCCTGGTCCAGTCGATGCTGGACGAGGGAACCACCCACCGCAACACGATCGCGATCGCCGAGGAGCAGGAGCGGCTGGGCGCCTCGATCGGGTCGAGCGCATCGAACGACCGCACGGTCGTCGGCCTCGACGTGCCGAGCGCCAATCTGGCGCCCGCGCTCGATCTCTATGCCGATATCGTCCGCAACCCCGCTTTCCCCGATGCCGAACTGGCACGGGTCAAGGCGCAGACGCTGGCGGGCATCAAGCAGGAGCTGACCAGCCCGCAGGGGCTGGCGAGCCGCGTCCTGCCGCCGCTCGTCTATGGGCCGACCAGCCCCTATGCCAAGGCGCAGGGCGCGGGCGATCCGCGGGCGGTGGCGGCGCTGACCCGCGCCGACCTGATCGCGTTCCAGCAGGCGTGGCTGCGGCCCGACAAGGCGAAGATCTTCGTCACCTCCGACCGTCCGCTGGCTGAGGTGAAGGCGGCGCTCGACCGGGTGCTGGGCGACTGGCGCGGCACGGGCGCGGCGGGGGTCAAGAACTTCGCGGCGGGGCAGCCCTCGGCGCCCAAGATCGTGCTGGTCAACCGGCCCGACAGCCCGCAGTCGATGATCCTGGCGGGGGCGCCGACGGGGCTGAAGGGCATCGACAATCTGCTGGTGCAGAACACCGCCAACGATGCGTTGGGCGGCAGCTTCCTCAGCCGGATCAACACCGATATCCGGGAGAACAAGCACTGGTCCTATGGCGTGCGCGGCGGGTTCCAGACCTCGGAATTCGCGGCGCCCTATGTCATGTCGGCACCGGTTCAGGCGGACAAGACCGGCCCGTCGATCGACGCGCTGCGCACCGACGTCACCGAATTCCTGACCACCAAGCCGATGGACCAGGTGGAGTTCGACCGCGCGATCACCGGGGCGATCCGATCGCTGTCGGGCAGCTTCGAGACGTCGGGCGCGGTGCTGTCGGCGATGCAGGCCAACGACCTGTTCCGCCGTCCCGACGATTATTATGCGACGATCACCCGGCGGTATCAGGCGATGACGCTGCCCGAGCTGAACAAGTCGATCGAGGCGGCGTTGAACCCCAGGCAATTCATCTGGGTCGTGGTCGGCGATGCCAAGACGGTCAAGCCGCAGCTCGATACGCTGGGCCTGCCGGTCGAGGTGGTCGAGGCGGCCGATGTGGCGGGGCCCGCCCCCGCCGCCGGACAATAAGGGAGAGCGAATATGGCCGACATCGACGGCACCTGGAACTGCACCGTCAAGTCGCCGCTGGGCGACCAGGAGATGACCCTGACCGTCACCACCGAGGGTGATCGCTTCACCGGCTCGGGCGGCGGCCAGATGGGGGCGATGGATATCGAGGGGAGCGTGTCGGGCAACACGATCCACTGGAAGATGTCGATCTCCTCGCCCATGCCGATGACGCTGGACTGCGAAGCGACCGCCGATGGCGACACGCTGACCGGATCGGTCGGCGCGGGCGCGTTCGGCAGCTTCCCGCTGTCGGGCACGCGCGCAGGGTGATTTCCACGCCTTGAGCGGGGAAAGGGCGGTACGTCGCAGGACGGGCCGCCCTTTTTCTTTGGGAGTTTCCCTTGGCCTTCGACTTCGCTCAGGCTGAACGGCTGTAGGGGAAAGCCCCGCACCCAACCGCCGTTCAGGCTGAGCGAAGTCGAAGCCCAGGTGCAAACACCTTGTGTGATTTTGGTCCCGCCGCAAGCGGGAAACGGCTCTGCGGCATTCCGCTTGCGGACGTTCGCTGGACCGCTAACATCGCGCCATGGCTAAAGTCGCTGACCTAATTCCTGAATTGAAAAGGTGGAACGAAGGCACCGGCATTTCGCCTGAAGATTGGATATACATCGAAGGGCGAGCCGACCACGCGCTTGGCTTCTGCGCCCTTTTCTGGCCGGATTTTGTGCAAATAGACGATTACGTGCTGCGCGCCCCACTCGATGTTGATCGGTTAAGAGGCTGGGAAAGCACCGGGCATTCTAAGCAGCAGGTTGAGACGGCTATGAACGCCTTCCTATTTGATTACATGTTCCCAGATGATGTCGCCCCAGTCGAACTGAAGAGCGCTCAACTCAACCGCCTGGCCACTATTATGTCCAATATGCTCGTTGCGAAGCTGAAGAGCGAATTTCCGGATCGCAACTTTTGCGCCTTCGTACTAAAAGGAGCCGATTTTGGGCTCTCATTCCATCAGGTGTGACGTCCATTTTTCGGCAAGTGAAGGCTATTTGGGAGAGCAGGCGATGCAAAGCGCAACCAAGCGGGACGCCTGACCGGACGATACTACGATTGGGCTGCCAAGGTTCGAGCTTGTGTCCGAGGTCGGCGCTGGGCCGCCTCACCATGGGTCGTTCGATGGCTGATCGAGGGCTGCTATCTACCTTCGACCGGCTCTGGTGGCACTCCGGTTACGGCGCAGTCACCTAGACCTCGTTCTCTCGGGTTGCCCCCGCCTCGCGGCGAAGCTGGTAAAGGTGGAGCGGAGATCAGGCCGTCATGCGATGGCTTCCTCACGCGTCCACCGGAACTCGGTGCCGTCGGCCCAAATGCGGTGCATGACGAGCGCCAGCTTGCGCGCGACCGCGACAATGGCCCTGCGCAGACCGCGCCGCTTTGCGACGGCCATGCCCCACGCCTTCAGCGTCAACCGCCGCTTCGACCGCGTCAGCAGCGCCAAGGATGTTTGGTAGAGCGTCGTGCGCAGCAGGGCATCGCCTGTCTTCGAGATGGAGCCATTCCGATCCGTCTCGCCGCTCGCATACTTGCGCGGCGTCATGCCGAGCTGAGCACCGACGTCGCGCGAGTTCCGGAAGCGGCTCGGGTCATCGATGACGGCGAGGAAGGTGACGGCCGTGACCGCGCCGACGCCTGGAACGGTCATAAGTCGCCGTCAGGTGTCGTCACGGGCGACGGCATCAAGTAGCATCTTGTGCAGCACGGCGCATTGCTCGCGGAGAGCGGCCCGCGCGATGAGCATCGGCCTCACCATGGCCGCGAGCCTCGGTCGATCCTCAACCAACTCCATGGCGCGCTGCTCGAACCGCCCCGACGCTATCCGGCCCGAAAGTTTCAGCCCGAAGGCGCGGAGCGTGCCGCGTACTTCGTTTTCGATGTCGCCGTACTTGACCAGCAGGGTCTTGCGGTTGGCCAGCAGCATGCGCAACTCCTGGCCGAACGGGGCCCTTGATGGGGACCGGCCGATACCAGCCGGCCCGGATCACGGTGCGCGTCGAAGAGTGTGAACCGCAATCACCCCACCCGCCCCATAACCGCTTCAATTCCCGCCAAATCCCATTACGCTGCCCATCGAAAACCAAAAAGGGGACAAGCATGATCGACCGGCGGCATTTCCTGGGGGGCACGGCGGCGCTGGCCGTGACGGCGGGCAGCGAGGGGGTTCTGGCCCAGACCAGCGCATCCGCCCGCCTGACCACGCTGTTCGACACGCTGGTCCAGGAACAGCTCCGCCGCAGTCCGGAGGGCGCGACCAGCCTGGGCCTAGACACCGGCGCCAATGCCGATCTGCGGGGGCGTCTGTCCGACCAGACCCCCGCCGGGATCGCGGCGGCGAAGGCGGCGACCAAGGCCGATCTGGCCCGGCTCCAGGCGATCGACCCCGCCACCCTGTCGCCCGAGGAGCGGATCGACCTGGAATCGGTCCTCTACACCCGGCGCTCGGCGGAAGCGGTGCAGGCGTTCGATTTCGGCGGCTATTCCTATGGGCCCAGCCCCTATGTCGTGTCGCAGCTGTCGGGCGCCTATCAGTCGGTCCCCGATTTTCTCGACACCAAGCACAAGATCGCCAATGCGGGCGATGCCGATGCCTATCTGATGCGGCTGCGCGCCTTCGGGCAGCAGATGGACGCGCAGACCGACCGGATGCGCCACGATGCGGGGCAGGGGGTGGTGCCGCCCGACTTCATCCTCGACCTCGCGATCGAACAGATGGGCAAGACCCGCCAGCCCGCGAGCGAGGCGCTGGTCGTCCGGTCGCTCGCGCGCCGCGCCGCCGACAAGGGGCTGGGCGACCGCCATGCGCAGGCGGCCGCGAAAATCTATGAAGCGGAGGTGCTGCCCGCGCTGGATCGCCAGCTCGCCTATGCCAAGGCGTTGCGCGCCAAGGCGACGCATGATGCGGGCGTGTGGAAACTGCGCGAGGGGGCGGCCTATTATCCGGTCGCGCTCAAGACCAATACGACGACCAGCTTCTCGCCCGACGAGGTCCATCGCTTCGGCCGCGACCAGGCGGCGATGCTGTCCGCCCGGCTCGACGCGCTGCTGAAGAAGCAGGGCTTCACCAAGGGCACGGTGGGGCAGCGCATGGCCGCGCTCTACAAGAATCCCGACCAGCTCTATCCCAATACCGACGAGGGCAAGCGCGCCGCCATCGCCTATTGCAACGCGCGGCTGGATGCGATCCGGACGCGACTGCCGCAGGTGTTCGAACGCATGCCGCCCTATGGCTTCGAGGTGCGCCGTGTGCCCCCGCAGACCGAGGCGGGCGCGGCGGCGGCCTTTGCGCAGGGGCCTGCCATCGACGGATCGCGCCCCGGCCTGGTCTATTTCAACCTGAAGGACAGCGCCGACTGGCCCAAATTCTGCCTGGCCACGACCGTCTATCACGAAGGGTTGCCGGGGCATCAGATGGAGGGCGGGCTAGCGCTGTCCAACACGCGGCTGCCGCTGATCCGCAAGATCAACGGCTTTTCGGGCTATGGCGAGGGCTGGGCGCTCTATGCCGAACAGCTGGCGGACGAGATCGGCATGTATGATGACGATCCGCTGGGGCAGCTGGGCTATCTGAAGTTCCTGCTGTTCCGCGCCAATCGCTGCGTGGTCGATACCGGGCTTCACCATATGCGCTGGACCCGCGAACAGGCGATCCGCCATTTCGTCGAGGCCGAGGGCGAGGCGGAGGGTTTCGCGACGCGCGAGGTCGAACGCTACTGCGTCAATCCCGGCCAGGCGGCGAGCTATAAGCTGGGCCATTCGGTCTTTGTCGACATTCGCGAGTCCGCCCGGAAGCAGCAGGGCGCGCGGTTCGACCTGAAGGCGTTCCATACCGCCGTGCTGCGCCACGGCCGCGTGCCGCTCGACGTGCTGCGCCGGATCGGCGAGGACTGGGCGCGGACTTGACGTCGATCAGCATCGCGGTGATCCTCCGTCTGGGAGAATAGCGCGATGCGGGACAGCGTTTCGGTCCGGCGGGATCACGGGCGGCGATCGGTGGCGGTCGTCGCCACGGCGGCGGTCCATGCCGTGATCCTGGCGCTGCTGATCTGGGGGCAGCCCCGGCATCGCCTGACCGACGACCCGGCCCGGCCGCTACTGACGCTGTTCGACGTGCCTCGCCCGCCGGAGCCTCCCCCCGTCCCCGTGCCGCCGCCGCCGGTCGCACCCGCCCCGGTCAAGCGCGAGAGCATGGTGCCGCGTCCGACCGCCGGTGGCGGATCGCCACGCCCGGCGCCCGCGCGCCCAGCCCGACAGGCCGCTCCGGCGGCGGTCGCGCCTGCCCGGTTCGACATGGTCGACCTGCCCGCCCCGGCGGCGGGATTGGCGGCCGAGCCGGCCTTGCGCGTCGGGACGGCGATTTCGGACGGGCTGGGGACGGGAATCGCCAGCGGGCGCGGGACGGGTGGCGAGGGGCGCGGCACCGGCAACGGACGCGGCGACGGCGATGGTCCGGGCGAAGGACGGCTCCGCTACGCGCTTGCCGAATGGATCGAAAAGCCGCCGCAGGAGCTGATCGACAAAGCCTTTCCCAAAATGGCTTGGGCGGGCGGGGTCAGCGGCATCGCGGTGCTGCTATGCGACGTGCCCCGGCCGGGAACGCCCAAAAGCTGTTCGATCGCGGCGGAGCGTCCCAAGGGTCGCGGTTTCGGCGCGGCGGCACTGGGGCTCTACCGGCAATTCCGGATCCGGCCGGTGATGAAGGGCGATCAGGTCTATCAGGCGCAGGTGCTGGTGCCCGTGACCTTCACCGTCCGGCGATAGCCTGACGCCCGCTCAGCGCGTCACGCGCGTGATATGCCCCATCTTGCGCCCCGGCCGCGACTCGGCCTTGCCATAGAGGTGGAGATGGGTGCCCTTTTCGGTGAACGCGCCGTCCCAGGCATCGTCGCCGATCAGATTCTCCATCTGCACCCATGCACCCGTCAGCGACGTGTCGCCCAGCGGCAGGCCGCAGATTGCGCGGATATGATTCTCGAACTGCGAGGTTTCGGCGCCCTCGATCGTCCAATGGCCCGAATTGTGGACGCGCGGGGCCATCTCGTTGAACACAGGGCCGTTCTCGGTCGCGAAGAATTCGCAGGCCAGCACGCCGACATAGCCCAGTTCCTCCGCGATGCGGATGGCGAGCGCGGTCGCCTCCTCGGCCTGCGCCACGATCTCGGGCGGCGCGGGCAGGGTGGAGGTGCGCAGGATCGCGTCGCGGTGGATATTGTGCGGCGGGTCGTAGCGGACGGTCGTGCCGTCGGTTCCGCGCGCCACCAGGATCGAGAATTCGTGGCTGAAATGGATGAACCCCTCCAGCACGGCGGGGCCGCCTATCGCCTCCCAGGCGGCGGGGGCATCGGCCATCTCGCGGATCAGCGCCTGGCCCTTGCCGTCATAGCCGAAGCGCGTGGTCTTCAGGATCGCGGGACAGCCGATCCGCTCCAGCGCGGCGGTCAGGTCGGCGGCGGAATTGACCGCGGCCCAGGGGGCGGGGCGGCCGCCGACCTTCTCGACGAAGCTCTTCTCGGCGATCCGGTCCTGCGCGACGCGCAGCGCGGCGGGCGCGGGGTGGACGGGCAGCCGCTCGGCCAGCCATTCGACCGGCGTCACGTCGACATTCTCGAACTCATAGGTGACGACGTCGCAGGCGGCGGCGAAGTCGGCGAGCACGACCGTATTGTGATAATCGGCGCGGGTCAGCGACGACGCGGTCTGCGCCGCGACGCTTTCCTCGTCGGGGGCCAGCACATGGGTGCGATAACCCAGCTGCGCGGCCGCCACCGCCAGCATCCGGCCCAGCTGGCCGCCACCCAGAATTCCGATCGTCGAACCCGGCTTCAGCATCGGCTTACCCTTGCGGATCGTTGGCGACGCCGTCGGTCTGGCGCTGGCGCCAGTCCTTCAGACGCTCGGCGAGGTCCTCGTCGGACAGCGACAGGATCGAGGCGGCGAGCAGGCCCGCATTGATCGCACCCGCCTTGCCGATGGCCAGCGTGCCGACGGGGATGCCGCCGGGCATCTGGACGATCGAGAGCAGGCTATCCATGCCCTTCAGCGCCTTGGACTCGACCGGCACGCCCAGCACCGGCAGATGGGTCATCGACGCGGCCATGCCGGGCAGGTGCGCCGCGCCGCCCGCGCCCGCGATAATGACCTTGATCCCGCGATCGGCGGCGGTGGTGGCGTAATCGTACAGGCGCTGCGGCGTGCGGTGTGCGGAGACGACGCGGGTCTCATGCGCCACGCCCAGCGCCTCCAGCGTCTCGGCGGCATGCCGCATGGTTTCCCAGTCCGAAGTGGACCCCATGATGATCCCGACCGACGTCATATCCGCTGTTCCGCCTTAGCCCCTTTGGCCCCGTTGCCGGGGAAGCGGGCTGCCTAGCGGGACGGGGCGAGGGGGGCAAGTTTCCGTATGCGTTCGGCCATGGTGGCGGGCGATTTTGCCGGAGCGTGGGGACTGGGGCGTTTCAATCGCGCAGACGCGTCTGGACTGGCCGCTCTGCCAAACACGTCTCGACCGGGAGACAGGGCCAAATAGTCGAATGCGAAACGCGGGAACGGGGCGCCACATCTCTGCGTCCTCCGCGCCTCTGCGCGAACGATCTTCGTGTCTTCGCGGCTTCGCGTGAAATAAGATGGTTCACGCGAAGCCGCGATGGCGCGAAGGGGGCTGTATGCGAGGCAATCGCATAGGTTTATCCTGATCGGCTGGCATGCCCGTCAGCCGAAAGGTTCGGGTTGAGCGGGGTAGGCTTTTGTGTTCGCGCAGAGGCGCAGAGGACGCAGAGATAGCGTTCCTTGTTTCATGCCCTCCGTGTCCAATCCGATGGTCATGTCTCCCGACCGAAATCGGATATCCCAAACGACTCTGCGTCCTCTGCGCCTCTGCGCGAAGAGGTCGGGGCGCGAGGCGGTCGCACGTCAGACCGCCCCTCGTCTCCCGATCGCTTAGCGTTCGGACAGATAGTAGCGATCGGTCGGGGTTAGGTCGTCGGCCAGTTCATAGACGATCGGCTGCGCGGTCGGGATTTCGAGACCCGTGATCTCGTCGTCCGGGATGTTCGACAGATGCTTGACCAGCGCGCGCAGCGAGTTGCCGTGCGCCGAGATCAGCACGCGATTGCCGTCGCGCAGCGCAGGCGCGATGCGCTCTTCCCAATAGGGCAGGACGCGCGCGATCGTGTCCTTCAGGCTCTCGGTCTGCGGCACGTCGATACCCGCATAGCGGCGGTCGCCCGACACGTCGAACTCGCCGCCCGCATCCGCCGGGGGCGGGGGCACGTCGAAGCTGCGGCGCCAGATCTTGACCTGCTCGTCGCCATGCTTGGCCGCCGTCTCCGCCTTATCCAGGCCGGTCAGCCCGCCATAATGGCGCTCGTTCAGCCGCCAGTGCTTCTCGGTCGGCAGCCAGAGGCGGCCCATCGTCTCCAGCGCCAGGTTCAGCGTCTTGATCGCGCGGGTCTGCAGGCTGGTGAAGGTCAGGTCGAAGTCGAGGCCCTTCTCGGCCATCATCGCACCCGCCGCGCGCGCCTCGGCCGCACCCTGCGCGGTCACGTCGACATCCCACCAGCCGGTGAAGCGGTTCTCGAGATTCCAGGCGGACTGGCCGTGGCGGATCAGGACGAGCTGGGGCATGGAAACTCCTTCAATGTGATGAGGCCCGCATAGAGCGGCGGGCACGCGGGGTCGAGGTCAGCCGCGAAAACGGCCTTGCGTGGAGGCGGGATTGGCCTTCAGCACGCGGCCCATGCGGGTCGGCCGGTCGAGCAGCTCGCCGCCGCAATCGGGGCAGATCTCGTCCAGCTCGTCGGCGCATTCGGCGCAGAAGGTGGTTTCCAGCGAGCAGATGAACGCGCCGCCCTGGGACGGGGGCAGGTCCGTGCCGCAGCGCTCGCAATCGGGACGCATCTCCAGCATCAGGCGGCCACCTCGCGCACCACGTCGCAGATCCGGTCGACCAGAGTCTCCACCTGGCGCTTGTCCTCGCCCTCGGCCATCACGCGGATGACGGGTTCGGTGCCCGAGGGGCGGATGACCAGGCGGCCGCGCCCGGCGAGTTCGGCCTCGGCGGCGGCGATGACGCCCTGCACCTTCTCATGCTCCAGCGGCTTGCCGCCCGCGAAGCGGACATTCTTCAGGAGTTGGGGCAGCGGATCGAAGCGGTGCAGCACCTCGCTGGCGGGTGCGCCCGCGCGCTTCAGCTCGGCCAGCACCTGGAGCGCGGCGACCAGCCCGTCGCCGGTGCGGGCATAGTCGGACAGGATGATATGCCCCGACTGCTCGCCACCGACATTGTATCCGCGCGTCCGCATCGCCTCCAGCACATGGCGGTCGCCCACCTTGGTCCGGATCAGGCCCAGGCCCTGCGCGGCCAGGTGCCGCTCCAGCCCCAGATTCGACATGACGGTCGCGACCAGGCCGCCGCCCGCCAGCCGCCCTTCGCGGGCGTAGCTGGTCGCGATCATCGCCATCAGCTGGTCGCCATCGACCACCGCGCCGGTCTCGTCGACGATGATGAGGCGATCGGCATCGCCGTCGAGGGCAATGCCGATGTCCGCGCCGCTCGCCACGACCGTCTCGGCCAGCGTCTGCGGCGCGGTCGAGCCGACGCCGTCATTGATGTTGGTGCCGTTGGGGGTCACGCCGATCGCGACCACGTCCGCGCCCAGTTCCCACAGGGCGGCGGGGGCGACCTTGTACGCCGCGCCGTTCGCGCAATCGATCACGACCCGCAGGCCGTCGAGGCGAAGCGCCTGCGGGAAGGTGGACTTGGCGAAGTGGATATAGCGCCCGGCGGCGTCGTCGACCCGGCGCGCGCGGCCGATCTTGCCCGAGGGGACCAGCGGGACATTCTGCTCGATCAGGTCCTCGATCGATTCCTCGGCTTCGTCGGACAGCTTATAGCCATCGGGGCCGAACAGCTTGATGCCATTGTCGGCAAAGGGATTGTGGCTGGCGGAGATCATCACGCCGATATCGGCACGCATCGAATGGGTCAGCATCGCGACCGCGGGCGTGGGCAGCGGCCCGAGCATCACCACGTCCATGCCGACGCTGGTGAAGCCCGCGACCAGCGCCGATTCCAGCATATAGCCCGACAGACGGGTGTCCTTGCCGATCACGACGCGGTGGCGGTGATCGCCGCGCTGGAAATAGGCACCGGCCGCCATGCCGACCTTCATCGCCATCTCGGCGGTCATCACCGCGCCGTTGGTGGCGCCGCGAATGCCATCAGTGCCGAAATATTTTCTTGCCATGCGGCCAAGTCCCTGCCGGATTAAGAGGAAACACCATGCGGTCGCGCCCCGTTTAGCGTGACCTTTCCAAAAGCTCAAAGGAACCGAGGGCCCTTCATGTCCCGAGCCACGCTGATCCTATTGTGTCTGGCCGCCGGTCTGCTGGCGGGGGTGGGGCTGGCGGCGGCCTCGCCCGGGCTGGCGCAAGCGGGTGTCGCGGTCGCGCGGCCGGTCGGCACGCTCTGGCTGAACGGGTTGCAGATGACGGTCATCCCGCTGGTCGTCACGCTGCTGATTACGGGCGTGACCGCGACCGCCGAGGCGGCGCAGGCCGGGCGGATCGCCGCGCGCGCAATCCTGACCTTCCTGATCCTGGTCACGCTGACCGCGACGATGGCCGCCGTCGTCACGCCCGCGCTGCTGCACGCGGTGCCGATCCCGCGCGACGCGGCGGAGGCGCTGAAGGCGGCGCTGGGCCATGCGGAGCCGGCCGCCGCCCCGCCGCCCATCGCCGAGTTCGTGACCGGCATTGTGCCGACCAACATCTTCGCCGCCGCCACCAACAATGCGCTGCTGTCGCTGATCCTGTTCACGCTGGCCTTCGCCTTTGCGATCACCCGGATCGAGGGCGAGGGGCGCGCGCTGCTGCTGCGATTCTTCACCGCGATCCGCGATGCGATGCTGGTCCTGATCGGTTGGGTGCTGTGGCTGGCGCCGCTGGGCGTGTTCGCGCTGGCCTTCGTCGTCGGGGCGAGCGCGGGCGGGGGCGCGTTCGGGGCGCTGGCCCATTATATCGCGATCATCGCCAGCATCGGCGTGATCGTCATGCTGATGGCTTACGGCGTGGCGATGCTGGGCGCGCGGGTGCCGCTGGCGCGCTTCGCCCGCGCGCTGGCCCCGGCGCAGGCGGTGGCGATCTCCACCCAATCCTCGCTCGCCAGCCTGCCCGCGATGGTCGAGGGGACCAAGGTGCTGCGCATCGCACCGGGCACCGCCAGCTTGGTCCTGCCGATGGCGGTGGCGATGTTCCGCGCGACCCAGCCCGCGATGAACGTCGCGGTGGCGCTCTATATCGCCGACTGGTTCGGGATCGTGCCCGGCATGGCCTCGGTCGCGGCCGCGGTGGTCGTGGCGATCCTGTGCTCGCTGGGCTCGGCGAGCCTGCCGTCGCAGATCACCTTCTTCGCCTCGATCGCGCCGGTCTGCGTCGCGCTGGGGGTGCCCGCCGCGCCTTTGGGGCTGCTGATCGCGGTGGAGACGATTCCGGACATCTTCCGGACGCTCGGCAATGTCAGCATGGACCTTGCCGCGACCGCGACCGTTTCCCGAGCCAGCCGCACCATCGACGAGGACACCCCATGAAATACCGCACGCTCGGCCCCGAATTCGAGGTTTCCGCGCTGGGCCTCGGCTGTATGCCGATGGCCGGTGTCGGCCGGAACATGTACGGCCAGGCCGACGAGGCGGAGAGCATCGCCACCATCCACCGCGCGATCGAGCTGGGCGTGACCCTGTTCGACACCGCCGAAATCTATGGCCCGCTGGTCAATGAGGAACTGGTCGGCCGTGCCATTCGCGGCCAGCGCGACGCGGTGGTGATCGCGACCAAATTCGGCTTCCGCTATGACGAGAACGGCATGACGGGCGTCGACTCCACCCCCGCCAATGTCCAGCGCGCGTGCGAGGGGTCGCTCAGGCGGCTGGGGGTCGAGACGATCGACCTGTTCTACCAGCACCGGGTCGATCCCAATGTCCCCATCGAGGATACGATCGGCGCGATGGGGCGGCTGGTCGAGCAGGGCAAGGTCCGGCGGCTGGGTCTGTCCGAGGCCGGCGCCGAGACGATCCGCCGCGCCGCCGCCGTCCACCCGATCGCGGCGGTCCAGTCGGAATATTCGCTGTGGGAACGCGATGTCGAGGCCGACATCCTGCCCGTGGTGCGCGAACTGGGCATCGGCTTCGTGCCGTACAGCCCGTTGGGGCGCGGGTTCCTGACCGGGCAGATCACCCGGCGCGAGGATCTGCCCGAGGGCGATTATCGGCGGAACGATCCCCGTTATTCGGAGGAGAATTTCGATCGGAACATGGCACTGGTCGAGGTGGTGAAGTCCATCGCCGCCGCGCATGACGCGAGTGCCGCGCAGGTGGCGCTGGCCTGGCTGCTGGCGCAGGGCGACGACATCGTGCCGATCCCCGGCTCCAAGCGGCGCGTGACGCTGGAGGATTCGATGACGGGGGCCGAACTGACGCTCTCGGCCGGGGAGCTGGCGAAGCTGGACGAAGCGGCTCCGCGGGGCGGCACGGCGGGGCCGCGTTATGGCGAGCGGGCGATGGCGATGACGCGGCTCTGAGCCGCTCGCCGGAGTAATACCCCCGAACCTCCGTTCAGGCTGAGCGAAGTCGAAGCCCACGCCCCGGCCTGTCCGCAGGCGTCATCCCGTGCACTTCGACTTCGCTCAGTGCGAACGGAGGTGGGGGTGATCGGAAGAGCAGGGGGGTAGGGAAAAAGGGGCGGCTGGGTCATCCCGAACCGCCCCATTTGGTTCACAGCGGCTTCTGCTCCAGCCGCGTATCGACGCCCGCCGCCGCCGGCTCGGCCAGTTCCTTGTCGCCCGCCAGTGCGGCATCGGCCTTCAGCAGGTCGAGGTGCATCAGCCTGGCGATGAAGGGCGACACGACCAGCACGACGACGCCGATCCCGATCGAGAACCAGCCGATCCGCGTATAGACGTCGAGCACCTTGTCCGGCCCCGCGCCCTCGCCGCCGGTCGCCTGCGCGATCAGTCCGGCGATGAAATTGCCCGCCGCCGTCGCCAGGAACCAGGTGCCCATCATCAGCCCGGTCATGCTGGGCAGCGACAGCCGCGTCATCGCCGACAGCCCGACCGGCGAGAAGCACAGCTCGGCCATGGTGTGGATCAGATAGACCAAGATGACGAAGATCACCGGCGTCGGCGCCCCGGCATAGAGCGCGGCCCCCGCCACCAGGACCAGAAAGCCCGCGCCCACGCCGACCAGCCCGATGCCGAACTTGAACGGCGCGCTCGGCTCCCATCCCCGCTTGGCGAGCAGGGTCCAGACCGCCGCGAAGACCGGGGCCAGCAGGATGATGAAGATCGAGTTGACCGACTGGAAGGCCGAGGCCGGGATCGTCCAGCCGAGCAGGCTGCGATCGACCGAGCGGTCGGTATAGACGTTGAGCGATGAGCCCGCCTGTTCGAACAGCGCCCAGAAGAGCGGGCACAGCGCGATCAGGAACAGCGCGGCCAAGATACGGTCGCGATCGATCTTGCCCAGGGTGAACACCGCCCGCCACAGGATGAAGCCCACCGTGCCGATGCTGAACACGATCAGCAGCGTGCCGACCGCATCCTGGTGCCGGATCAGTTGCCACGTCACCAGCGTCGCCACGATCGCGCCCAGATAGATCAGCCATTCGCGCGACAGACCGGCCACGACCGGCGCGCGCAACACGGGCAGCGAGGGCGCTTCACCCGCGCCGTGGAGCTCGCGCTTCAGCCCGATAAAGGCGACCAGGCCCAGCAACATGCCGATGCCCGCCGCGCCGAAGCCATAGGCCCAGCCCACCGTCTCGCCCAGCACGCCGCACACGATCGGCCCCAGCGCGCCGCCGCCGTTGATCCCCATATAGAAGATCGAGAAGGCGGGATCGCGCCGCATGTCGTCGCGGGCATAGAGTTGCCCGACCAGCACCGAGATATTGGCCTTGAGGAACCCGGTGCCGATCACGATCGCGGCCAGCGCCAGGTAGAAGCCCTCCAGATAGACGCCTTGCGCGCCCTGGGGCCCTTCCATCACGGCGATCAGCAAATGGCCGAAGGCGATGAAGATGCCGCCCGCCAGCACCGCGCGTCTGGCCCCCAGATAGCGGTCGGCCAGATAACCGCCGATCACCGGCGTGAAATAGACCAGCGACATATAGGCGGCGTAGATGCCGAAGGCGGGTTCGTCGGTGAACAGGAAATGCTTGGTCAGGTAGAAGACCAGGATGGCGCGCATCCCGTAGAAGGAAAAACGCTCCCACATTTCGGTGAAGAACAACAGGAACAGGCCTCGGGGATGCCCCAAAACCGTCTTGCCGCGCGCGGCGGCCTCATACGCAGTCGCCATGCCGGCGTTTACTCCATCGAAATCGCCCCGCGCGCCGGTCGGCACGCTGGGGCGTAATGGTTCGGTAACCTAGCGGCAAAGCCGCGACTGTAAATATCATGCGCGACGCCGTAAGGATCGAACCCATGAGCGATTCCTCCTCCGACATGGTGTTCAACGACCGTACGACCCCGCTTTCGCTGCTGGCGACGCGCCGCTCGGGCAAGCCGCGCGATCTGGTCGCGCCGGGGCCGGACGCCGCCCAGCTGGCCGAGATGCTGACCATCGCCGCGCGCACCCCCGATCATGGCAAGCTGGCGCCGTGGCGCTTCGTGATCGTGCCGACGGAGGCGCGCGGCCGACTGGCGGAGGTCATCACGACGGCGTACCGCGCCGAACGGCCGCAGGCGGGCGCGACCGAGATCGCCGCGCTGGACCAGTTCGCGCATCAGGCGCCGTCGCTGGTCGTCGTCCTCTCCTCTCCCCGCACCGAAAGCCACATCCCCTTGTGGGAACAGGAATTGTCGGCGGGGGCGGCGTGCATGAACCTGCTCCATGCCGCGCATGCCATGGGCTATGCCGGGGGCTGGCTGACCGGCTGGCCCGCCTTTTCCGATGCGGTGCGCGACGCATTCGGCGCCGCGCCCGAGCGGATCGTCGGGTTCGTCTTCCTCGGCACGCCCGGCCGCCCGCTCGACGAACGGCCGCGCCCGGACATGGCGCGGATCGTATCGACCTGGGGCGGATAGGCCGAGCCGCTGCCGCGACGATTGTGCAAACGTTGTCACTATAGCCCCTCGACTTTCCTAAGGCGTTGCTGTATTAACTTGGCATGACAGCTCTTAGCGGCGACGACAGCCCGGTTTACATCCGCCTGCGCGGGACGATCGCGGCGGGCATTCTCAACGGCACCTACCGGACCGGGGACCAGCTTCCCTCGGTCCGCGCGCTGGCGGCGGACCAGGGGGCGAACCCCCTGACGGTCGCCAAGGCCTATCAGAGCTTTCAGGACGACGGCTATGTCGAGGTGCGGCGCGGCGTCGGCATGTTCGTGATGCCGGGGGCCGCCGACCGGCTGCGCGCCGCCGAGCGCGAGAGCTTCCTGGCGGTGCAATGGCCGCGCATCCGCGACCATATCGACCTGCTCGGCCTCGACGCGACCGACCTGCTCAGCGTCGAGCGGGTCTGACCTTCGGGCGCCGCGTCCAGGCGACCAGCCCGGTCGCCGCGGTTCCCAGCGCCAGCAGGCCGACCAGCACCGCCAGCGCGCGCCCGGCCCAGGACATGGCGCGACCATCATGCAGGCGGCGCGCCCAGGACAGCATCACCGGCGCGGCATGACCCGGCGCGGCGACCGCGCCGACGCTGTCATCGGCGACCTTGACGACGCCGGGCGCGGACCCCGCGAAAGACAAGGTCCAGTCCGCCGAGCGTTCGGTCGGCCAGTCGATCGCCGATAGCGACCCTCGTGACCAGCGCTGCGCGCTGGCGACCACCCGCGCGACGGGCAGGGCGGGGCGGGCGACTGGCGGCGCGGGGCGCGGGGCGGTGGCCGTATCGGACAAGGCGAGCGCGATGCCGCTGACGGTCATCGCCAGCACCGGGACCGCCGACCAGAATCCGATCCCCCGATGCCACGCCCTGACGGCGTCGCCTCTCCGGGCAGGGCGCCTGGCGGGTCGTTTGCGGGCCAGCGCTGCCCAGAACCCGCTCAGGCCGGTCAGGACGATGGCGATCCCGGCGATCCCCACGATCCATCGCCCCGCCCCCGCCAGGAACAGCCCGTCATGCAGGCGCCGGACCGCGCCGATCACCCCGCCGTCGCGCCAGCCGCTGGCCAGGATATGCGCGGTCGGCGGGTCGAGGAACAGCTGGCGCTGCGCACGGTCGCTCACCCGGTCGAGCGTCACGATGACCGGCGCGGATCCCTCGCCGAGCGCCAGCGTGGCGATCCGCTCGCCGGGGCGCAGGCGGCGAGACGCGGCGTCGCTATAGGCCTGTGCGGCGATCCGGGTTTCGCCGCTGATCCGGTATCGGTCCGGCGCGGCGATCCGCTCGATCAGCGGCGCGCAGGCCAGGATCACGCCGGACAGCGCCAGCGCGACCGCGAACAGCCCGCTCACCAGCCCCAGCCAGCGATGGACCCGCAATCCCCGGTCGCGATGCGTAATGCCGGCCACACATACCCCGAAACAGACGGCGCGCCCTGCCGGAGCCGCGCGGCGGCGTCAATCGGGGAGGGGCGTCTTCCCCACCTCCGCTAAGGCGGAGCGACGTCGAAGCCCGCGCCCGGTCCTTTGCCCTGGGGGCAACCGTCATCCCATGGCCTTCGACTTCGCTCAGGCCGAACGGGGGGAGGGAATGGGGGCATGGTCGGTGCCGGAAGCGATCTTGCCCCGGTTATGCCAAGGGTTCGGCTGGCATAACTCCCCCCCTCCGTTCAGGCTGAGCGAAGTCGAAGCCCACGCCCCGTCCTTCGCCCCGGGGGCAACCGTCATCCCATGGCCTTCGACTTCGCTCAGGCCGAACGGGGGGAGGGAATGGGGGCATGGTCGGTGTCGAAAGCGATCATGCTGCGGTCATGCCAAGGGTCCGGGTGGCATAAGTCCCTCCATCCGTTCAGGCTGAGCGAAGTCGAAGCCCACGCCCCCCTTCGCCCAAGGGCAATACTCATCCGTGGCGCGTCGACCACGCCCATCTCCGCCCCTTCGCGAACCCGATCACCGCCGCAGGAACAGCCAGGACCGGATCGCGCTCGCCAGATTGGGGGGATCCTCCGCGCCGATCCGCAGCGCGTCGATCTCCGCCACCAGCGCGGACAGCGGCAGGGCATGGGCCACCGCCGCCTCTTCCAGCGCGGTCCAGAAGACCGGCTCCAGGCTGATCGAGGTCGCGTGGCCCGCGATCGTGATCGAGCGTTTGACCGGCCCGACGAAACCCTCCGCCGGGGGCGCGATCCGGCTCACGGGGTGTCGAACAGGCTGGCCAGCTGCTCGATGATCGTGCCGCCCAGCTGCTCGGCATCCATGATCGTCACCGCGCGGGCGTAATAGCGGGTCACGTCATGGCCGATGCCGATCGCGACCAGCTCGACCGGGCTCTTGCTCTCGATCCAGCCGATCACCTGGCGCAGATGCCGCTCCAGATAGCTGCCCGAATTGACCGACAGCGTCGAGTCGTCCACCGGCGCGCCGTCGGAGATGACCATCAGGATGCGTCGCTCCTCGGGCCGCGCGACCAGGCGGCTATGCGCCCACATCAGCGCCTCGCCGTCGATATTCTCCTTGAGCAGCCCCTCGCGCATCATCAGGCCGAGATTGTTGCGCGCGCGCCGCCACGGCTCGTCGGCTTGCTTGTAGACGATGTGGCGAATGTCGTTCAGCCGCCCCGGCTGCGGCGGACGCCCGGCGGCCAGCCAGGTTTCGCGGCTCTGCCCGCCCTTCCACGCACGGGTGGTGAAGCCCAGGATCTCGGTCTTCACCCCGCACCGCTCCAGCGTGCGCGCGAGGATGTCGGCGGAGATGGCCGCGATGCCGATCGGCCGTCCGCGCATCGAGCCCGAATTGTCGATCAGCAAGGTGACGACGGTATCGCGGAAATCGGTATCCCGCTCGATCTTGTAGGACAGCGACTGGCCGGGATTGACCACCACGCGCGCCAGCCGCGCCGCGTCGAGAATCCCCTCTTCCTGGTCGAAGTCCCACGACCGCGACTGTTGCGCCATCAACCGGCGTTGCAGCCGGTTGGCCAGCTTCGACACCGCCGATTGCAGATGCGCCAGCTGCTGGTCGAGATAGCCGCGAAGCCGCGCCAGCTCGTCGGCGTCGCACAGCTCGCCCGCCGCGATCACCTCGTCATATTGGGTGGTCCAGGGCTTATAGTCGAATTGCGACGCCAGATCGTTCATCGGGCGGTTGGGGCGGGTCGGCTGGCTGCCTTCGTCGCCATCCTCGCCGGGTTCGCCATCGAGATCGTCGAGCGAATCCTGGCTCTGCTCCTGCGACTCGCCGTCCTCGCTGTCCGAGTCGCGCTTCTCGGCGCGGGCTTCTACCTCGCCTTCGCCCTGGCCCTGTTCGTCGTCCTGATCGTCGCTTTCGTCCTCATTCTGCTGGTCCTCGCCCTCCTGATCGTCGCCGCCCTCATCGGCCTGTTCGGGCTCGGCAGGGGGCTCGGCGAGTTCGAGGTCGGCGAGCATGCGCGCGGCCAGCGTCTGGAACCTCTTCTGATCGTCCATCGCGCCCGCCAGCGCGTCGAGATCGGTCGCCCCCTCCAGCCAGTCGCGGACCAGCGCCAGCGCGGGCGCCGTCTCGGCGGGCGAGGGGCGCCCCGTCATCCGCTCGCGCAGCAGCAGCCCCAGCGCGGTCGACAGCGGCACCTCGTCGCGGTTGCGCGCGCGCGTCATCGGATCGGAGCGCAGCCGCACGTCGAGCGCATGCGCCAGATTGTCGCCGATCCCGGCATAGCCCCGCGCGCCCAGCGCCTCGATCCGCGCGGTCTCCACCGCGTCATAGACCGCGCGCGCCACCGCCTCGGTCGGCGCGGCGCGGGCATGGAGCGCGGTGTCGTGCAGCTTCAGCCGCAGCGCGAAGGCATCGGCAAAGCCGCGCGCCTCGGCCACCTGTTCGGGCGGCAGCGCGCGGCCGGGCATCGGCACGCGGATATGCTTGCCCGATTGCGCGGGCGCGTCGGCGGTGAAGGCCAGCTCCACCTCCGGCTCCTGCGCGATGGTGCGCGCCGTGCCGCCGAGGACCGCCTTGAACCGGTCGAGAGGGGTTTCGTTGCCCAAGGGAATCAGGCCCGGCTGACGACGCTCTCGGGCAGGTCCTTGCCGAATACGCGCTGATAATATTCCGCGACCAGCGCGCGTTCGTTCTCGTCGCACTTGTTCAGGAACGACAGGCGGAAGGCAAAGCCCGGATCGTTGTTGAAGATCAGCGTGTTCTGCGCCCAGGTGATGACCGTGCGCGGGCTCATCACGGTCGAGATGTCGCCGTTGATGAAGCCCTTGCGGGTCATGTCGGCGACGCGGACCATGTTCTCGACCAGCTGCTTGCCCTCGGGCTTGTCATATTCGCCCGATTTGGCGAGCACGATCTGCGCCTCGGTCGCGGCGGGCAGATAGTTGAGCGTCACCACGATGTTCCAGCGGTCCATCTGGCCCTGGTTGATCTGCTGCGTGCCGTGATACAGGCCGCTGGTGTCGCCCAGGCCGATGGTGTTGGCGGTGGCGAACAGGCGGAACCACTTGCTGGGGCGGATGACGCGATTCTGGTCGAGCAGGGTCAGCTTGCCCTCGGTCTCCAGCACGCGCTGGATCACGAACATCACGTCGGGACGGCCCGCATCATATTCGTCGAAGACGAGCGCGGTCGGCGTCTGGAGCGCCCAGGGGAGCAGGCCCTCGCGGAACTCGGTCACCTGCTGCCCGTCCTTCAGGACGATGGCGTCGCGGCCGATCAGGTCGATACGGCTGATATGCGCGTCCAGGTTGATGCGGATGCACGGCCAGTTCAGGCGGGCGGCGACCTGTTCGATATGGCTCGACTTGCCGGTGCCGTGATAGCCCTGCACCATCACGCGGCGATTGTGCGCGAAACCGGCCAGGATCGCCAGCGTCGTGTCGGGATCGAACACATAGGCGGGATCGAGATCGGGGACGCGCTCGTCGGCCTCGGAGAAGGCGGGCACCTCCATGTCGGTATCGATGCCGAACAGGTCGCGCACCGACACCATCTTGTCGGGTGCGTCGAGAATCGTCGTATCGCGGCTGTCGGGAAGCGTATTCGGGATGTTGGTCATCAGGCCCTCGTCTCGTCGCTCAACGCCTTAGGCCAAGCGCGGCTCCCTACTCAATGGCGGTGATCGCAGGAAGATAGCGGATCGGCCCGGTCGCGGCGATTGCGTCGGCAGGGCTTGGGCGTCATCGTCGGGGGAGCCGACGGGCCGCCGAATCGGCTCCGGGGAGCGTCATAACGCCCTGAGAGATCGGCAATAAGATGGGTGGGGTGATGGCGAATTTCATCTGGTACGAATTGCTGACCGACGATGCGGCGGCGGCGCAGGCCTTTTATGCGGGCGTGATCGGATGGCAGGTGGGCGACAGCGGCATCGCCGACCTGGATTACCGAATCTTCGCCACGACCGAGGGCGAGGCGATCGGCGGCCTGATGCAGCGGCCGCCGGGGGCGGCGGGCAAGCCGGTCTGGCTGGGCTATCTGCCGGTCGTCGATGTCGACGAATCGCTGGCCACCATCGTCGAGGATGGCGGATCGGTGCTGATGCCTGCCTGGACTATGGCGGGCGTCGGGCGGATGGCGCTGGTCGCCGATCCGCTGGGCGCGCCTTTCTACATCATGGCGGCGGAGGAGGAGCGCCCGTCGCGCGCCTTTGTCGAGCATGGCACCGGCCCCGCGACCGGGCATGTCGTGTGGAACGAGCGGATCGCCAGCGACCCCGACCGGGCGCTCGCCTTTTTCCAGCGGCATTTCGGCTGGGCCCATCGCGGCGGGATGCCGATGGGCGAACTGGGCGAATATCGCTTCCTGGCCGATGGGCCGGTGGTGCTGGGCGCGCTGATGGGATGCCCGCCGGGGGGCGTGCCGGGATGGCATTTCTACTTCGCGGTGGACGATATCGATGCCGCGGCGGCGCGCGTGACCGAGCATGGCGGCACGATCGCGCTCGGGCCGATGGAAATTCCCGGCGGCGATTATTCGCTGTCGGCGCTGGACCCGCAGGGCGCGCGATTCGGGTTGGTCGGGCCGCGGAGGTAATCAGGGCGGATCGACATTCAGGATTGCGTCTTCTTCCCTCTCCCCTGGACAGGGGAGAGGGTTAGCGAAGCTTGCCAGCCTGCTGGCTAGCGCAGCTTGGGTGAGGGGTTGAGCGAGCCTAACGGCTCGCGCGCTCGCGAGGCGAGCGCCCACCCCTCACCCAGCTCCGACTAGGCCTTTGCTCTCGCAAAGACCAAGTCTGCGCAACCCTCTCCCCTCTGCGAGGGGCGAGGGAAGGCATCGCTGAATGGCGATCCGCCCTAAATTCCTCCCCTGCAAGGGGAGGTGGCAGGCCGCAGGCCTGACGGAGGGGTGTCCCGCTATCGAAAGGGTAACACCCTTCCACCCGCTTCTGCCCTTGCAGGGGAGAAATAAGGGGTTCAGGCGAACGCCGGGGCCTGGCGGAGCTGCTGATAGGCCGCGATCACCTTTTGCAACCGTCCCTCATGGCTCCGGTCGCCGCCATTGCGGTCGGGATGATAGCGTCGCACCAGTTCGCTATACCGTCGCCGTAGCGCGCTGCGATCCGCATTCGCCTCCAGCCCCAGCACCTTCAGGCTTTCGCGATCCTGCCCCGACAGCGGCTTGCCGTCGCTGCGTTCGGGCGCGGCCTCGCGGCGATAGCGCGCGGCGATGGCGTCGAGCGGGTCGGAGAAATCGGCCCAGCGCGGCCCCGGATCGGTGCCGCCTTGCGCAAAGGCGCGCGTCTCGCGCTCCCAGCCGGCATAGGGGCGTTGCGCACGATGAATCTCGTCGGCGCTCATGCCTTCGAAGAAATTGTACCGGCTGTTGAAGGCGCGGACATGCTCGAGGCAGAACCAGCGGAACTGCCCCGGTCCGTCGCCGCTGCGCGTGCCCTCGGGCGGGGGCGCGCGGAACTCGCCCGCTTCGGCACAACCGGCATGGTCGCAGGCGCGGCCGGTATTTTCGACCCGGCCGTGAAACCGCGCGCCGGGTTTGTCCTTGGAGGTATCGCTGCTCGACCGACGTACCACGGCTATCCGCTTGTCCCGAAAAACCGTCTATATAGGGGCCATGACCGATATCACCACCGCTCCTGTCGCCGACCAGATCACCGCCCGCCTGACGCAGGCGCTGGTCCCCACCCATTTGGAGGTCATCAACGAAAGCGCGATGCATCGCGGCCATCTGGGCGATGACGGCACCGGCGAGAGCCATTTTCGCGTCATCGTCGAATCGCCCCTGTTCGCCGGGGAGTCGCGCGTCGCCCGCCAGCGCCGGGTGAACCACGCGCTGGCCGATCTGTTGTCCGAGCGTATCCATGCGCTGGCGATCAGCGCGAAGGCGCCCGGAGAATAAGCCCATGCCCTATGACCTGTGGTACTGGCCCGGCCTGCCGGGACGCGGCGAGTTCGTCCGGCTGACGCTGGAGGCCGCAGGTCTGCCCTATCGCGACAGGGGCGTGGAGGAGGGGGCGGAGGCGCTGCTCACCGACATGCGCAAGGGCAGCCGCCTGCCATTCGCGCCGCCCTATCTGCGCGCCGGGGGACAGGCGATCGCGCAGGTCGCCAACATCCTCCACTGGCTGACCGAGCGGCACGACTTGGCGCCCGCGCCCGAGCGTGTCTGGCTCCACCAGCTGCAACTGACGATCAGCGACATGGTCGCCGAGGTGCACAACGTCCATCACCCGGTCGCGGCCGGCGCCTATTATCACGAGCAGAAGCCCGAGGCCGCGCGCGCCGCCGCGCAGTTTCGGGGCGAGCGGCTCCCCAAATTCCTCGGCTATTTCGAGGATGCGCTGGGGCCGCGCGACTGGATGGCGGGCGGGCGCTGGTCGCCGGTCGACACCTCGCTGTTCCAGCTGGTCGCGGGCCTGCGCTACATGTTCCCGAAACGGATGGCGGCGGTCGAGCGCGACTATCCCGCGCTGATCGGCTTGCACGACCGTGTGAAGACCCTGCCCGGCATCGCCGCCTATCTGGACAGCGACCGGCGACAGGCGTTCAATGAAGACGGAATCTTCCGCCATTATCCGGAGCTTGATGCCGAATGACCCGCTTGCCCCGTCCCGCCGCGCGCATCCTCCTGGTGGATGGGGCGGGCCGGACGCTGATGTTCCGCTTCACCCCCGGCGATCGTCCGCCCTTCTGGTGCACGCCGGGCGGCGCGGTCGATCCGGGCGAGAGCTATGAGGACGCCGCGCGCCGCGAGCTGCTGGAGGAAACCGGGCTCGACCGCGATTGCGGGCCGCAGGTCGCGCGGCGGCAGGTCGAATTCCGCACCATCGAGGGGGTCGAGGTGGATGCCGACGAACGCTATTTCCGCGTCGACATCGACGCGCATGAGGTGACGGGCGCGGGCCATACGGCGCTCGAACAGCAGGTCATGCAGAGCTGGCGCTGGTTCACCCGCGACGAACTGGCCGCGCACGCCGAACCCTATTTCCCGACCGACCTGATCGAGCTGCTCGACGCCACGGAGGCGACCCATGTTTGACGATTTCCTGCTGCGTACGCTGCAACCCTCCACCCACGACCTGGGCGGGTTCAAGGTGCACCGGACGCTGCCCAACAAGGAGCGGACGATGGTCGGCCCCTTCCTGTTCTTCGACCAGATGGGCCCGGCGCAGCTGGCGCCCGGATCGGGGATCGACGTGCGGCCGCATCCGCATATCAACCTGTCGACCGTGACCTATCTGTTCGACGGCGCGCTGGGGCACCGCGATTCGCTGGGCACCGACCTGGTGATCGAGCCGGGGGCGGTGAATCTGATGACCGCCGGGCACGGCATCGTGCATTCCGAACGCTCGCCCGGCGAGACGCGGCCGCAGGGGTCGATCCTGTCGGGCATCCAGACTTGGCTGGCGCTGCCCGAAGCGCAGGAGGAGATCGACCCCGCCTTCGAGCATATCGGCGCCGAGGCGCTGCCGGTGATCGCGGGGCAGGGCGCGACCGCGCGGGTCATCATGGGCGAGCTGTGGGGAGAGCGCGCGCCGACGACCACCTATGCGGGCACCATCTATGCCGACATCGCGCTGGAGCCGGGCGGGAGCGTGCCCATCGATGCGTCGGCCGAGGAACGCGCGGTCTATTGCGCGCTGGGCGAGGCGAGCCTGGAGGGGATGCGGCTGGAGCCGCAGCGGCTCTACATCCTGAAGCCGGGGATCGCCGCGACGCTGCGGTCCGGATCGGGCGGGCGGGTGATGCTGTGCGGCGGCGATGCCTTCACCACGCCGCGCCATGTGTGGTGGAACTTCGTCTCCTCGCGCCGCGAACGGATCGAGGAGGCCAAGCGGGCCTGGCGTGCGCGGGAGTTTCCGACCGTGCCGGGGGACGATGCCGAGCGGATCGAGATTCCGGAGATTCCGAAGACCGTCAGCTATCCGTGAGGGGGGAGAGTCGCGGGCTGCCTACTCGGTGAGACCCCTTGCCCTCCCCCAGCCCCTCCCGCCTGCGGGAGGGGAGTGGTGTTGGCGTGGCCTTCGACTTCGCTCAGGCTGAACGGGGCGTAGGATCAGGTCCTATCTGCAAACATCCGTTCAGCCTGAACGAAGTCGAAGGCCATGGGTCAACGCCAGCCACGAAAAAACAGCCCGCAAGAAGCGAACCGTCAAAACACCATCGATGTCAGAAAAATGGTGCCCAAGGGCGGGATCGAACCACCGACACTGCGATTTTCAGTCGCATGCTCTACCAACTGAGCTACTTGGGCCCACACCGCGATTGCGATTGGAGGCGTGCCTTTACGGGTGGCTTTGCCCCGTGTCCAGCCCCTCTTCGTCATTTTCTTTGACCGGAATGCGATAACCCTCGCCCAGCCATTGCAGCAGGTCGCGGTCCTTGCAGCCGCGCGAGCAGAAGGGGGCGTGGTCGGCGGCGGTCGGCTTGTCGCAGATGGGGCAGGTGGTCATGCGCGTTCCAGTTGCAGCGGGCGACCCGTGCGGCGCGCGCATTCGTCGCGCCAGTCGGGCTGGGCCATCAATCGATCGTAAAGGGGGCCGGGGAGCCGGTGGACCATCGCCGGGCCGGGCGGCTCGCGCTCCCATTGGCGCAGGATCGCGCGGGCGCGGGCGCCGACGGGGTCGATCCCCAGCCGCTCGGGGATCGAGGCACGCGGGCGCGGGCGCACGATCTGGAGGAAGCCGAAACCGTTGACCGCCGTCCGCTCGAAGGGAAGGGGGAGCGCGGCATCCAGCGCCTCCGCCACCGCTTGGCGCGGCGCCTTGCCCTCCAGCGTGGGAAAGTCGATCCCGATCGACCCGCCAATGCCGTGGCGCAGGATCGCCCCGGCCACCGCACGCGCCGCCGCGATCGCCAGCGGCTCGTGCGGGGGCGAACCGTCGACATCGAACAGCGTCATCGCCGGGGTCGGCGTCATCCGCAGCACGCCCGCGCCAAAGCCGATCTCCCCCGTCACCGCCTCGTCGAGCAGTTCGGACCAGCCCGCCGCTTCCAGATCGTCCGCCTGATGCGCGCGCAATTCGCGGACCGGCAGGCCGGTGGCGGCGATGCGGGCGCGCAGATCGGGGCCGGGTGCGGGCGTCGCATCGTCGGGGGCCTGTTGCGCCTTGGGCAGCTTGGCGCGGCCGCGCTCGGGGATCGCCTCGCGCGTGACGATGACGGTCAGCGCGGAGCCTTGCGTCATCCCCCTGGGCACCGGCGACAGCAGCACCTCGCCGCCGCCCGCCAGCGTCACCCGGCCCTGTCGACCGGGGAGCAGTTCGACCAGCCGCCCTTCGGCCACCGTGCCGACGGTCAGGGTGCCGGTCAGCTCGATCGCGGCCTGGACGATGCGGCCATCGGCGACCAGCGCGGCGCGCGCCTCGCCGATCCCGGCCTCATAGAGCCATTCAGACAAGCGGCAGCCCGGCGGCTTTCAACAGGGCGCGGGTCTCGAACAGCGGCAGGCCGATCACGCCCGAATGCGACCCTTGCAGGAAGCGGACGAACGCCTCGGCGCGGCCCTGGATGGCATAGCCGCCCGCCTTGCCCAGTCCTTCGCCGCACGCGACATAGGCGTCGATCTCGTCCTCGGACAGCGGCTTGAACGCGACGATGATGTCGGCCAGCCGGGTGCGCGCCTTGCCGGTCGCGTCGATCACGCACACCGCCGACAGCGCATGATGCCGCCGCCCGGACATCAGGCGCAGCAGCTTGCGCTGCACCGCCTCGGTCTCGGCGGGGGGCAGGATGCGGCGGCCCAGCGCGATAGTGGTGTCGCCCGCGACGACGATCTCGCCCTCGGCACGCTCGACGGCCTGCGCCTTTTCCACCGCCAGCCGCAGCGCATAGACGCGGGGAAGCTCGGCGGCGCGCGGCGCTTCGTCGATATCGGGGGAGGCGACTCGGTCGGGCACGACTCCCAGCCGCGCCAGCAGATCGCGGCGGCGCGGGGAGGAGGATGCAAGGACGAGCGGCATATGGGGCCGGTCGCTCACTTGAAGCGGTAGGTGATCCGGCCCTTGGTCAGGTCGTACGGCGTCAGTTCGACGAGCACTTCGTCGCCGACCAGCACGCGGATGCGGTTCTTGCGCATCTTGCCTGCCGTATGCCCCAGGATCTCGTGATCATTCTCGAGCTGGACGCGGAACATCGCGTTGGGGAGGAGTTCCACCACGCGGCCGCGCATCTCGAGCAGTTCTTCCTTGGCCAAAAAATACCTCGGTTCGTCGTGTTATAGGGTATGTCGAAGAGGCGCCGCCATAGCCGCAATGGCCCCAAAAGGAAAGGCGCGCCGAATCTACCCCGGATATGGGGTTGCGGGACGCCTTCGGCAAGGTGGAGGCGGCAGGTCGTTATCGCGCCGTATCATGCTGGAACCCAAGCCGTGCGGGCAGGGCAACCGGGCCGCCAGCGTCGAACAGGCGTAGGCCTTCGCCCGGACCGAACTGGCCGACCCGCGTCGCGGGGGCGGGGGGCGGGGTGTCGGGGGGCAGGGCGAAAAGGAGTTCGTAATCGTCGCCCGCGGTCGCCGCGGCCAGCCGGGCGGTGCGATCCTCGCCGCCATGGGTGCGTGCCTCGGCGGAGAGCGGAACCGAGTCGAGGTCGATCGCCACCGCCAGCCCGCTCGCGCCCGCCATGCGCATCGCGTCGATCAGCAGGCCGTCCGACACGTCCATCATCGCATGAACCACGGGGCCCAGCGCGCGGCCTTCGGTCAGGCGCGGGACGGGGCGGCGATAGGCGTCGCGCAGGGTGGTGGGGCCATCGCCCTTCATCGCGATCGCGAGGCCCAGTCCGGCATCGCCGATCGTCCCGGTGACCCACAGACCGTCCCCCGCCTTGGCCCCGTCGCGCGACGGAGCGGCGGCGTCGCGGCCGAAGGCGGTCAGCGTCAGCGTGCGCGGCCCGCGCATCGTCACCGTGTCGCCGCCGATCAGCCGGGCCTCGAACCGGGTCAGCACGGCGTCGAGCCCGGCGAGGAACGCGCGGTCCCAGGCGGCGTCGCCCAGCGGATAGTTGAGCAGGACGCCCTCGACCAGCGCCCCCTTGGCGGCGAGGTCGGACAGGTTGGTCGCGACCAGCTTCCACGCCACATCGGCGGGCGGGTCATGGGGCAGGAAATGCACCCCCTCGACCAGCGTATCGGTGGTGACGACCAGCGGCGCGGCGGTCAGCACCGCGCTGTCGTCGATCAGCCCGCGCGCGCCGGGATGCAGCGGCATCCGGCGCAACGCGGCGATGAACTCCGCCTCGGTCATCGGGGCGGGTGGGGCTTCAGGCCCGTGCGATCTTGGCGATCGCGTCGAGCAGGCCGTTGACGAAGCCCGATTCGCGCTTTTCGTAAAAGGCGTGGGCGACGTCGACATATTCGCTGATGACCGCGCCGACCGGCACGTCGTGCCGCGCGAGCAGTTCATAGGTCCCGGCGCGCAGGATCGCCTTCATCGGCTTGTCGAGGCGGTTCAGCGACCATCCCTTGGCCAGCTTGTCCTCGATCGCCCGGTCGATCTCGCCCAGGCGGGCATGCACGCCCTTCACGATGTCGTCGAAAAAATCGATGTCGGCATCGGCATATTCGACATCCTCGATGGTCGCGCCGATGCGGTGATTGTGGAATTCGTGGAGCAGCGTGGCCAGCGGCGTTTGTTCCATGTCGTGCTGGTAAAGCGCCTGAACGGCGGCAAGGCGCGCGGCGGCGCGCGCCTGGGTACGGGCGGTGGGACGAGTCATTGGCGGGCCTTTACCGGGCTGTCGCCAATTCGTCACGTATTTTGGGAGGGGCGGGGTGGGACGTGGCCTTCGACTTCGCTCAGGCTGAACGGAGGTTCGGGAACTGGGCTGGATACCAAGCCCCGTTCAGCCTGAGCGAAGTCGAAGGCCAAGGGCCGAAACCCTCACAATTCCCGGCGGAAATAGACCACCCGCTCGGTCTCGACGAACCCCAGCGCGTGGTGCATCGCATGCGAGTCGATATTGGCCAGCTCGGCGTCTGACGCAAACTCGGCACAATCCTGCGCCCGGCCCCAATCCGCCACCGCCGCGACCAGCGCCCCGGCCACCCCTTGGCGGCGATGGCCCGGATCGACATACAGCCCTTCGAGAAACAGCACCGGCGAGCCGTCGCATCCATTGACGTAATCCCGCCGCACCGCCGCCTCGGCAAAGCCGATCACCCGGCCGTCCAGCAAGGTGAGGAAATTGCCGTCACCCTCGGGCAGTTCCGCTGGATCGCCCGCCTCCTCGCCCCAGAGCGCCCCCCGCAACGCCAGCCATCCTTCCCGATGCTCCGGCGTGGCGGGCGTGACGATCATCGGTTGAGCCGCAACCGCAGCGCCACCGACTTGGCGTGCGCCGGAAGCCCCTCGGCATGCGCCAGCGCGACCGTCGCGGGGCCGAGTTCGGCCAGCGCCGTCTCGGTCAGGCCCAGGAAGCTGGTCCGCTTCATGAAGTCGAGCACCGACAGCCCGCTGGCGAAGCGCGCGCGGCGCCCCGTGGGCAGGACATGGTTCGGCCCGGCGACATAATCGCCGATCGCTTCGGGGGTATGGCGGCCCAGGAACACCGAGCCCGCATGGCGCAGCCGGTCGAACAGGGCCTGCGGATCGTCCACCGCCAGTTCGAGATGCTCGGGCGCGAGCCGGTCGACCAGCGGCATCGCGGCCTCCAGCGAATCGACCACGATGATCGCGCCATTCGCATCCCAGGCGGTGCGCGCGACGCTGGCGGTCGCCAGTTCGGGAATCTGCCGGTCGACGGCTTCGGCCACGCGGGTCGCGAAGTCGGCATCGTCGGTGAACAGGATCGACTGGGTGACGGTGTCGTGCTCGGCCTGGCTCAGCAGGTCGGCGGCGATCCAGTCGGGATCGTTCCGGCCGTCGGCGACGACGACGATCTCGGACGGGCCCGCCACCATGTCGATGCCGACCATGCCATAGACCTGGCGCTTGGCCTCCGCGACCCAGGCATTGCCGGGCCCGGTGACGACATCGACCCGCTGGATGCGCCCGGCGCCGTAGGCCAGCGCGCCCACCGCCTGTGCGCCGCCGACCCGCCAGACCTCGTCCACGCCCGCCAGATGCGCGGCGGCGAGGACGAGATGGTTGATCTCGCCCTTGGGCGTCGGCGTGACCATCACCAGCCGCTCGACACCGGCCACCTTGGCCGGAATCGCGTTCATCAGCAACGAGGAGGGATAGGCCGCGCGTCCGCCGGGGACATAGATTCCCGCCGCATCCACCGCCGTCCAGCGCGCACCCAGCCGCACGCCCTGTGCATCGACATAGTCGGTGTCGGTCGGCTTCTGCTTTTCGTGATAGGCGCGGATGCGCGCGGCGGCGAGGTCGAGCGCGGCGCGCAGTTCGGGCTCCAGCGCGTCATAGGCGGCGCGACAGTCGGTCGGTTCGATCCGCCAGCCCGTTTCGCTCAGGTCATGGCCGTCAAACTGCTTGGTGAAGGCTGCCACCGCCGCCTCGCCATCGTCGCGGACCGCACGCAGGATCACCTGCACGTCGCGCGCGACATCGGCATCGCTCTCGCGCCGGGCATCGACCAGTTCGTCGAACGCGGCGGCAAAGCCCGATTCTTGCGTGTTCAGCCGGATCATGCCGCTTCCCTCTCGGCCACCGCGCGGCGGAATGCCTCGACCAGCGGCACCACGGCGCTGCGCGTCTTCATCGCGGCGCGGTTGACGACCAGGCGCGAGGTGACCTCCTCGATCACCTCCACCTCGACCAGCCCGTTTTCCTTCAGCGTGCGGCCCGACGACACCAAGTCGACGATGCGCGGTGCCAGGCCCAGCGTCGGGGCCAGCTCCATCGCGCCGTTCAGCTTGACGCACTCGGCCTGCACGCCCCGCGCGGCGAAGTGGCGGCTAGTGATATGCGGATATTTGGTCGCGACGCGGACATGGCTCCACCCGCGCGGATCGTCGCCCTCCGCCATCGCGACGGGCTCGGCGACCGAGATGCGGCAATGGCCGATCTTCAGGTCGACGGGCGCGTACAGCTCGGAATAGCCGAATTCGGACAGCACGTCCGATCCGACGATGCCCAGCTGTGCCGCGCCATGCGCGACAAAGGTGGCGACGTCGAAGGCGCGGACGCGGATCAGCTCGATGCCGGGGACATCGGTCGCGAAGCGCAGCGCGCGGCTGTCCTTGTCGGTGAAGGCCGGTTCGGGCCGGATGCCGGCGGCGGCGAGCAGCGGCAGCGCCTCGGCCAGGATGCGTCCCTTGGGGACGGCGATGATGAGCGGCTGGACCATGAGGATCGGGGGCTTAACCCCCGCCATCGGGGATCGCAATGTCGTTTCCCTTCCTCCCCTGCAAGGGGAGGTGGCATCGCGTCAGCGATGACGGAGGGGTGTCACCCTGCCGGGAACGCCCCTGCCTCTCCACCACCGCTTCGCGGCGGTCCCCCTCCCCAAGCAAAGCTTGGGGAGGATTGGATTTACACCTTCGCGGCGTAGATCATCCGGCCGGGGCCCAGGTTTGCGAACACCCGGTCCAGGTCGCTCTCGCCGACCGCGAAGCAGCCCTGGCTGCGGCCCAGCATTCCATGGGTGCGGATCATGTCGCGATTGGCGTACCAGGCGGAGTGGATCACGATCGCACGGCCCAGCGCATTGTCGTTGGTCGGATCGAGCCCGACCAGACGCTGCGACCGGCCATGCTTGCCGACATAATAATCGTCGGTCAGGAAGGCGCCCTCGCTGCTGGCGTTCGAGTTGAACGCATTCGAGAAGCGCTGGAGATAGCCGCTGTGCGACGGGTCCGACCCGCTGCCGTGCGAGACGAGCAGCGACTGGCTCTTGCCGCTGACCAGATCGATCAGGTGGAGGCGCGGTTCGGACGAGCCGACCGCGAAGTCGACGATCGCCATCCGGTCGCGCTGGCCGATCCGCCCGTTATGCCGTTGCAGCGACGCCATCGCCGCGCGCAGCAGTTCCGGACGCACCACCCGCGACGAGGCCAGGATCGGCTGCGCCGGAATCGGATCGGGCGCACCGGGCAGCGTGGGATGTTTCGGAACCGGCGGCTGGCGAAGTGGGCGGAGATCCCCCGCGGTCAGGCGACCCCGGGCCGTTGCCGCACCCGGAACCGCGAGCGCCCCGGCCAACACCAGCGCGTTCTTCAACAGCGCGCGCCGACCCGGCGCAGCGTCCAGATTTTCGAGCATTATGATCCTTCAAACCCCAGAATTCCCGCGACTCCTAGATAGCAGGGAAGGGGCCATTTTTCTGCCCTTCCCCCTATCGGTTGATCGCTTGGTTCCATCGATTCGGCGAAAGTTCCGGCTCAGCGTAAAAAATTTCGCTCGGCACCAAATGTGGCTTGACGTGTTTAAGAAATTATGAACTCGCCAAGGAAAAGGGATATGAAGGCTTTCGCTTTTGCCGCCCTGCTCGGGGTGACCACTCTGGGTTTCGCCGCACCCGCTTTCGCCGAAGAGGGGCCTGCCACCGCCACCATCGCCCAGGCCGCCGCCGCCCTGGCGCCCAACCGCTTCGTCTGGGCCGACCCGCAAATGGCGGCGGTCGATCCGGTCGTCCAGCCGGTGACGGTCGTCGTCAGCCTGCCGATGCAGCGCGCCTATGTCTATCGTGGCGACACGATGATCGCGGCGGCGTCGGTGTCGACAGGCAAGGATGGCAAGGACACGCCGGTCGGCATCTTCCCGATCCTGCAGAAGCGCGAGATGCATCGCAGCAATCTCTACAATTCGGCGCCGATGCCGTTCATGCAGCGGCTGACCTGGGACGGCGTGGCGCTGCACGCGGGCAACAATCCCGGATTTCCCGATTCGCATGGCTGCATCCGGCTGCCCAGCGCCTTCGCCAAGAAACTGTTCTCGATCACCACGGTGGGGACCAATGTGATCGTCACCGATCAGATGGTTGGGGATCATCTCGATCCGGCGCTGCTGGATACCGAGGCGAGCCAAGCCAATCAGGCGCAGCTGGCGTCGCTGGCGCGGTGAGATCGGGGCGTGGCCTTCGACTGCGCTCAGGCTGAACGGAGTTTGCTCCTGCGTTCCGTTCACGCTGAGCGAAGTCGAAGCGCACGGGCTGGCCGTGCGGCTAGGCCACCAACCCCAACGCCCGAAGCTGCGGCCGAAGCGCCGCCTCGTCGGTGAAATGCAGCGCATGGATTCCCATCGCCGCCGCCGCATCGATATTGGCGCGATTGTCGTCGATGAACACCGCCTGCCCCGGCTCCAGCCCGAACCGGGCGAGCGCGAGAGCGTAGATGGCGGGGTCGGGCTTCACCAGCTTCTCATCGCCCGATACCACGATGGCGCGGAATCGATCGAACAACGCCGCCTCGCGCGCCCGGAAGGGCGGCCAGAATTCATGGCTGAAGTTCGTGATCGCGAACAGCGGGACGCCCGCCGAATCGAGTTCGGCGACCAGTTCGTGCATCCCCGGAATCGGATCGCCGATGCTCTCGCCAAAGCGCGGGCCCCAGGCGGCGATCAGGTCGCGATGCTGCGGGTATAACGCGATCAGCTCCGCCGAGGTGTCGGCGAAATCGCGGCCCGCATCATGCTGGAAATGCCACTCGGTCGTGACGACATCGCGCACAAACGCATCGAGCGCCCGATCGTCAGCGATCAGGCGCCGATACAGGATCCGGGGATCCCAGTCGTAGAGTACGCGACCGACGTCGAAGATGACGGCGGTCGGCCGATCGGAACGGGCCGCGGACACGCCGCCAGCCTCGTCCTGTTCGATCAGCCCCAAGAGCGATTAGCCCTGGCGCGCCTTGAAACGACGGTTGGTCTTGTTGATGACATAGGTGCGGCCGCGACGGCGGATCACGCGGTTGTCCCGGTGGCGATCCTTGAGCGACTTCAGGGAATTGCGGATCTTCATGATCGATTCGCTTCTTTTGAACTGGAGGGTGATCTGGAAAGCGTCGCCGCCTAGTGGCAAAGGGCGGCCAAGTCAAGGTTGGGGCATGACATGACGGTCATCCGCCACGCGGCCTCTTCCGCCGCTGGATCAACCCCCATATGTCATGCGTTGCCCATCCGTAACATCTTCAAGGTGCCCCCCACTCATGAAAGCCCGCTCGCTCCTGATCCTCGCGGCCGCCGCCGGAACGCTGGCCGCCTGTTCCACCACGGGTGGGCGCCTGCCGCCGACCGAGGTGATTCGCTATCATCTGGGCGAGCCGATCGCGCGCGGGACCGTCCGGGTCGAGCCGCTGTCGAACACCGGCCCGGCCAGCATCGAGTTCAAGACCTATGCCGCCGCGGTCGAAACCGCGCTGCTCCGCAACGGCTATACGCTGCCCCAGGGCGATGCGCAGCCCGACTATATCGCGACCGTGGCCTTCACCCGCGCCAACCGGCTGGGCCCGCCGCGCCCGTCGCCCTTCTCGATCGGCCTGGGCGGCGGCAGCTTCTCGGGCGGTCGTGGCGGCGGTGTCGGGCTGGGCGGGGGCGTCAGCTTCCCGATCGGCAAGAGCCGTCCGCAGGAGATCATCGGCACCGAGCTGTCGGTCCAGATCAAGCGCCGGGCCGACCAGTCGCCGATCTGGGAAGGCAGCGCGCGCAACATCGCCCCGATCGAGGCGGTGGCGAAGGTCGATGCCCAGGCCCAGGCGGCCAAGCTGGCCGATGCGCTGTTCACCAAATTCCCCGGCGAGTCGGGCCGCACCATCGAGGTGAAGTAAGGCGATGACGCTGACCATCAACGCCGCCTTCGACGGCGGCAATATCCGCCTTGTCGGGATCGAGGGCGACCGGGTCGACCTGGAGATCGTGAACGACCGGGATTCGGACTTCTACCAGTGGTTCTATTTCCGGGCCGGTGGGGTGAAGGGGCGCACGCTGACCTTCCGGATCCTGAACGGCGCAGGCTCGGCCTTTGCCGATGGCTGGCCGGGCTATCATGTCCGCGCCTCGACCGACCGGCAGGACTGGCGCATGACCCCGACGCGCTATGCCGACGGGGTGATCGAGTGGCAGTGGACGGGCGAATCGGACCTGGTCTGGTTCGCCTATTTCGAGCCCTATACGATGGAGCGCCACCACGACCTGGTCGCGCGGATCGCTGCGCGCGGCGTCCATCATGAGGAGATCGGCCAGACGCTCGACGGCCAGCCGATCGACTATTTCCGCCTCGGTTCGGGTGCGAAGCAGGTGTGGCTCTATGCCCGCCAGCATCCGGGCGAATCGATGGCCGAATGGTGGATGGAGGGCGCGCTCGACTGGCTGACCAGCCCGGCGGCGGAGTCGCTGCTGGCGGCGGCGACCGTGCATGTCGTGCCCAACATGAATCCGGACGGCACGCGGCGCGGGCATCTGCGCACCAATGCCGTGGGGGTGAACCTCAACCGCGAATGGCACGCGCCCACCCCCGAGCGCAGCCCCGAAGTGCTGTGCGTGCGCGACCGCATGGACCGGACCGGCGTCGACTTCGCGATCGACGTCCATGGCGACGAGGCGATCCCGGCGAACTTCATCGCCGGGTTCGAGGGGATTCCCAGCTGGACCGAGGAGCATGGCGCCAAATTCTATGAATTCGGTCGCCGCCTGGCCGCGCACACTCCCGATTTCCAGACCCAGATGGGCTATGAAAAGGCGAGCGCGGGCAATGCCAACCTCGCCATGTCGACCAACCAGCTCGCCGAGCGGTTCGGCGCGGTGTCGGTGACGCTGGAAATGCCGTTCAAGGACCATGATCCCAATCCCGACGCGGTCCATGGCTGGTCGGGCGAGCGGTCGGCGAAGCTGGGCGTGTCGTGCCTGGAAGTGCTGTCGGAGATGATCGGGGACATCTGATCGGGGAGTGGGGGGGGGCGCTCCGGGAGGGGGCGTCCCTTGGCCTTCGACTGCGCTCAGGCTGAACGGAGCGACGGACGTTACGTCGATTTCCCGAACCTCCGTTCAGCCTGAGCGAAGTCGAAGGCTACGCCCGGCGCTACCGCCGCACCCCCTCCATCGCGAGGTAATGGTCCAGCTCCGCCAGCACCCGCTCCAGCCCCGCCGCATCCCCGGCCTCGGCCCGCACGGTCAGCGCGGCTTGCGTGTTGGACGCCCGCAACAACCACCAGCCATCCGCCGTCCGCACCCGGACGCCATCCGTGTCGTTGACCTGGGCCCCGCCACGGGCCAGCGCCGCCGCCACCCGGTCGACGATCGCGAACTTGTCCGATTCGGATATGACGATCCGCGTTTCGGGAATATCCACCATCGCGGGCATCGCCCCGCGCAGCTCGGTCATCGAGCGGCCCGCCAGATGCGCCGCGCGGATCAGGCGGATCGCGGCATAATGCGCATCGTCGAATCCGTACCATTCGCCCGCGAAGAACATATGGCCCGACATCTCGCCCCCCAGCGGTGCGGCGGTTTCGGCCATCTTGGTCTTCATCAGGCTGTGCCCGGTCTTCCACATCACCGGCTGGCCGCCCAGCGTCGTGATATGGTCGAACAGCGCCTGGCTGGCCTTCACGTCCGCGACGATCGGCGCGCCGGGATGCTCGGCGAGTGCGGGCCCGGCCAGCAGCATCAGGATCTGGTCGCCCCAGATCACGCGGCCCAGCCCGTCGATCGCGCCGATCCGGTCGCCGTCACCGTCGAAAGCGAATCCGAAGTCGAGCGACTTCTCGGCCACGAGTCGCTTCAGCGCGTCTAGGTTGCTCTCGACCGTCGGATCGGGGTGATGATGCGGGAAATGACCGTCCACATCGGTGAACAGCGTGTGATGCTCACCCGGCAGGCGCTGGACCAGCTTCTCGATGACCGGGCCCGCCGCGCCGCTGCCACAGTCCCAGCCGATGCGATAGGCACCCCCGGCATAGCCCGCCATCAGCCGGTCGACATAGGCGTCGAGAATGGCGTGCTCGCTCACTTGCCCCTGGCCCGTGGTCCAGTCGCGCGTCCGTGCCATCCGCGCCAGGTCCTGCACGTCCTCGCCGAAAAACGGGCGGTGGTGCAGCACCATCTTGAAGCCATTGTCGTCGCGGGGATTGTGGCTGCCCGTTACCTGTACGGCGCCGTCCACCCCTAGGGTCGCTTCGGCGAAATAGACCATCGGGGTGGGGCCCAGCCCCAGCCGGACGACATCGACGCCGCTTTCGCACAGCCCCTCGACCAGCGCGGCCTCGAGTGCGGGCGAGCTAAGCCTACCATCGCGCCCGACCGCGACGCGGGAGCCGCCCGCGCGCCGCACCCGGCTGGCAAAGCCGCGCCCGACCGCATAGGCGGCGGCTTCGTCCAGCGTCTCGGGTACGGTGCCGCGCACGTCATATTCGCGGCACGCGCTGGGATGGATCGCGGCGGCGCGTTCAGCCACCACGCCGGTCCAGCAACAGGTCGCGCGCGGCGTTCACCCGCCGCGCGAGTTCGGCGGATCCACCGCGATCGGGATGGACCTGGCTCACCAGCCGCCGATGCGCCTGGCGGATCGCCTCGGCATCGGCATGCGGCGGCAGGTCGAGGATCGCCAGCGCCTCCGCCTCGTCACGCGGCAGGCGGGGCGTGCGCGCCGCCCTGGCGGGGCGGGGCATGTAGCGCCACACCAGCCAGATCACCGCCAGCGCGATCAGCCATTTCACGCCGTCCGCATCCCGTATCCGATCATGCGGCCGCGTCGGTTTCGGTCGTGCCGCCCAGCGCGGAGCCCTCTTCGCCCGGCTCGGGCAGCTGGAGCGCGGCCATCATCTCGCGCAGTTCCTGCCGCGCGGCGACATGGCCCAGCCCCATCGCGCCGAATTCCTTGGAGTCGATCATGGTCAGGCCGTTGGGGAACATCTCGCGATAGATGACCCGCTCGCCCAGCCCCGGAATGATCCGGAAGCCGACCCGGCGCGACAGCTGGGTCAGCGCGTCCGACACGCGGCGCATGTTGCGCGCCTCGATATGCTGAAGCCGGTTGCGCAGCACGACCCAGTCGATGGTGGTGCCGTCGGCCCGCGCCCGCTGCTTGCGCGCGTCCCAGATCAGTTCGGAATAGAAGCTGGGGCGCGTGACCTGGAAACTCTCCGGATCGACCTGGCCGATCAGGTCGAAATCGACGAAGCTGTCGTTCATCGGCGTGACCAGCGTGTTGGATAGGGCCGCTGCCGTCCGCGCGAAATGGTCGTCGCGGCCCGGCGTGTCGACGATCAGGAAGTCGGCATCCTGCGACAGGCCGAACCACAGCTCCTCGAACCCCTCCTCGGTCTGGGTGGTGTGGGTCGCATGGACCGGCATGGGCAGGGCATGGCCGGTGCGCCGGATCGTCTCGGCGCGATTCTCCAGATACCGGCCGACCGTGCGTTGACGATGATCCAGATCAAGACAGGCGACTCGGGCCCCCTTGGCGGCCAAAGCGATGGCGACATGGACCGCCGTCGTCGATTTGCCAGTGCCACCTTTTTCATTGGCAAAAACAATCACGTGGGTTGAAGATAGCCGCTCCGGCAACTCGTCGCTTCCTTATTGATCCCCGTTGCCACCCTTCATAGAAGCCCTCGGCGTGGGGAACGAGGGGTAAAATCAGTGGAAGTCATTCGGGATCGCGAAGCGCTGGCCGCGACGCTCGGCACGTTGCGGGCCGAGGGGGCGCGCGTGGCGTTCGTGCCGACCATGGGCGCGCTCCATGCCGGGCATATCGCGCTGATCGAGGCGGCGAAGCGGCCGGGAACCAAGGTGGTCGCGTCGATCTTCGTCAATCCCCGGCAATTCGGCGCGGGCGAGGATCTGGGCCGCTATCCCCGGCGCGAGGCGTCCGACCTGCGCATGCTGACCGAGGCGGGATGCGATGCCGTCTGGATGCCCAGCGTCGAGGCCATGTATCCGGAGGGGCATGCGACCACGATCCATGTCGCGGGCGTCAGCGAGGGCTTTGACGGCGAGGCGCGTCCCGGCCATTTCGACGGCGTCGCCACCGTCGTCGCCAAGCTGTTCAACCAGGTCCGCCCCGACGCCGCCTATTTCGGCGAAAAGGATTTCCAGCAGCTGGCGGTGATCCGCCGCATGGTCGCCGATCTCGACTTCCCCATCGATATCGTCGGCGTGCCGACCCAGCGCGACGATGACGGTTTGGCGCTGTCGTCGCGCAACATCTATCTCGACGAGGAACAGCGGGCCAAGGCGGTGGCGCTGCCCCGCGCGCTGGGCGTCGCCGCGCGGGCGATCGGGCGGGGCGAGGAGGTGGCGACGGTGCTGGCCGATGCCCGCGCCACGCTGACCGCCGCCGGGTTCGAGGTGGACTATGTCGCCCTGGCCGATGCCGAGACTCTGGCTCCCGATCCCGCCGCCGACCGCCCCCGCCGCCTGCTCGCGGCGGCACGCATGGGATCGACCAGACTGATCGACAATATCGCTATCACACTCGGTTAATGAGTTAACCAATTTGTGACCGTTATGGCCATAGACCCATGCTCGCGGACACGGTGTCCGCAAGAGGGGCATGGATATGGCCAATAGCAGCAAATCCGCGCAGTTCCTGATGGAAAGCCGGATCGCCGACCAGATGGCGACCGACGGCGCGGCGATGTACGATCTGGGCGTCGCCTTTTCGACCGGCTCGGGCGGCACCCGCCTGGACCTGATCGAAGCGCACAAATGGTTCAACCTGGCGGCGGTCGCGGGCTTCCTGCCCGCGCAGATCGCACGGTCCGAAGTGGCCGAAGACATGACCGCGCGCGAAATCGCCGAAGCGCAGCGCCAGGCCCGCGCCATGCTCTACGGCCATCTCCCGCAGATGCGTGCGGCTTGAGCTTTCCCGACGAACCGGGCGCTGGTCACTTGCCCATACCGTCGTGTACCAAGAGAATGCGATGGTACAAGAAAAAGACGGCCCGACGATTATCAGCTTTGGGCGGCTGGCGATCCACTTGGCGGTCGCGATCGCCGTCGCCATGTCCGTCGAGACCATGGTGAAGAGATATGTTCATCTCGACCATTGGATGATCGTCAAAGATTCGAGAGGACGGTCCTTTGTCTGGATCATTGCGCTCTCGGTCGGTCTGATGGTTCGGCGAATGCTCGATTTCGTGCTGCCACTGAAGATCGAGTGATAAATGCCGCTTTGTTGAAGCCACGGCCGACAGTAAGCCGCTCGGCAGGCTGATACCCCGCCGAGCGCTCATGGCCATCGCAGCGCGAGTGGGATTCAGGCTTCGGTCTTTTTGGTTGCCGCCTTTTTGGCAGGCGCCTTCTTTGCGGCCGATGCCTTGGCGGGCGCCTTCTTGGCCCCCGTTTTGGCTGCGGCCTTCTTTGCCGGTTTCTTGCGGGCCGGAGCCGCCGCCGCCCGCGCGTCGATCAGCTGCGCGGCTTCCTCCAGCGTCAGCTGGTCCTTGTCGACCGTCTTGGGGATGGTCGCGTTCGTCTCGCCGTCCGTGACATAGGGGCCATAGCGCCCCTCCATCAGCTTGATCTCCGCCTCGGTGCGCGGATGCTTGCCCAGCACCTTCAGCGGTTCGCGCGACGCCGTGCCGCGCGCGGCGCGCCCACCGCCCGCCGCCGCTTCGGCCAGCTTGACCACGGCGGCGTTCATGCCCGTTTCGAACACTTCGGCAGTCGAGGTCAGGCGGGCATATTTACCGCTATGCGCCAGATAGGGGCCATAGCGCCCGATCGACGCGGTGATCGGCTCGCCCGTCTCGGGGTGGTTGCCGATCGTGCGCGGCAGGCTGAGCAGCTTGAGCGCCCATTCCAGATCGAGATCGACATCCTTGGGGATCGAGGCGCGCTTGGCGTCCTTGCCCTCGCCGAGCTGGATATAGGGGCCGAAGCGACCCGACTTGCGCTCGACCGGCAGTCCGGTCTCGGGATCCTGACCCAGCGTTTCCGGCCCTGAATCCTCGCCCGCGCCTTCGCCGCCCTGCGCGAAGCGACGGGTATATTTGCACTCGGGATAGTTGGAGCAGGCGATGAATGCGCCGAACCGGCCGCCGCGCAGCGCCAGCCTGCCCTCGCCGCAATTGGGGCAGAGGCGCGGGTCCGACCCGTCCGCCTTTTCGGGGAAGAGATAGGGCGCCAGGAACTGGTCCAGCTCGGCGGTGATCGCCGAGGGCTGCTGCTCCATGACTTCGGACGTGCGCGGCTTGAAGTCGCGCCAGAAGGCGTCGAGCACCGCCTGCCACTGGGCGCGGCCGCCGGACACGTCGTCCAGCTCCTCTTCCAGCTCGGCGGTATAGTCATAGCCGACATATTTCTCGAAGAAGCGTTCGAGGAACGCCGTCACCAGACGCCCACTCTCCTCGGCGAAGAAGCGGTTCTTCTCGACGCGGACGTACGCGCGGTCCTTCAGCGTCTTGATGATCGAGGCATAGGTGGACGGCCGCCCGATGCCGAGTTCCTCCATCCGCTTGACCAGCGACGCCTCGGAGAAGCGCGGCGGCGGCTGGGTGAAGTGCTGTTCGGCCTTGACCTCCTTCTTGGCGGGCGCATCGCCTTCGCGCAGGCGGGGGAGGCGGCGCGCCTCTTCGTCCTGGCTGTCGTCCTGGCCTTCCTCATAGAGCGCCAGATAGCCGGGGAAGAGCACGACCTGGCCGGTCGCGCGCAGCACGTGGCGGCCGGTGCCGTCGGCCATGTCGATGGTGGTCCGCTCCATCCGTGCCGAGGCCATCTGGCTCGCCAGCGCGCGCTTCCAGATCAGGTCGTAGAGACGGCCATGATCGCCCGAGCCCGCACGATCGCGCGAGAAGTCGGTCGGGCGGATCGCCTCGTGCGCTTCCTGCGCGTTCTTCGCCTTGGACTGATAGACGCGCGGCTTGTCGGGGACATAGGAGGCGTCATAGCGATCGGCCACCGCCTTGCGCGCCGCCGAGATGGCCGACCCGTCCATCTGGACGCCGTCGGTACGCATATAGGTGATCGCGCCGTCCTCGTAGAGCTGCTGCGCGATCCGCATGGTGTGATCGGCCGAGAAGCCCAGCTTGCGCGCGGCCTCCTGTTGCAGCGTGGAGGTGGTGAAGGGCGGCGGCGGATTGCGCGTCGCGGGCTTGGTCTCGACCGACTGGACCGCGAAGCGGCCTGCCTCGACATCGGCCTTGGCGCGGGTCGCGTCGCCTTGCGTGCCGATCGACAGGCGGTCGAGCTTCTTGCCCTCCCACTGGACCAGCCGCGCGACGAAGGGCGTGCCGTCCTGCTCCATATCGGCCGTCACCGACCAATATTCCTGGGGCTTGAACGCCTCGATCTCGCGCTCGCGCCCGACGATCAGGCGCAGCGCCACCGACTGGACGCGCCCCGCCGACTTGGCGCCGGGCAGCTTGCGCCACAGCACCGGCGACAGGGTGAAGCCGACCAGATAGTCGAGCGCGCGGCGTGCCCGATACGCGTCGATCAGGTCGGTATCCAGCTCGCGCGGGTTCTGCATCGCGTGGAGGATGGCGGGCTTGGTGATCGCGTTGAAGGTCACCCGCTCGACCTTGTCGGGCAGCGCCTTGCGGTTCTTCAGCACCTCCTGCACATGCCACGAAATCGCCTCGCCCTCGCGATCAGGGTCGGTGGCCAGGATCAGGCGGTCGGCCTTCTTGGCCTCGTCGGCGATCGCCTTGAGCTGGCGCGCCTTGTCCGCGTAATTCTCCCACTCCATCGCGAAATTCTGGTCGGGATCGACCGAGCCGTCCTTGGGCGGCAGGTCGCGGACGTGACCATAGCTCGCCAGGACTCGGTAGTCCGAACCCAGATATTTCTCGATGGTCTTCGCCTTGGCGGGCGATTCGACGATGACAAGCTGCATGAGTGGTGAAACGCGTCCCTTATGTGCGTACGCGAGGATGGGGAGGGGGCGGGGGGCCGTCAAGCGGGGTTGGGTCGTTGGCGGTGGCGGTTCGGGCGGGTGTGGGTGCCCCGTTAACGCTCTCGGACGAAACGCAGCGCCTCCCCCCGATAGGTCGGCCGGTCGTGCAAAGCATAGCCCAGCCGCTCCGCCAGGCGGATCGAGCCGAGATTGGCCGGCGCGATGATGCACTGGGTCGCGGCGGGCGCATGATGCTGCTCCATCCAGCGATGCGCGGCGGTCGCGGCCTCGAACGCATAGCCCTTGCCATGCGCGGCGCTGGTGAACACCCAGGCCGCTTCCGGTGGAGAGGGTGAAAGTTTCGGCACGACCTCGCGGCGGAAGTCCATGAAGCCGGTCTCGCCGAGATATTGCCCGTTGGCCCGGTCGAACACCGCAAACATCCCATGGTCGAATACCGACCAATAGCCGATGAAGCGCAACAGCCGCATCCACGCTTCTTCACCCGACATCGGCGGACCGGCGTGACGGACCACGACGGGATCGGCGACCATCGCGGCATAGGCGTCGAAATCTGCCACCTCATAGGGACGCAGGGTCAGGCGTTCGGTCTGGATCATGCCAGCGCCACCCGGCCGCCCGCATGGCGCTCCAGCCGTCCGGCCAGCTCCAGTTCCAGCAGGATCGTCTGGACGATGGCGGGCGGGCGGCCGCTCTGGCGGATGAGTTCGTCCACGCTCACCGCCGCCGGGCCGAGCAGGTCGCCGACCCGCCGCCGGTCGGCATCGCTCGCCTCCTGCGGCGGCGGCGGGGTGTAGGCGCTATCGGGTGCGCGGACCATGCGCGGGTCGATGGGGCGGATCTGTTCGAGAATGTCCCCCGCCGACTGGATCAGCGTCGCGCCCTCGCGGATCAGCATGTTGCAGCCTTGCGCGCGCGGGTCCGCCGGATGGCCGGGCACCGCCATCACCTCGCGCCCCGCCTCGCCCGCCAGCCGCGCGGTGATGAGCGAGCCCGAACGCGGTGCGGCCTCGACCACCACGGTCCCTTGCGCGAGTCCTGCGATGATCCGGTTGCGCGAGGGGAAATGGCGGGCCAGCGGCTGGGTGCCCGGCGGCTGCTCGGCGATCAGCAGGCCGCGCGTCGCCACCTCTTCCTGCAACCGGGCATTTTCGGGGGGAAAGGCGATGTCGATGCCGCTGGCGATGACGCCGATCGTGCCGCCCTCCAGCGCGCCGAGATGCGCCGCGGTGTCGATCCCCCGCGCCAGGCCCGAGGTGACGGGTACATGCTGCGCCGCCAGATCCTGCGCCAGCCCGCGCGCGAAGCGGCAGGACGCGGCCGAGGCATTGCGCGCGCCGACCAGCGCCACCCCGCCGCGATGCGCCAGCCCGATGTCGCCGCGCATGATCAGCGCGGGCGGCGCGGTGTCGAGCTCGGCGAGCAGCGGCGGATACTCGGCCTCGCCCAGCAGGACATGCCGCGCGCCGAGCCGTGCGACCGCCTCGATCTCGCGGGCGATCAGCGCGGGATCGGGGATGCGCGGGCCATCGCCGCCGCCGCGCCGGGCGAGCATCGGCACCGCGTCCAGCGCCGCCTCCGCCGCGCCGAAGCGCGCCATCAATTGTCGCCAGGTGACGGGACCGATGCCATGCGTCCGCAGCAGCCGGAGCTGCGCGAACCGGGCGTCAGCCACGCGTCTTGCCGATGCGCGGTTCGGTGCCCGCCAGCAGCCGCTCGATGTTCGACCCGTGCTTCCACACGACGATCAGCGCGAGCGCGATCAGCAGCAGGACCAAGTCGAACCGGCCGAGCACGGCGGCGGCCAGCGGCGCGCTGATCGCTGCGATCATCCCCGCCACCGCCGAGATGCGGACGGTGGCGAGCAGGCCCAGCCAGACCACCGCATAGACCAGGCCCAGCGGCCAGTAGAGCGCGGTGACGACGCCCATCAGCGTGGCGACGCCCTTGCCGCCGCGAAACTTCAGCCAGACGGGATAGCAATGGCCGACGAACGCCGCCGCCGCCGCCAGCACCTCCTGGCCGGGCAGCCAGTGGCGGACCAGCAGCACGGCGGCGACCCCCTTCAACATGTCGAGGATCAGCGTCGCGGCGGCCAGCCCCTTGCGGCCGGTGCGCAACACATTGGTCGCGCCGATATTGCCCGATCCGATGCTGCGCAGATCGCCCGCGCCCGCCATCCGGGTCAGGATGATGCCGAAGGGAATCGACCCCAGCAGATAGCCGATCAGCAAGGCCCAGCCCGGCGGTCCCCAGATGATGTCGGTCGGCAATGGTCTTCCCCCGGTTCTCCGGGACAGACATAGAACAGCGATCCCGGCCTGTCCAATCGCGGCCCGCTCTGGCCTCGGCGTCGGGGGGCGCTTAAAGACGGCGGGATGAGCGATGCGCGTCCCATCCTGTTCTTCGATTCCGGCGTCGGCGGACTGTCGATCGCGGGGCCTGCGCGCGCCCTGCTGCCGACCGCGCCCTTCGTCTATGTCGCGGACAGCGCGGGCTTTCCCTATGGCGAAAAGACCGAGGCGGAGATTGCCGGGCGGGTGCCCGCCCTGCTGGGGCGGCTGGCGGAGCGGTATCGGCCAAGGCTGATCGTCATCGCGTGCAACACCGCCTCGACCATCGCGCTGCCCGCGGTCCGCGCCGCGCTGGACGTGGCCGTGGTGGGCACCGTGCCCGCGATCAAGCCGGCGGCGGCGATGAGCGAGACGCGGGTGATCGGCGTGCTCGGCACGCGCGCGACGGTGCGACAGGCCTATGTCGACGATCTGGCGGCGCGGTTCGCGGGCGATTGCCGGGTGATCCGGCACGGCTCGGCCGAGCTGGTCGAACTGGCCGAGGCCCGGCTGCGCGGCGAGACGCCGTCGTCCGAATCCTTCGCGGCGGTGCTGGACGGGCTGTTCGGCCAGCCGGGGGGCGAGGCGATCGACGTGATCGTCAACGCCTGCACCCATTTCCCGCTGGTCGAGGCCGAACTGACGGCGGCGGCGCCGCGTCCGGTGCGCTTCGTCGACGGCGGGCCGGGAATCGCGCGGCGAATCGCGTTTCTGACCCAGGGGCAGGACTGGCCCGACTCGGCGGGAGAGGGGGGGGCGGTGTTCACGCATCTGGGCGAGCGCGAGGCCGCCCTGCGACCGGGGCTGGCGGCGCGCGGCTTTTCGCGGATCGAGGCGCTATAGCATCGCTCGCCCCGCCCGAACGGGGCTTGCGAGCCATCCGCATCGGGAACCGTGGGGATGCTGGGACAATATGTCCACCATGATCGATCACAGTCATCGCGGTTATCGACTCGCATCGCCCGCCGCATCGTCCTACATTCCCAACCCATGAGCATGGACGGTACGGACGTGCGCGTGGATTATTCCCGCGTCTTCACCCAGGCGATCGACCGCCTGCACGCCGAGGGACGTTACCGCGTCTTCATCGACATTCTGCGCAACAAGGGCATGTTCCCCAATGCGCGCTGCTTTGCCGGTCATAACGGACCCAAGCCGATCACGGTCTGGTGCTCCAACGACTATCTGGCGATGGGACAGCATCCCAAGGTCATCGCCGCGATGGAGGAGGCGCTGCACGATGTCGGCGCGGGCTCGGGCGGCACGCGCAATATCGGCGGCAACACCCATTATCATGTCGATTTGGAAGGCGAACTCGCCGACCTGCACGGCAAGGAAGCCGCGCTGCTGTTCACCAGCGGCTATGTCTCGAACGAGGCGACGCTGGCCACGCTCGCCAAGATCCTGCCCGGTTGCGTGATCTTCTCCGACGAACTCAACCACGCCTCGATGATCGCGGGCATCCGCAATTCGGGGTGCGAGAAGCAGGTCTTCCGCCACAACGACCTGGCGCATCTGGAAGAATTGCTGGCGGCGGCCGATCCGGGCGTGCCCAAGCTGATCGCGTTCGAGAGCGTCTATTCGATGGAGGGCGATGTCGCCCCGATCGCGGCGATCTGTGATCTGGCCGACAAGTATAATGCGCTGACCTATCTGGACGAGGTCCATGCGGTCGGCATGTACGGCGCGCGCGGCGGCGGCATTTCGGAGCGGGACGGGGTCGCGCACCGGCTGACCGTGATCGAGGGGACGCTGGGCAAGGCGTTCGGCGTGATGGGCGGCTATATCGCGGCCGACCGGATGATCGTCGACGTGATCCGGTCCTATGCGCCGGGTTTCATCTTCACCACCTCGCTGTCGCCGGTACTGGTCGCGGGCGTGCTGGCGAGCGTCCGCCACCTGAAGCAAAGTTCGGTCGAGCGCGAGGGCCAGCAGGCCGCCGCCGCCCGGCTGAAGGCGATGATGCGCGACGCGGGACTGCCCGTGATGCTGGGCGAGACGCATATCGTGCCGGTGATGGTCGGCGACCCGGTTAAGGCCAAGAAGATCAGCGACATCCTGCTCGCCGAATATGGCGTGTACGTCCAGCCGATCAATTACCCGACCGTCCCGCGCGGCACCGAACGCCTGCGCTTCACGCCCGGCCCCGCGCATGACGAGGCGATGATGGCGGAACTGGTGTCGGCCCTGGTCGAGATCTGGGAGCGCCTCGAACTGAAGATGGCGGCCTAGGGGCGATCACCGTTCAGCGATGCCTTTCCTTCCCTCGCCCCTCGCAGAGGGGAGAGGGTTGCGCAGACTTGGCCTTTGCGAGAGCAAAGGCTTAGTCGGAGCTGGGTGAGGGGTGGGCGCTTGCGAAGCGAGCGCGCGAGCCTTTGGGCTCGCTCAACCCCTCACCCAAGCTGCGCTAGCCAGCAGGCTGGCAAGCTTCGCTAACCCTCTCCCCTGGCCAGGGGAGAGGAGAAGAAGACGCGATTGTGAATTCGATCCGCCCCAAGGCCTCTCCATCATTCCATGTTCCCCGGCGAAGGCCGGGGCCCAGTTGCTGCAAAGGCAATGGTGCGCAGAGCGATGCGTGGGAGGCATGCGCCAACGCATCGCTTGGGCCTCCCACGCTTGGCCAGTCCGCTCCATCGAGGTCGTGGTAACTGGGCCCCGGCCTTCGCCGGGGAACAGGGGGCGATAGGGCTATCGGATGCCGGAATTTGGCGGGGAGGCCAACGGCTCGGCCCCGCCTTACGTCTTGCAATAGCCTTCGCCCGTCTTGACCGTCAGGCACTCGGTTTTTCCCGCCAGATATTTCAGCCCGGTCGCATCCCCATTGGTCGGGCGCAGCGTCTCGCGCACGCCGTTGCGCTCGAAGACGATGGTGTCGCCCACCGCATCGCCCCGGAACTCGCCTCGGTGGTCGAGGTCCCATTGCATCTCCAGACGATAGCGGCCGGGCGTCGCGGCATGCTTCACGTTCAGGATCATGCCCTCCACCCCGATCCAGCGGCCGACATAATCCGGTGCCTTCTTCTTGGGCACGCCGCTGAAGGTCGCGCCGTCGCCTGCCGGTCCCGCCGTCGCGGCCGCCTGGGGGCCGCTGGCCGGGGCGGCGCCGTTGGTGACCGAGTCGGGCGCCTCGCGCGAGCAGGCGGAGAGGGTGGCGAGGGCGGCGAGGATCAGGATACGCGTCATGCCGCGCAGAACCCCTGGCCATGGCGCACGTTCCGTTGCGCGAAGGGGTAGCCATCCGCCCCGTGCGCGCGTAAAGGCGCGCTCATTCCATTCCTACCCCGTCAGGAGCGCCCGTCCCATGCGCATCGCGATCGCATCCGATCATGCCGCCGTCTCGTTGAAGACCGTGCTGGCGGACTGGCTGCGCGAACAGGGGCATGAGGTGCTCGACCTGGGCACCGACGGCACGGCGAGCGTCGATTATCCCGATTTCGGCCATGCGGTGGCCGAGGCCTTGGCCGATGGTCGCGCCGAGCGCGGCGTGGCGCTGTGCGGCTCCGGCATCGGCATCTCGATCGCCGCCAACCGCCATCCCGCCTGCCGCTGCGCGCTCGTCTCCGAGCCGCTGTCCGCCGCGCTCGCCCGCCAGCATAACGACGCCAACGCCATCGCCATGGGCGCGCGCGTCATCGGCGAGGAAATGGCCAAGGCCTGCCTGACCGCCTTCCTGTCCACCCCGTTCGAGGGCGGACGTCATCAGCGCCGCGTCGACATGCTGTCCACCGCATCCGCCCAGAATTGAACGCCCAAGGATATCGCCCTCATGAGCACGCTTAACGACGTCCAGCCCGCCGGCTTCTTCACCCGCACCCTGGCCGATGCCGACCCCGCCGTCTTCGCCGGTGTGTCGCACGAGCTGGAGCGCGAGCAGACCCAGATCGAGCTGATCGCCAGCGAGAACATCGTCTCCAAGGCGGTGATGGAAGCGCAAGGCTCGGTCTTCACCAACAAATATGCCGAGGGCTATCCGGGCAAGCGCTATTATCAGGGCTGCGCGCCGTCGGACGAGGTCGAGCAGCTGGCGATCGACCGCGCCAAGCAGATCTTCGGCTGCGACTTCGTCAACGTGCAGCCGCATTCGGGCGCGCAGGCGAACGGCGCGGTGATGCTGGCGCTGGCCAAGCCCGGCGACACGATCATGGGCCTGTCGCTCGACGCCGGTGGCCACCTGACCCACGGCGCCAAGGCGGCGCTGTCGGGCAAGTGGTTCAACGCGGTCCAGTACGGCGTCGACCCCGAGACGCACCTGATCGACTATGACGAGGTCGCCCGCATCGCGCGCGAGTGCCAGCCCAAGATCATCATCGCGGGCGGATCGGCCTATCCCCGCGTCATCGATTTCGCCAAGTTCCGCGCCATCGCGGATGAGGTCGGCGCGTACTTCATGGTCGACATGGCGCACTTTGCGGGCATCGTCGCGGGCGGTCTGCACCCGACCCCGTTCGGCCATGCGCATGTCGTGACCACCACCACGCACAAGACGCTGCGGGGCCCTCGCGGCGGCATGATCATGACCAATGACGAGGGCGTAGCCAAGAAGATCAATTCGGCGGTCTTCCCCGGCCTGCAGGGCGGCCCGCTGATGCACGTCATCGCCGCCAAGGCGGTCGCGTTCGGCGAGGCGCTCCAGCCCGAGTTCAAGACCTATATCGCGGCGGTGGTCGAGAATGCCCGCACGCTGGCGGCGACGCTGAAGGCGCGCGGCGCGAACCTGGTCGCGGGCGGCACCGACACGCATCTGGCGCTGGTCGACCTGACCCCGCTGGGCATCACCGGCCGCGACGCCGACGAGGCGCTGGAGCGCGCGGGCATCACCTGCAACAAGAACGGCATCCCCAACGATCCGCTGCCCCCGATGAAGACCAGCGGCATCCGCGTCGGCTCGCCCGCGGGCACCACGCGCGGTTTCGGCCCGGCGGAGTTCGAGCAGATCGGCCATATGGTCGCCGATGTGCTCGACGGTCTGAAGGCCAAGGGCGAGCATGGGGACCCCGAGGTCGAGGCGAACGTTCGTGCCCGTGTGCGTGAGCTTTGCGCACGCTTTCCGATCTATCAGGGATAAGGACGTAAACGCATGGCCAAGTTCGACGAGAAGTTTTCCGAGGTGCAGAACGACATCAAGTCGACCCCCGGCCTCGGCAAGAGCATGGCGAAATGGGGCGCGCTCGGCGCCGTGGTCGCGATCCCGGTGCCGTTCGTGGGCCCGGTCCTCGGCGCGGCGGCGGGTGCCGGTTACGCCTATTTCAAGGCCAAGAAGAAGATCTGAATGCGCTGCCCCTTTTGCGGCCATGAAGACAGTCAGGTAAAGGACAGCCGCCCCACCGAAGATGGGGCGGCGATCCGCCGCCGCCGCCAGTGCGAGGGCTGCGGCGCGCGCTTCACCACGTTCGAGCGCATCCAGTTGCGCGAACTGACCGTGATGAAGAGCGAGGAGCGGCGCGAGCCGTTCGACCGCGAAAAGCTGCTCCGCTCCATCGCCATCGCCACGCGTAAGCGCCCGATCGACCCGGTGCGGGTGGAAAAGCTGGTGTCCGGCATCCAGCGCCAGCTGGAGACCAGCGGCGAGGGCGAGGTATCGTCCAAGCGGATCGGCGAGATGGTGATGGAAGGGCTGAAGGGCCTGGATTCAGTGGCCTATATCCGCTTCGCCAGCGTGTATCGCGAGTTTGGTGAGGCCAAGGATTTCGAGGCGTTTGCCGGGACGGTTGAGGAAGTGGCGCCGAAGGGGGAGTGAGGTGAGGTTCGGGGCGTGGGCTTCGACTTCGCTCAGCCTGAACGGCTGTTTTTGCCAAGCCCAATTGCACCTCTCCCCAACCCCCACACTCCGTTCAGGCTGAGCGAAGTCGAAGCCCAAGGGAATCCCTTGCCCCAAGCCGCCGTCGCGATAGCATCAGGCGATCGGCAAATGGGAACCGGGCCATGGCCTTCTACTGCTACATCCTCCGCTGCTCCGACGGCAGCTATTACACCGGCCACACCGACAATCTCGACCACCGCATCGCCCAGCACCGATCCGGCGAAATCCCCTGCTACACCCACAGCCGCCGCCCGGTAACGCTGGCATGGTCGCAGGACTTCCCCACCCGCCACGAGGCCCTCACCGCCGAACGCCAGATCAAAGGCTGGTCCCGCACCAAGAAAGCCGCCTTGGTCGTATCGGACTGGACGCGCCTGAAAGAAGCCGCGATACCGCGCGCGGAACGTGCCCTTCGACTTCGCTCAGGGCGAACGGAAGAGTGAACGTGAACAAATCCCAGCCCCCCGTCATCGTCCTGGTCCGCCCGCAGCTGGGCGAGAATATCGGCAAGGCGGCGCGTGCCATGCTCAATTTCGGGCTGGCCGAGATGCGCCTCGTCACCCCGCGCGACGGCTGGCCCAATCCGCAGGCGGGGCCCGCCGCCTCGGGCGCGGACAGCGTGCTGGAACAGGCCAAGGTCTATGAGAGCGTCGCCGACGCGGTCGCCGACTGTGCGCAGGTCTATGCCACCACCGTGCGCAAGCGCGGCGTCACCAAGCCGGTCGTGACCCCGGAAGAGGCAGCGCGCGAAATCCATGCCGACACGACCGGCCGGGCGGCCTTCCTTTTCGGGCCCGAGCGATCGGGGCTGGAGACCGACGACGTGGCGATCGCGCGCAAGATCGTCACCGTGCCGATCAACCCCGAATTCGGCAGCCTGAACCTGGCGCAGGCGGTGATCCTGATCGCCTATGAATGGTCGAAGGGCGTCGAGCTGGCCCAGCCGCCCGAGGTCGAACTGCCCGAGGTCGCGCCGCAATTCGAGCTGGACGGCATGATCGGCCAGCTCGAGGAGATGCTCGATGGCGCGGGCTATTTCTTTCCGCCCGACCGGACGCCCGCCACCAAGCGGACGCTGCGCACCCTGCTGACCAAGCCCGGCTGGTCGAGCCAGGAAATCCGCACCCTGCGCGGCGTGCTGTCGACGCTGGCCCGCCCGCGCGAGCGGTAAAGACCGCGCGTCCAAACTCCGTTCAGGCTGAGCGTAGTCGAAGGCCACGCCGTGATCTCCGCCACGGGGACCGCTTGGCGGGGGATGGCCCTTGGCCTTCGACTACGCTCAGGCCGAACGGAGGTGGAGCCGCCTTACCCCCGCGTCCGGTCGAAGGTCGCCAGTTCATAGGCGATCGACCCTTCGACCAGAACGTCCCACATCTCGGCGATCACGGCGCCGGGCAGGCCCAGCCGTTCGGCTTCGGCCCGCGCCTGTTCGATGACCTGGGTCTTGCGATCCTCGTCGCGCACGCGGTCGCGGCTCGGCTTGATCCGCGCGGCGGCGTCCATATAGCCGAAGCGGCGCGCAAGCAGCGCCACCAGCTCGCGGTCGAGCTGGTCGACGCCCGCGCGAACCTCCGCCATGGTGGTGCAATCGGGTCCGGCGAGAATCTGGGTCATGGCCAAGCTCTGCCGGGCGGCGTTCGCGCTGTCCAGTCCGGCTTGCGGGTCGGGACTGGCGCGGGATAGGCTGCGGCTTCGTTCCAATTGGGAGATAGGACGATGCTGACCACCTTGCTGCTGCTCGCGCTTTCCGGCCAACAGGCCGAACCCACCCCCGCGCCGGTGAAGGAAAAGAAGATCTGCCGCACGCAGGAAACCACCGGCTCGCGCCTCGCCAGCAAGCGGATTTGCAAGACCCAGGCGGAATGGGACGAGATCGCCGCCAATGCCCGCAACGATGTGGAAAGCACGGCCGGACGGCTGAGCACCGCCAACGGCCGCTGATCCGCCGCTTCGCTTGACTCCGGGGTGCGTCTCGGTTAGGCGCGCCCCTTCGCAATTGCCCCCGCATCCCGGTGAAGCGGTGGGCCTGCGCTTGTCCCCATAAAGGCTTGCATGGTGCGATACCGGGACCAACGTCGTTCGTAATTGCCAAGGATTTAAGATGTCGAAGCGTCAGAGCGCGAAGTACAAGCTCGATCGCCGTATGGGCGAGAACATCTGGGGCCGCCCCAAGAGCCCCGTCAACAAGCGTGAATATGGCCCCGGCCAGCACGGTCAGCGTCGCAAGGGCAAGATGTCGGACTTCGGTCTGCAGCTGCGCGCCAAGCAGAAGCTGAAGGGCTACTATGGCGACGTGACCGAGAAGCAGTTCAAGGCCTGCTACCAGGAAGCCGCCCGCATGAAGGGCGACACCTCGCAGAACCTGATCGGCCTGCTCGAGCAGCGCCTGGACATGATCGTGTACCGCGCCAAGTTCGCGCCGACGATCTTCGCCGCCCGCCAGCTGGTCAGCCACGGCCACATCCGCGTCAACGGCGTGAAGTGCAACGTCGCGTCGCGCCGCTGCTTCGTCGGCGACGAGATCTCGCTGGGTTCGAAGGCGACCGAAATGGCGCTGGTCATGGAAGCACAGCAGCTCGCCGAGCGTGAAGTGCCCGATTACGTCACCGCCGACGGCAACACCAAGGTCGCGCTGACCCGCATCCCGACCCTGGACGAAGTGCCCTATCCGGTGAAGATGGAGCCGAACCTGGTCGTCGAATTCTATTCGCGCTAAGTTTTCGGGTCTTACCGAATGCGAAGAGGCGGTCCTTCGGGGCCGCCTTTTTTCGTTTCGGCGTCGCGTGGCGGAGGATGCCGGGCGTCTCCATGCTCCGCTCGTTCGAAGGGACGGGATTATGAGGCGTTGCGATTCCGTCATGATCTGCCCGCTTTTCGTCGTCGTGGTGCCAAGATTCCCCTGAAGATTATCCGTCATGACGATCATACGGACTGCCCGCTTTCCGGATGATATGATGGCCGTTGTGGACATTTGGCGAGAGTTCGTCGCAAGCCCCAGCGTCAGTCTGGACCATCAGAACAATGAGGCCGAGTTTGCCCTGCTGCCCGGCAAATATGCCCGTCCGGCGGGATGCGTCTTGCTCGCCGAGCGGGGCGGCGCGATTGATGGTTGCATCGCCTTTCGTCGCGTGACCCCCGCCATCGCCGAGATGAAGCGGCTTTACGTCCGTCCCAGAGCACGTGGCGAGAGGCTGGGCCATAGGCTGGTCGAGCGGTTGATCGAAGAGGCGCGGGGCGCGGGCTATTCGGAAATCCGTCTCGATGTGCTGGCTGAATTTACTCAGGCGCAAAAACTCTATGCCGAGTTCGGCTTCGTTGCAGCCGACGCGGTATCCTATAATCCCTTGCCCGGAACGGCGTTTCTGGGACTGAAGCTGGATTGAGGGCCGATGCTCGGCATGCTTGCCCTCGGCGACGCCGCCCGGCACAACCTCCCCAAACACAAGGGGAAAGCACATCATGCGTCGTCTGGTCCTATTGTCCCTCCTGCTCTCGGGCACCGCCATCGCGCAGGAACGGCCCGCCATTTCGGTCGACACGCTCAAGACCGTGACGCAGGTCCTATCCTCCGACGAATATGAAGGCCGCGCGCCGACCACGCCCGCCGAGGACAAGACGGTCGCCTATATCATCGACCGCTTCCAGAAGGCCGGTCTGAAGCCCGGCAACAAGGGCAGCTGGACCCAGGACGTGCCGATGGTCGAGATCACCGCGACCGACGTCCAGCCCTTCACGGTGGCGGGCAAGGGGCAGCCCATTTCGCTGGCCTACCGCACCGACATGGTGGCGGGGACCTATCGCGTCACGCCCCGGATCGACGTGAAGGACAGCGAGATGGTCTTTGTCGGCTATGGCATCACCGCGCCCGAAAAGGGCTGGGACGATTATGCCGGGGTCGATGTGCGCGGCAAGACGGTGGTCATCCTGATCAACGACGCCGACTGGCAGACCATGGGGCGCGAAGGGCCGTTCGAGGGCCGTGCGATGACCTGGTATGGTCGCTGGCCCTATAAGTTCGAGAATGCCGCCAAGCACGGTGCCGCCGCCGCGCTGATCATGCACCAGACTGAACCCGCCGCTTACCCCTGGGCGGTGGTCCAGTCCTCCTGGACCGGGCCGCAGCTGGAGCTGGACGAGGCGGGGGATCATATGGACCAGAGCCAGGTCATCGGCTGGATCCAGCAGCCCGTGGCCGAGCGCATCCTGAAGGCGGCGGGCCAGGACCTCGCCACGCTGACCAAGGCGGCGCAGCAAAAGGGGTTCAAGGCGGTGCCGCTGGGCCTGACCCTGTCGGGCGGCTTTACCAACACGATCCGGCGCCAGGCATCCAAGAATGTGATCGGCGTCCTGCCCGGCAGCACCGAGCCGGGCGATTACGTCCTCTATTCGGCGCATTGGGACCATCTGGGCCGCTGCGACGCCGTGGACGGCGACGATATCTGCAACGGCGCGCTCGACAATGCCACGGGCATCGCCGGGCTGGTCGCGCTGGCCGAGGCGCAAGCAAAGGCGGGGCCTGCCAAGCGTTCGATCGCGTTCCTGGCGGTGACGGCGGAGGAAAGCGGGCTGCTCGGCTCGGGCTATTATGCGCAGCATCCGGTGTTCCCGCTGGCGCGGACCGTGGGGGGCGTGAACATGGACGGGCTGAACGTGACGGGCCGCTCGAAGGACTTCGTGCTGGTCGGCAAGGGCAAGTCCGAGATCGAGGATCTGGCCAAGGGCTTTGTCGGCCGGCAGGGCCGCTATATCGGCGAGGAAGCCAATCCCGAGCGCGGCAGCTATTACCGTTCCGACCATTTCTCCTTCGCCAAGCTGGGCGTGCCGATGCTCGACGGCGGGTCGGGGCAGGACAAGGTGATGGGCGGTATCGCCGCAGGCAAGAAGGCGACCGAGGATTATGTCGCCAACCGCTATCACAAGCCCGCCGACGAATATGATCCCCGCTGGGATTGGTCGGGCGCGGTCGAGGATTTGACGGTCTATTATCAATTGGGCAGGACGCTGGCCGACCGGCCGGGCCTGTGGCCCAATTGGTATCCCACCGCCGAATTTCGCGCCATTCGCGATCAAAGCAGGAAGAACGTCCAGTGACCACGCAGACCGTGACCACGCCCCCGCCGCCCGAATGGGCCCCGCATGATGCCGTGTGGATCGGCTTTCCCAGCCATCCCGAGCTGTGGCAGGAGGATCTGGAGCCTGCGCGCGAGGAGGTGCTGGCCTTTGCCCGCGCCGTCCATGCCGACGGCCGGGGCGAGCGGGTGATCCTGGTCGCCGCCGATGGCGAGGCGGCCGACGCCGCGCGGGCCATGGCGGGCGACGCGGCGGAGGTGATCGTCCAGCCCTTCGGCGATATCTGGCTGCGCGACACCGGCCCGATCGTCACCGGCGACGGATCGGCGCGGCTGTTCCAGTTCAACGGCTGGGGCGGCAAATACGACCTGCCCGGCGACGATACGGTCGGCGCGCGGCTGGCCGAGGATCGCGGTATCGCGGCGACGGCGTGCGACTGGGTGCTGGAAGGCGGCGCGATCGATGGCGACGGCACCGGGCTGGTCATCACCACGCGCCAGTGCCTGCTCAACCCCAATCGCAACCCCGAGCTGAGCGAGGCAGCGATCGCCGACCGGCTGGGGCGCGACCTGGGGCTGACGCGGATCGTCTGGCTGGGCGATGGCCTGCTCAACGACCATACCGACGGCCATGTCGACAATCTGGCGCGCTTCGTCGGCCCGAACCGGGTCGCCATGCCCGAGGCCGCCGAGAACGACCCCAACTGGCAGGTCTATGCCGCCGCCAGGCGCACCGCCGAGGCGGCCGGGCTGGAGGTCGTGACCATCCCGTCGCCCGGCCGCGTGCTGCGCGACGAAGAGGTGGTGCCCGCGAGCTACATGAACTTCTATATCGGCAATGCGGCGGTCGTCGTGCCGATCTATGGCAGCGAGAATGACGATGCGGGCGTCGCCGCGATCCAGGCGATCTTCCCCGACCATCAGGTCGTCGGCCTGCGCGCCGACGCGATCCTGACCGGCGGCGGCAGCTTCCACTGCATCTCGCAGCAGATCCCGGCGCGCTGATCCGAATCGCGGCCGGCAAAGGGCCCGCGCTTCCAGAGGGGAGCGCGGGCCTTTTTGCTGTGTAACGCTTCCAGCGGAGGGGGATCGGGGATGCGGCCCCTCGCATAAGGTGCTACTCCTTTCATGATAGAAGGGGGATGCGCCATGATGATCGCCCGCTCGACTGCCACGCCCGATCGTTCCGTCTGGTCGGCCATCGTCCCTCCCCTCGTTATCATGGCGGCGGCGGCCCTGCTCCGCCTGCCGATCGCACTGGCCCATCCCTATGCGGCGGCATTGCTGTTCCTGTGGGTCGCCTCCGACGCGATGATGCTGGGCCTGATCGCCCGCCATCGCCGTCCCGGCTGGCGCGCGGGCATTGCTGCCATGGCGATGGCGGGTTCGGCGGTCCTTTCCCTGTCGCCGGTGCCGATCCGCGCCGCCCTGGTCGACATGCCCTGGGCGCTGGCGGTGCCGGTGGTCGCGATCGGCCTTCATGGCGGCTGGGGCCTGTGGCGCGTGGCGGAGCGGGTGCGACATTGGGGTGCGCGTGATCCCGATCGCTGGGGCGCATTGCTTGGCGAAATTCTACCCCCGCCACTTGCGCGCTTCGCCATGGCCGAGGCGAGGCTGCTGCATCTGGCCCTGTTTCGTTGGAACGGCGCACCAGACGTGCCGCCGGGGACGATCGGCTTTGCCTATCACCGCTATCTCCAGCCGATGATGATCGCGCTGCTGCTGCTATCCTGCATCGAGATCGGGGTCACGCACCTGCTCATCGCGCATTGGAACCGGACGCTGGCGTGGATCCTGTTCGCGATCAGCGACGTGTCGCTTCTCTATCTGGTCGGCCTCATCAAGTCGCTGCGGCTGGCACCCATGTTGCTGACCCGGACGGGGGTACGGATTCGCGCCGGGATTCTGATCGACCGGACAATCCCCTATGAAGCGATCGCCGAAGTCACGGCGAATCCCGATGGAGAGACGGTGCGGGCGCCGGGCAGCTGGGACGTGGCGTTGCTCGCCTGGCCCAACCTGATGCTCCGGCTCGAAACGCCGCTGCCGCCCCGTTCGCCCTGGCATGGCGCGCCGGTCCACGCGATCGCCTTGCGGCTCGACGAGCCCGGTCGCTTCCTCGACGAATTGCGCGCCCGGCTGGTCACTCGGCGGGTGACGGGCCGGTCCTGAGCCATTAAAGGGCGTGGCCATGACCCAGATCACCGTCGCCGCGCTGCAACTGGCCTTCACCGCCGATATCGACCGCAACATCGCCGAGGTGTCGCGCCTCGTCCGCGAGGCGGCGGCCCAGGGCGCGCAGGTGATCCTGCCGCCCGAATTGTTCGAGGGCGAATATTTCTGCCGTGTCGAGGACGAGGGGCTGTTCGCCAACGCCAAGCCGACCGCCGAGCACAAGGCGGTGCGCGCGATGCAGGCGCTGGCCTCCGAGCTGAAGGTCCATATCCCGACCAGCTTCTTCGAGGCGGACGGCCCGCATCACTATAACTCGCTGGCGATGATCAATCCCGACGGGCAGGTCGCGGGCGTCTATCGCAAGAGCCATATCCCGGACGGTCCGGGCTATGAGGAGAAATTCTATTTCCGCCCGGGCAATACCGGGTTCAAGGTGTGGGACGGCCCCGCGACCAAGCTGGGCGTCGGCATCTGCTGGGACCAATGGTATCCCGAGACGGCGCGCGCGATGATGCTGATGGGCGCCGAACTCCTGTTCTATCCCACCGCGATCGGCAGCGAGCCGCATGACGACAGCCTCGACACCGCCCGGCTGTGGCGGCGCGCCATGGTCGGCCATGCGGTGTCCAACGTCGTGCCGATCGTCGCGGCCAACCGGGTCGGCTGCGAGCATGGCCAGACCTTCTACGGCACCAGCTTCATCTGCGACGAGCGCGGCGACATCCTGGCCGAGCTGGATCGCGAGGAAGAGGGCGTGATCGTTGCCACGCTCGACATCGACCGGGTGAAGCGCCACCGCGCGGCGTTCGGCTTCTTCCGCGACCGCCGTCCCGAGCTGTACGGGCGGCTGGTCCAGGATATCTGACGTCTTGTTCCTCCCCAGGCGCGCTTGGGGAGGAGTGGGATCATCCCCGCAAGGCCAGCGCCCGTTCGAACACCGCCTCGAACATGGCGGGGGTCAGTCGCCCGGTATTCTGGTTGTAGCGCGAGCAGTGATAGCTATCGAGCACCACCGGCCCGCCGCCGGGCAGGCGGTGCTCGGCCAGATGCGCGAACCGCGCCTTGGGCAGGCGTCCGCCCAGCGCCTTGATGACCGATCGGTGCGCGATCTCGCCCAGCGCGATGACGACCGACAGCCGGGGCAGCGCGGCGAGTTCCTGCTCCAGGAAGGTGCGGCAGGTGCGGATTTCGTCGGGCGTCGGCTTGTTCTCGGGCGGCAGGCACTTGACCGCGTTCAGGATCACCGCGCCGTTCAGCGTCACGCCGTCATCGACCCGCGCGTCGAAATTCCCCTCGGCCAGCCCGAACCGGGCGAGCGTGCCATAGAGCAGCGGCCCGGCGCCATCGCCGGTAAAGGGGCGGCCGGTGCGGTGCGCGCCATGCTTGCCGGGGGCCAGCCCGACGATCGCCAGCCAGGGATCGGCATCGCCGAAGGGGGGCACGGGGCCGTTCCACCAGCCGGGATATTCGGCGGCGACCGCGTGGCGGACTTCGACCAGGCGGGGGCATAGCGGGCAGTCATGGGGCGGCTGGACGGGCACGAGCGGCGCGGGGATGGCGGGAAAGGATGCATCGGACATCGCGCTCGGGTAGTCGTCGGGCATGACGACGACAAGCTATGCCATCGCGCTGGGTTCCAACCGTCCGGGGCGCCATGGCTCCCCGCGCGCCGAGATCCGCGCGGCGCTGGCCGAGCTGGGCGATGTCCGCGCGGTGTCGCCGATCATCGTCACCGCGCCGGTCGGCCCGTCGATCCGGGCCTTCGCCAATGCCGCCGCGCTGGTCGACAGCCCGCTCGATCCGCCCGCGATGCTGGCGCGGCTGAAGGCGATCGAACGCGCCTTCGGGCGGCGGCGCGGGCAGCGCTGGGGCGCGCGGGTGATCGACCTCGACATCATCCTGTGGTCGGGCGGGGTCTGGCGGTCGCCGGGGCTGGTCGTCCCGCACATCGCCTATGCCGCGCGCGCCTTCGTGCTGCACCCGCTGGCCGCCATCGCCGCGGACTGGCGCGATCCGCGCGACGGCCGCCGGGTGAGACATTTGCGACATGGTGTTGACCGCAGGCGTCCGCGCCCCTAGGTCGCTTCCACCCCGATGGAGGGTCCGTAGCTCAGTTGGTAGAGCAAGCGACTTTTAATCGAGAGGTCCCGGGTTCGAGTCCCGGCGGACCCACCACGGGGTGTTTCAAGACATTGCGGACCTTTCCGGATTAGCGGCGGCATCCTGGCCCGCCGCGTCCCCGCCTGATACGCGTGGCACGATGGGGTCATGGCGGCAGGGGCTGCCCCATGGTAATCCGTAGCGGCGCCAATGACGTAGGATGCTGGCGCGCCGAACAGGACGAGCGCCGCATGGATTTTCCGCTGATCGCCCCCCGACCGCCCCGGCTGTCCGAGCATCTGGACGGGCTGAAGCGGATCGAGGCGTCCGGGCAGTTCAGCAACAACGGCCCCGAAGTCCGCGCGCTCGAGGCGGAGATGGTGGACCGGCTCTTCGACGGCCGGGGGGCGGCGCTGGCGGTGGGCAATGCGACGCTGGGGCTGATGATCGCCATCCGGCAGGCGGCGGGCATGACGCCGAAGCCCGGCATGCTGGCGATGATGCCCGCCATGACCTTTGCCGCGACCGCGCAGGCGGCGATCTGGGCGGGGCTGACGCCGTTGATCGTCGATGTCGATCCGCAAAGCTGGACGGCCGACCCGGCCGAGGAGGAGCGGATGCTCGCGCGCCATGGCGACCGGATCGGGGCGATCGTGCCCTATGCCACGTTCGGCACGGACATCGACCTGGATCGCTATGCCTGGCTGGCCAGACGCCATGGCGTGGGCGTGGTCGTCGATGCGGCGGCCTCGCTGGGCACGCTGGACGAACGGGGGCAGGGGTTCGGCACGGGGGCGCCCTTCACGCTCGTCTATTCGATGCACGCGACCAAGACCTTTTCGGTCGGGGAGGGCGGGCTGGTCTATAGCGGCGATGGCGAGCGCATCGACCAGTTGCGCGCGATGGTGAATTTCGGTTTCGAGCGCGGGCGGGTCGCGACGCTGCCCGGCATCAACGCCAAGATGCCCGAGATACTGGCCCTGATGGCGCGCGCGAAACTGGCGGAGATCGACGCCGTCTGCGCCGCGCGCGCGGATCTGGACTGCGAGTATCGTGACAGCCTGCCCGGCTATGGCTTTCAGGCGGAGCGGGGGCGGCGGCAGGCGACGCAGTTCATGCCGGTGCTGTTGCCGCCCGCCATTGCGGCGCGGCGCGATGCGGTGATCGCCGCCCTGGCGGCGGACGGCGTCGGGGCGGGCCATTATTTCAGCCCGCATCTCGGCGAGCAGCCGCTGTTCCGCGACACCGCGCTGATCCAGCCGACCCCGGTCGCGGATGCGCTGTCGGCGCGGATGCTGAGCCTGCCGATCACGGACGGGATGAAGCCGGGCGATGCCGGGATCGTCGCCGAGCGGCTGAAGGCGGTGGTCGCGCGCATCGCCGCCGAGGGTGCGCCCGCGCCGGACCGCGACCGGCCCTGTGGTTGCCTGGTGGTAGGGGGAGGCCCGGCGGGAACCGCGATCCTGATCGCGGCGAGCAAGACGGGACAGCTGGTGCCGCTGGCCCGGCAGGGGCTGGTCCTGGTCGAACGGTCGGACCGGATCGGCGCGGGCGAGCTGGGCGGCTATGCCATCCGCTCGGACACCACCGCCGAAACCTTCCTGTCGGCGGTGAAGGGCAATCCGCATCCCGAACTGGCCGCGCTGGAGGCGCATCCGGCGGGGCAGGTGATGGCGGGCTATTGCGGGGCGCTGGGCGCGCCGCTCCGCGATACCGCGCCGCTGCTGGAGGCGACGGCGCAGCGGCTGCGCGGGATCGTGACGGATCATGGCGGGGCGGTCCTGACCGCGACCGAGGCGGTGCGCGCGGACCGCATGGCGGATGGCGGGTGGCGCACCACCCTGAACGGTCCCGATGGCGTCCGCACCCTGACCTCGCGGCATATCGTCATAGCTACTGGGGGATATCAGACCGACGAACAGATCGCCGACACGATGGTGGCGGGCGCGCGGCTGGGCGATATGGCGGGGGAGCGGCTGATGCGATCCGACGCGCTGCTGCGGCATGGCGGGATCGATCGGGTGCGGGAGCGGCTGGCGGGAGTCCGCGCGCCGCGCGTCGCGATCATCGGCGCATCGACCAGCGCGATCGCCTGCGCCGTGCAACTGCTCAAATGCCATGATCTGCCCGTCGGAGCGGAGGCGATCACCCTGCTCGTCCGGACGCCGCCCAAGCCCTTCTTCCCGACGGTCGAGGCCGCCCATGCCGAGGGATTCACCGATTTCACCCCGGACGACATCTGCCCAGTCAGCGGCTTCGTGCTGCGTCTCGCCGGGTTGCGGCTGGAGTCGCGCGAACTGGTGCTGCGGATGCTGGCGCTTGGCGGGCGCACGCCCGATCCGCGGCTGGCGCTTCACCGGATCGCGGGCGATGCGGACCTGCACGCGCGCGCCATCGTCGGCGCGGCCGATCTGGTGATCGGGGCGCTGGGCTATCGCCCGCGCGCGCTGCCGCTGTTCGACGCCGACGGCGCGGCCATCGCATTGGCGCATGAGGAGGGGCGGCCGATGGTCGACCGCCATTGTCATATCCTCGATGCGCAGGATCGGCCGGTGCCGGGCGCCTATGGCATCGGCCTGTCCGCCGGCTTCGTGCCCTGGGGGCCGCTGGGGGGAGAGAAGAGCTTCCGGGGGCAGGCCAACGGGCTGTGGCTGTGGCAGAACGATGTCGGCCGGATGATCGTCGATCAGGTGCTGGGGCAGGGCGATGCGCAATCGGGTGCGGCGGCGGCATGAGCGATCCGATCGTCAGCGTCGTCATTCCCGCTTATAACGGCGCGGCGCTGATCGGTGAGACGCTGGCCAGTCTGGAAACCCAGACGCTGACCCAGTGGGAGGCGTTGGTCGTCGACGATTGTTCGTCCGACGACACCCGCGCGCTGGTACGCCACTGGCGCGATCCGCGTGTCCGCCTGATCGAGAATGCGGTGAATGGCGGCCCGGTGCGGACGCGCAATCGCGGCTTTGCCGAGGCGCGGGGACGCTATCTGGCGGGGCTGGACCAGGACGATCTCTGCCGTCCCGAAAGGCTGGCGCGGCAGGTCGCCTATCTGGAGGCGAATCCCGATGTCGCGCTGGTGGGGGCGCAGGCGGAGCAATGGGTCGAGGGGCGGATCCTGCCCATGAACTATGCGCCGCACACCACCCCCGATCTGATAGCCTGGCTGAGCTGGATCGAGAATCCGCTGGTCTGGTCGACGGTGATGGTCCGTGCCGAGGTCGCGCGGCGGCTCGATCCGTTCACGCGGCCCGACATCCTCTATGCCGAGGATTTCGACCTGTATCATCGCATCCGCCCATTCGGCCGGATCGCGCGGCTCGACGAGCCGCTGCTGATCTATCGCCAGCATGCCGGGGGCGTGTCCAAGCGCTTCACCGACACGATGCGGGACAGCGCGACGCGGGTGCTGGCCGAGGCGCATCGGCCGCATCTGGGCGCGGAGGCCGAGGCGGTCGCGCAGCTGCTGGTCCGGCACAATATGGGCGGCCTGCCGGTCGCGGACGGGGTGACGTTCCGGCGGCTGGGACGGGTGATCGCCGGGTTGCAGGCGGCCTTCATCGCCGAGGTCGCGCCGCGTGACGAATCCCTCGCGCTGATCCGCTGGGAAACCGCGCGGCGATGGCGGCAACTGGCGCGCGCCGCGCTGCGCTCGGGCCGCGTGACGCTGGGCGATGTGCTGAGCGCGCGGCCGCCGCATCTGGGGCTGGGCTATGCGGGGCTGGACGATCTGCTGCGCTGGCGTGCCATAGGCGCGGTGCGACAGCTGCGTCGCATCCGTCGGGAATCGGACTCATCCACCGTCGAAAACGAATCGCCCAAGGGGTGATTCGCGGCGGCGACGTCGCGCTTCGGGATCGGGGCGGACCGCTAGCGGACGGCCCAAACAAAAGCCCGCGCAGAGGGGGCTGCGCGGGGGATGGCAATCAGTGCGTCTTGGGAGCCGGGCTTGTCGATCCGCAAGCCCCGGAAAAATCAGAAAAGATGATGAACCAGTCGCGAGGCGCCCAGCGCGACGCCGCCAACGGCGACCCAGCTGGCCATCGCACCGAAGGCCAGGATCAGCAAACGGTCAACGGGCGAAATGGCGTTATCGTTCATGGTCATCGGTCCTCTCCGACCGGTCTGCCTGCCGGTATGAGACATTTCTGCGACAAAATTCACCGAGAAGCAAACCCATTTTTCAAATCAGCCTGATTGATAAATTCTCCGTTCAGGAAAAAGAGGAGGGGCAAAATGCCCGCCTTGGCCTCGCCAGGCCCGGAAATCGGGCATTTCCCCTTGCCTTGCCAGGGAGATGGCACGATCAGCACCCTCCTATGACAGATCCGAACCCCGTCCCCGATATGCGCCCCGCGTCCGTGTTGAGCGAACCCGGTGTTCGACCCTCGACCATGCCGCTGGCGTTGCGCGGCGCCGCCGCGGGCGCAATGGCGCTGGCGCTTCTGCTGATTCTGGGCCTGCTGATCGATCACTGGCCCTTTGCCTGGGACCGGGCGATTCTGACCGGGCTGCGCGCGCACGGCCAGTCGCGCGCGCTGATGCGGGCGGCGGTCGATGTCACCGCGCTGGGCAGCGTGCCGGTGCTGATCCTGATCATGGCGGGGGCCGTATCGCTGCTGGCCGCGCGTCGGCTGTGGCTGACCGCGATCGCCACGGCGGCGGCGGGGATCAGCGGGGGCATGGCGGTGACCCTGGTCAAGACGATCGTCGCGCGGGCGCGGCCCGATCTGGTGCCGCACTGGGTCGACGTGTCCAATGCCAGCTTTCCCAGCGGCCATGCGGCGGGCAGCGCGATGGTCTATCTGACGCTGGCCGCGCTCGCGACGCAGGTGACGCAGGAGCGGCGGGTGCGCCACATGATCGTGATCCTGGCGGTGCTGCTGGTCGGGATGATCGGGGTCAGCCGCGTCTATCTGGGCGTGCACTGGCCGTCCGACGTCGCCGCCGGATGGTGTTTCGGAACGCTCTGGGCGCTGGGCTGGTGGTGGGCGACCGCTGCCGCCCGCGAGTCATGGCGCGGCGCGCGCCAATAGCCGCTGCGCCGCCTTCAGGTGCGGCGCATCGAGCATCTTGCCGCCCAGCTGGAGGACCCCCGCGCCGGGGTTCGCCGCGAACAGGTCGACGATCGCCTGCGCCCGGATCACCTCTTCGGGGGTCGGGGTGAAGGCGGCGTTGATCACCGGCACCTGCCGGGGATGGATCGCCATCATGCCGGTAAAACCGTCGCGCCGCCCGCGCGCGGCATAATCGGCCAGCCCGTCCGCGTCGCTGAAATCGGGATAGACCGTCTCGATCGCCGCGACGCCCGCCGCATGCGCCCCGAACAGGGTCAGCGAACGGGCCAGCTGATAGGGGGCGGTATAGCCGCCATCGGCCTGGCGCGCGGTCGTGGCGCCGATCGCGGCGGGCAGATCCTCCGCGCCCCAGGTCAACCCGGCGAGCGGCAGACGCGCGCCCGCATAGTCGCCCAGCCGGAAGATCGCCGCCGGGGTCTCGGTGGCGATGGGCAGGATGGGGGGCAGGACGGGGATGTCCGCCACTCCCAGCGCCGCCAGCGCGTCCAGGCTGGCCAGCCCTTCCGCCTTGGGCAGGACGAGGCCGTCGGGACGCGCGGGCAGGATGGCGCCGAGATCGTCGGCGGCCAGCGGTCCGTCGACCGGGTTGATCCGAACGAAGATGGCCTTGTCCGTCTCGCGCGGGGCGGACAGGAAGCGGGCGACCGCCTCGCGCGCCATCGGCTTGGCCTGGGTCGCGACCGAATCCTCTAGATCGAGGATCAGCGCGTCCGCCTCCGTCCGCAGCGCCTTGGCCATCAGGCTGGGCTGGTCGCCCGGCACGAACAGGAGCGAACGCAGCCGCATCGGCGTCAGCGGCCCATTTCGGCCAGCTTGCGCTCCCAGGCCAGCGCGTCGCGGACGATGCCGTCCAGGTCGTCGCGCTGCGGGCGCCAGGGCAGCGCCGCCAGGATCGCGCTATTGTCAGCGACCAGTTCCGCAGGATCGCCCGCGCGGCGGCCCTCCATCCGGCGCTCGATGGTCAGGTTCGTCACCCGGTCGACCGCGTCGAGCACCTCGAGGACCGAGAAGCCGCGACCATAGCCGCAGTTGAGCGTGTGGCTCTCGCCCGGCTGCGCGACCAGCAGTTCCAGCGCGGCGACATGCGCGGCGGCGAGGTCGGAGACATGGATATAGTCGCGCACGCCGGTGCCGTCGCGGGTCGCGAAGTCGGTGCCATAGACGCCGACCGCCTCACGCTTGCCGATCGCCGCCTCGACCGCGATCTTGATGAGATGGGTCGCGCCGACCGTCGACTGGCCCGAACGGCCCTGCGGATCGGCGCCTGCGACGTTGAAATAGCGCAGCGCGCAATAGTTGATCGGATGCGCGGCGGCGACGTCCTTCAGCATGATCTCGGTCATCAGCTTGGACATGCCATAGGGATTGATCGGCGCCTTGGGATCGCTCTCCTTGATCGGCACGCGTTCGGGCGTGCCATAGGTGGCGGCGGTCGAGGAGAAGATGAAATGCGCCACGCCCTCGGCCACCGCGCTTTCCATCAGCGAACGGCTGGCGGCGGTGTTGTTGCGATAATATTTGAGCGGATCGGTGACCGACTCGGGGACGATGATCGCCCCGGCGAAGTGCATGATCGCGCGCACGCCATGTTCGCGGATCGCGGCGCGTACCGCCTCGTCGTCGGCGACATTGGCGACGACCAGCGAGGCACGCGGATCGACCGCCCAGTCGAAGCCGGTGACGAGATTGTCGAGCACGACGACGTCATAGCCCGCATCCAGCAGCGCCAGCACGGCATGGCTGCCGATATAGCCGGCGCCGCCGGTCACCATCACCTTGCCGTCGATCGTCGCCATCATCTTTTGTCCCAAAGCCTTGGATTGTCGTCGCCTAGCGCCTTCCTATCTAGGCACACAAGACGACAAGGAGATTCCGAGTGACCGAATATGTGACGCTGGCCGGCGGATGTTTCTGGTGCACCGAGGCGGTGTTCAAGGACGTGATCGGGGTCGAGTCGGTCGAGAGCGGCTATATCGGCGGGACCGTGCCCAACCCGACCTACAAGCAGGTGTGCGGCGGCGATACCGGCCATGCCGAAGCGATCCGCATCGGTTTCGACCCCGAGCAGCTGGCGCTGGACGATCTGCTCGACATCTATTTCGCGACGCATGATCCGACGCAGCTGAACCGCCAGGGCAATGACGTGGGCACGCAATATCGCTCGGCGATGTTCCCGGCCGACGAGGCGCAGGAGACCGCGATGGTGGCGGCGAAGGCGCGTGCGCAGGACGGCAGCGACAAGCCGATCGTCACCACGATCGAGCCGATGGCCGAATGGTATCCGGCGGAGGATTATCACCAGGATTATTGGGAAACCTCGGGACGCTCCAACCCCTATTGCATGGCGGTGATCCCGCCCAAGCTCCAGAAGCTGCGCAAGAGCTTCGCCGCGCGGTCGAAGGCGGTGACGGCGTAAAGCAGGTATGGGGCTGGGGGCGGGACACTTCCTGCCTCCAGTCCTCACCCCCGTTCAGCCTGAGCGTAGTCGAAGGCCAAGGGATTGGCCGACGCCACAAAGGCATTTTTGGCGAAAGTCCGGGGCGTGGCCTTCGACTACGCTCAGGCTGAACGGAGGTTGGGCAGTGCCCTTCAACCGGCGTCTTAGCGCGTCGCCGCGCGCCGCAGCCGGTCGTTGATCGCCTCGCCGATCCCGTCCGCCGGGATGGGGGCGACCGCCAGGCGGGCGTGGTCGCTCGCATCGGCGCGGTGAAGGGCGTCGAACAGCCGTGCGGCGGCTTCTACCGGATCGCCGCTCGCCGACAGCGTGTCGTGCCCCGCGACCGCGCCGAAGCCGATCAGCCATTCGTCCGCATCCGCTGCCGTTGCGTTCAGCCGCAGCGCCTTGCGCGGGGCATAATGGCTGGCGAGCTGCCCCGGCGCGGTGACGATCGCGGGGGCGTCTGGCCCCTGTTCGACCGTGCCCAGCACGCCCGCCAGCATCGCCGCCGTGACCGGGCCGGGGCGCAGGATGGTGCGGCCCGCGACGATCGTCGATTCCAGCCCCGCTTCGGTCGCGCCGTCGTCCAGAATGGGCACGTCCGGCCCCAGGCTGGCGCGGACATGGGCGGCGCGGGTCGGGCTGATCCCGCCGCTGGCATTGGCGGAGGGGGCGGCGAGCGGACGGCCGCTCTCCGCCAGCAGCGCCTGCATCGCGCGGTGGCGCGGCACCCGGATCGCTACCGTGTCCAGCCCCGCCGTCACCAGCGAGGCGATGCCCGACCCCGCCCGGACCGGGCGCACCAGCGTCAGCGGGCCGGGCCAGAAGGCCTCGGCCAGCGCCAGCGCCTCGGCATCGAAGTCGGCCAGCGCCTGCGCCGCCGCCAGATCGGCGACATGGACGATCAGCGGGTTGAAGGACGGCCGCCCCTTGGCCGCATAGATGCGTGCCACCGCCGCTGCGTCGGTCGCATCGGCGGCGAGGCCATAGACCGTCTCGGTCGGCACCGCGACGATCCCGCCCGCCGCGATCACCGTGGCGGCGGCACGGATCGCGGAAGGGCCGAAGGGCAGGGTCGGGTCGTGATCGGGAAAGGTCATGGCTGACGCGGCCTATATCCTGTCGGAACGTGCGCGATAAGGGGGCGGGGCAGGGCCATGCGCGCGCCCCTTCGACAATCGCGGTCGGGCATCCTATCTGCTGGGCCATGTTCGACCTCGATTCCTATCTCGCCCGCATCGCCCTTCCCTCGCGCGTGACCGTCGATGCCGAAGGGCTGGCGCGGTTGCAGCGCGCGCACCGGCTGGCCATCCCGTTCGAGAATCTCGATGTCCGCCTCGGCCGTCCGATCGCGATCGACAGCGCCAGCGTCTTCGCCAAGCTGGTCGGGGCCCGGCGCGGCGGATATTGTTTCGAGCAGAACCGGCTGCTCCTCGACGTGCTGGCGGCGCATGGCTTTGCCGCGCGGCCGCTCCTGGCGCGGGTCTGGCTGCGCGCGACCGACGTGCCGCCGACCACCCATACGTTCAGCCTCGTCCATATCGACGGCCAGGACTGGATCGCCGATGCAGGCTTCGGGGGCAGCTATTCGCCACCGATGCCGTTGGTCGACGGAGCGGAGGCGGACGGCCCCGATGGCGCGCGCTTCCGGCTGGTGCGCGACGTCCAGCATGGCTGGATGCTGCTGCGCGACGGGCATCCGGGCAACACCGATGGCCGCTCGATGGGCGAGGGGTGGGAGCCGCAATACAGCTTCACCACCGACCATGTCTGGGATGCCGATCTGGCGATGGGCAACCACTGGACCTCCACCTATGAGGAGAGCCGGTTCCGCCTGGCCAATATCGTCAGCATCATCCTGCCGCGCGGCTTTGCGACGCTGACCGGCCGGCATTATCGCCGCTGCGTTGGGCAGGAGGTGACGGAAGGGACGATCACCGATCCGCGCGTCTATCGGATGCGGATGAGCCTGATGTTCGGCATTGACCTGACCGCCGACGAAACCGCGACCCTGTTCGCCGAATAATCCCGAACCCCGTCCGCGAATCGCGCCGTCGCCGGGTGGCAGTGCGATTCGCGGTCGTTCTCGATCGATCTTCACCGAAATGCCGTCCGGCGGATGCTTCCCCGGACGGTTTTCCCGTGCGCGCCGCGCCATCTGATGCCGATGAAATGGCGGCTTTTCAGGACATCGCACAGGCACGGCCAATAATTCGCCATTTTGGGCAGAAAATTTTGCCCATTTAAGGGGCATTTTACCTTTGTTCCCTATCCCCTCAAATGAATGCGGGGGAATTACAAATGAGTCGACCCTTAAAGACGCCCCTTCACCCGTGCCAAGGCAAGCCGGGTGCAGCCGCGTGACAAGGGTGACTCCCGATTGGGATACGGAACCGGGCGCCGAAATCTTGACGATCGTCCCGATAGATAAGTGATCCTCGACGCAGGCGCGATCCTGCGCCGTCGAATCTTTGCTGCGAAGGATAAAATCATGTCGATCACGACAGTGATGGCAAGCGAGAATCTGTGCCTGCCGAACATCGGCACGCTTGCCGAGGAATTGCAGGCCGTCATCACGCCGGGCGCGACGGTCCGGCTGGATCTCTCCGAGGTTGCCGCCCCCGATCTGAGCGTCGTCCAGCTCGTCCAGGCGGCACGGGTCGGCGCGGCGGAGGTCGATTGCGATTTCGCCCTGGCGGCCCCGGCGGGCGAGTCCTTCCGCGCGCTTCTCAACCGGGCGGCCTTCCTGCCCCACCCCAACCCCGAACACAGCCAATTCTGGTTCCACGGAGATACGGACCAATGACCGCCTCGATCCTTACCGTTGACGACAGCGCCTCCCTGCGCATGGCGATCCGCATCGCGCTGACCGGCGCGGGCTATGCGGTGACCGAAGCCGCGGACGGCGTCGAGGGGCTGAGCAAGGCGACCGCGACCCGGTTCGACCTGATCGTCACCGACCTGAACATGCCCAATATGGACGGGTTGGAAATGATCCGCGCGCTGCGCCAGCAACCCGCCCAGGCGGGTGTGCCGATCATCTTCCTGACCACCGAATCGGACGACGCGATGAAGGCGCAGGCCAAGGCGGCGGGCGCGACCGGCTGGCTGGTCAAGCCCTTCCAGCCCGAACAGCTGATCCGCGTCGCGCAGAAGGTCCTCGCACGGTGAGCGGCGAGGATCCGACAGCCGCCTTCCGGATCGAGGCGGGCGAGCTTCTGGAGCAGGTCGAACAGGGGCTGCTCGACCTGGGGCACCGGCTGGACGACATGAGCCTGGTCAATGCCGTGTTCCGGGGGCTTCACACGCTCAAGGGCTCGGGCGCGATGTTCGGCTTCGACAAGCTGGCGGCCTTCACCCATCACTGCGAAACCGCGTTCGACCGCGTCCGCAAGGGCGATGTCCGCGCGACGCCGGACCTGGTGTCGGTCATCCTGTCGGCGGGCGACCATATGCGCGCGCTGGTCGAGGGCGATGCGCCCGAGGCCGAGGGGCAGGCGATCCTGACCCGGCTGGCGGCGGCGGTCGACGCCGCGGCGGGCGGGGCCGGCGAAGCGCCCGCACCCGTCGCCGCGCCGGTCAGGACGGGCTGGACGCTGTCCTTCCGCCTGCCGCCCGACGCGATGGCCAACGGCACCAATCCGCTGGCGCTGCTCGACGAGCTGCGCGAGCTGGGCGAGGCGACGATCGTCGCGCGGACCGACGACATTCCCGCGCTCGGCACCTTCGAGCCCGGCCACTGCGTCGTCGGCTGGGACTGCACGCTGATCGGCGACATTTCGCGCGATGCGATCGAGGACGTCTTCCTGTTCGTCATGGACGATATGGAGATCACCATCGCCCCGCTGGCGGTCGAGGCGAGCGAGGAACCGGCGGTGGCGGACGAACCGGCGGCGGCATCGCCCGTCGCGGCTCCGGCCCCCGCACCCGCCGTCACGGCCCCGGTCGCGGCGAACGACCAGCCCGCCCGCACCCCGGCCAACCGGTCGCAGGGCGAGCATGTCCGCGTCCCCGCCGAGCGTCTCGACGAACTGATGGACCGGGTCGGCGAACTCGTCATCGCGCAGAGCCGCTTGTCGCAGCTGGCGGGCCATGGCCACGACCTGAGCCTGCGCTCCGTCTCCGAGGAGATCGAGCGGCTGGCGGGCGAGATGCGCGACACGATGATGATCCTGCGCATGGTGCCGGTCTCGACGCTGTTCGGCCGCTTCCGCCGCCTGATCCACGATCTGGCGATCGAAACCGGCAAGACGATCGAACTCGTCACCGAGGGCGAGACGACCGAGGTCGACAAGACGGTGATCGAGCGGCTGTTCGACCCGCTGGTCCATATCATCCGCAACAGTTGCGACCATGGCCTGGAACGGGCCGAGGACCGCATCGCGGCGGGCAAGTCGGCCAGCGGCCTGATCCGCCTCAGCGCGCATCAGGCGGGCGGCGAGGTGCTGATCACCATCACCGATGACGGGCGCGGCATCGATGTCGAGCGGGTCCGTGCCAAGGCGGAGGCCAATGGCCTGATCCAGCCGGGGCAGGTGGTCGGCGAGGACGAGTTGCTGGGCCTGATCTTCCACCCCGGCTTCTCGACGGCGGCGCAGGTCACCAACCTGTCCGGGCGCGGCGTCGGCATGGACGTGGTCAAGCGCACGATCGAAAGCCTGCGCGGCTCGATCGACGTGAAGAGCGTGCCCGGCCAGGGTTCGACCATCACGCTGCGCATCCCGCTGACGCTGGCGATCATCGAGGGGCTGCTCGTCCGGGTGGGTGAGGGACGCTATGTCATCCCGCTCGCGGCGGTCGAGGAATGCCTGGAGCTGTCGCTGGAGGAGGATCTGCGTTCGCGCGGGCGCAGCATCATCACGCTGCGCGAGCGGCTGGTGCCGTTCCTGCGGCTGCGCGACCTGTTCGACACCGGGACCAAGCCCGACACCTATCAGAAGATCGTCGTGGTCGGCACCGGCCAGGAGCGGGTCGGCCTGGTCGTCGACCAGATCATCGGCAACCACCAGACGGTGATCAAGGCGATGTCGCCGCTTCACCGCAACGTCGCGGCCTTTGCGGGCGCGACCATATTGGGCGACGGTTCGGTCGCCCTGATCCTCGACATCGCCCAGCTGATCGCGCTGAGCCAGCCCAGGGAGGAGCGGCGTCTGGCCGCTGGATAAGCCCATGCCCTATCACAAAGTACCCCATTGGACGCCCGACCAGGGGCTGGAGGTCCTGACCTTCGGCCTGGGCGGAGAGACCTTCGCACTGGAGGCGGGCATCGTCCGCGAGATATTGGACATGATGCCGGTCACCGCGGTGCCGGGCGCCGATCCGCTGGCCGCGGCGGTCATCAACTTTCGCGGGCGCATCGTGCCGCTGGCCGATCTGCGCGGTTCGTTCGGGATGGAGGCGCTGAGCACCACCGCCGACAGCCGGATCATCGTCATCGAACTCGACCTGGACGGCAATCCGATCCTGATCGGCCTGACCGCCGACCGGGTGAACGAGGTGACCGTGCTGCATGCGGGCGATGCGGAGGAGGCGCCCGTCATCGGCATGCGCTGGCCGCGCGACCATGTCCGCTGCCTGGTCCGGCGCGAGGGCGACGTCGTCGTCCTGCCCGATCTGGCGGCCCTGTTCTCGCGTCTGACCGCCCATGCGACCGAGGCGGCAAGCATCCACTAAAACATACGACATATCAGCCATTTGTGCGGGGGGACAAAATCATGCGAGCAACGATAAAAATGAAACTGGCGGCCAGCTTTGCCGTCACGATATTGCTTTTGCTGGCCGTCATCGGCGTCGGCATCGCCAAGATGAACGCACTGAACTCCGCGATCACCGAGGTCATCGCGGGCCCCGCCAAGCGGCTGGAGATCGCGCTCATGGTCAATGAGCGGATGAACAAGACGCTGCGCTTCGAAAAGAACATGGCGCTGACCAACGACGATGCGCTGACCCGCAAGTTCGACGAACAGGTCATGAAGGCGCGCAGCGAGACGCGCAACATGATCGCGACGGGGCTGAACATCGCCAGCGCCGACGGCAAGCCGCGCTGGATGCAGGTCCAGTCGCTCTTCGAGCAATATGTGCCGGTCAACGACCAGATCCGCAGCCTGGCACTGGTCAACAAGAATGCCGAGGCCGGACAGCTTTCGGTGTCCAAGTCGCGCGAGATCGCGGGCACCATGTCCGACCAGATCGACCAGATCGTCAATATCGCGCAGGACGCGATGAAGCAGGCCGATGCCGATACCAATGCGCAATATGAGCAGGCGCGCAACATCCTGCTGGCGACGGCGGTGGCGGCGATCCTGATCGCGATCGGTGCGGCCTTCTGGATCGCGCGCCTGGTGTCGCAAGGGCTGAGCAAGGTGTCGGTCGCGCTCGACGCGGTGGCCATCGGCGATCTCAGCCAGGATGTGACCGTCAAGACCAATGACGAGATCAAGGACCTGGTCGACACCGTCAACCGCATGACCGCCAATCTGCGCGAGAGCGCCCAGCTGGCCGATACGATCGCCAGCGGCGACCTGACCATCAGCCACCAGCCCCTGTCGGACAAGGACGTGCTGGGCCATGCGCTGGTCTCGATGGTCGAGCGTCTGCGCGGCGTGGTGAGCGACTCGACCCAGGCGGCGCAGAATGTCGCGGCGGGCTCGCAGCAGCTGTCCTCCTCGTCGGAGCAGGTGAGCCAGGGCGCGACCGAACAGGCCGCCGCCGCTGAGGAAGCCTCGGCCTCGATGGAGCAGATGGCCGCCAACATCAAACAGAATGCCGATAACGCGACCCAGACCGAGAAGATCGCACGCCAGTCGTCGCAGGACGCCGAACAGAGCGGTGCGGCGGTGCAGAAGGCGGTCGTGGCGATGCGCACCATCGCCGAGAAGATCGGCATCGTGCAGGAGATCGCGCGCCAGACCGACCTGCTGGCGCTGAACGCCGCCGTCGAGGCGGCGCGTGCGGGCGAACATGGTCGTGGCTTCGCGGTCGTCGCCGCCGAGGTCCGCAAGCTCGCCGAGCGCAGCCAGACGGCGGCGGCCGAGATCAGCGGCATGTCCTCGGACACCGTCGCCGCCGCCACCCAGGCGGGCGAGATGCTGACCAGGCTGGTCCCCGACATCCGCCGCACCGCCGAGCTGGTCGCCGAGATCAGTGCCGCCTGCCGCGAACAGGATATCGGCGCGGTCCAGATCAACGAGGCGATCCAGCAGCTCGACAAGGTGACCCAGCAGAACGCCTCGGCCTCCGAGCAGATCTCGTCCACCTCGGAGGAACTGGCCAGCCAGGCCGAGGAGCTTCAGGAAGGCATCGCCTATTTCCGCGTCGAGAAGACCGGTGGCCAGCATGTGCGCAGCTCGGCGGTTCGCAAGCCGGTCGTCCAGCGCGCCGCGCCGGCCAAGAAGGCCAGCCCGGCCTCGCGACCCGGCTCGATCGCCGACCAGCAGGCGCGGGTGCGCGGCTTCGCGCTCGACCTGGCCAATGGCGGTCCCGACAGCGAGGACGCCGATTTCGGACGCGCCGCCTGATCGCTGCGTGACCGGGGGAGGCGGATCGCCTCCCCCACCCCCCCCTTTTCCACCCGCAACGCCGACCGTCATCCGCGCGCCAAGACGCGGAGGCCGCGGCGTGCGCCCTTTTTTCCTCCTTGGGACATCACCATGCTGACGCTGTTCAACAATCTGTCGATATCGAAGAAGCTGACATTATGTCTGGGCGCGATCATCGCGATTACGGTCGGCGTCGACGGGGTGATCCTGTCCAATGCGGGCAAGGTCAAATCGACCACCGAGATCAACGAGCATACCTATAAGGTCATCGCCACGGCGGACGATATCGTCACCAACATGGTCAACCAGGAAACCGGCTATCGCGGTTATCTGGTGTCGGGCAACGATGACTTCCTGAAGCCCTATCACAAGGGCTGGACCGATTTTTCGCATGCCTGGACCGAGGTCAAGGCGATGACCAGCGACAATCCGGCGCAGCAGTCGCGGCTGGACGATATCCGGCGGCTGGCGGAAAGCTGGCATAACGATGTCGCCGAAAAGGCCATCCGCCTGATGGCGCATCCCGAAACCCGCGAAAGCGCGCGCGCGCTGGAGAGTAGCGGTGCGGGCAAGGCGGCGATGGACCAGCTGCGTGGCCGGGTCGGCGAACTGGTCGCCACCGAACGCACCCTGCTCGCCCAGCGGCAGGAGGCGCAGCGGGACGCCTTCTCGACGATCACCCTGGCCATCTGGATCGGCATGGCGGCCAGCGTGCTGGCGGCGGTCGCGATCGGCCTGTTGATGACCCGCACGATCGCCCGCCCCATCGGCCTGTTGTCCCAGGCGTTGGCCCGCATCGCCGAGCCGCTGGCGACCAATCGCCGCGACGAGATCGGGCAGATGCAGGGCAGCGTCGGCGCGGTCGAGGGCGCGTTCGACCAGATTTCGGGCGTGCTGGACGCCGTGTCGAAGGGCGACACGACGGTCGGCATGACCCAGCGTTTCGGCGGCCTCACCGATCAGCTGAACGCCAATCTCGACGCGCTGCGCCGCAGCTTCGAGGGGATCGCCGCCATCGCCGGGGAGATTGCCGGGGGCGACCTGACCGTCCAGCCCAAGCCGCTGTCCGACAAGGACCGGCTGGGCCATGCGCTGGTCACGATGGTCGAGCGTCTGCGCGGCGTCGTCGGCGATGCGACCCAGGCGGCACAGAATGTCGCGAGCGGCAGCCAGCAGCTGTCGTCGTCGTCGGAACAGGTGAGCCAGGGCGCGACCGAACAGGCCGCCGCCGCCGAGGAAGCCTCGGCGTCGATGGAGCAGATGGCCGCCAACATCAAACAGAATGCCGACAACGCCACTCAGACCGAGAAGATCGCACGCCAGTCGTCGCAGGACGCCGAACAGAGTGGTGCTGCGGTGCAGAAGGCGGTCGTCGCGATGCGCACCATCGCCGAGAAGATCGGCATCGTGCAGGAAATCGCCCGCCAGACCGATCTGCTGGCGCTGAACGCGGCGGTCGAGGCGGCGCGCGCGGGCGAACATGGTCGCGGCTTCGCGGTCGTCGCCGCCGAGGTCCGCAAGCTGGCCGAGCGCAGCCAGATGGCGGCGGCCGAGATCAGCGGCATGTCCTCGGACACCGTCACCGCTGCCGTCGAGGCGGGCGAGATGCTCAGCCGCCTCGTCCCCGACATCCGCCGCACCGCCGAGCTGGTCGCCGAGATCAGCGCCGCGTGCCGCGAACAGGATGTCGGCGCGGTCCAGATCAACGGCGCCATTCAGCAGCTCGACAAGGTCACGCAGCAGAACGCCTCGGCCGCCGAACAGATTTCGTCCACCTCGGAGGAACTGGCGAGCCAGGCCGAGGAGCTTCAGGAGAGCATTTCCTACTTCAACGTGGATGACCGCGACCGCGCCGGGGCGGCCCGATCGTCGCGTGCCGCCAAGCCGGCCGATCGCCGGGTCGCCGCCCGAAAGGCCAAGCCCGCGCCGCGTTCCCAGTCGGTTGCCGACCAGCAGGCCCGCGCGCACGGCTTCGCGCTCGACCTGAGCAATGGCGGCCCGGACGGCGAGGACGCCGAATTCGGACGCGCGGCATGAGCGCGCGCGGCGACATCCAGGTCGTGGTCTTCGGGCTGGGGGAGGAGGAATTCGCTCTTCCCGTGACCAGCGTCCGCGAGATCCTGGACCATCGTCCGGCCTATCGGGTGCCGGCCGCGCCCGACTGGTTCCTGGGGCTGACCGATGTGCGCGGCCTGTCGGTGCCGATGGTCGACCTGCGCGCGCGGCTGGGCCTCTCGCCGGTCGAGCCGACGTTGACGACCCGCATCCTGGTCGTCGACCTGGTCGGGGCGGGGGACGTGCCGCTCTCGCTCGGGCTGGTCGTCGACCGGGTGCTCGACGTCAGCATCTTCGCGGCGGACATGATCGAGGATTCGCCCGGTGTCGGCGGCCGATGGCGATCGCAGCAGATCGAGGCGATCCTGCGGCGCGGCACGGGCTTCGTCGCGCTGCTCGATCCCGGTCGGCTGTTCGCGGCGGACGATCTGGACGGCCCCATGTCCCTTGCGGCGGCGGCCTGACTTTCGGGGGCGGTATCGATCGATACCGCCCCGCTTCCTTTTTCAAGAACATAACCTCTTAGGAACAGTAAAATGCGTTTCCATGCCTCGCTCAAGACCACGTCGCATGTCGATGCCGCCACGATGGAGATCACCCGGTTGCAGCGCGCCTTCGCCCAGGGGCGGACGCAGGAGCGGGCCGATCTGACCGGCGCGACCGGCAAGGCGCGCGACATTCTGGTCGCGGTGAACGAGATGATCGAAGCGGCGGCGTCTCCCGCCGCCGCCTTTACCCGGCGGCTGTCGCACATGGCCGCCGAGCATGACCGCGGCGATATCGACGCGATGCTACCGGTCGACGATTTCCACGGCGACCTCGCCGCCGCCGCCCGCCTGGTCAACGACCTGGTCGCCAGCCATATCGCGGTCAAGAAGATGGCGATGGCCTGCGTCAAGTCGCTGGGCGAGGGCGATTTCGAGGCGCCGCTGGCGCCGCTGCCCGGCAAGAAGGCGTTCATCAACGACACGATCGAGCAGCTTCGCGGCAATCTGAAGGGCCTGATCGCCGAGATGAACACCATGTCGGCCGAGCATGATCGCGGCGATATCGACGTCTTCGTGCCGGTCGAGCGGTTCCAGGGCGACTTCGCGGCGATGGCCAAGGGCCTCAACGACATGGTGGCCAACCATATCGCCGCCAAGAAGAAGGCGATGGCCTGCATCAAGCAGTTCGGCGAGGGCGATTTCGACGCGCCGATGGAGCAGCTGCCCGGCAAGAAGGCCTTTATCAACGAGACGATCGAGCTGCTGCGCACCAATTTCAAGGCGATCATCGGCGAGATCCAGCGGCTGATCGCCGCCTCGACCGCGGGGCAGCTGAGCGAGCGGGGCGAGGCCCAGCGTTTCCCTGGCGACTTCGCGCGTCTGGTCCAGGGCATCAACGGGATGCTCGACGCGATCCTGCTGCCGATCGGCGAGGGCAACCGGGTGCTCAATCTCGTCAGCACGGGCTCGCTGCTCGAGCGGGTCGAGATCGCGTGCGAGGGCGATCATCGCCGGATGAAGGATGCGATCAACAATCTGGTCGACAATCTGACCAGCTTTGCGATCAACGTGTCGGGCGCGGCGGATCTGGTCGCGGCGGGCAGCCAGCAGCTGTCCTCCTCGTCGGAGCAGGTGAGCCAGGGCGCGACCGAACAGGCCGCCGCCGCCGAAGAGGCCTCGGCCTCGATGGAGCAGATGGCCGCCAACATCAAACAGAATGCCGACAACGCGACCCAGACCGAGAAGATCGCGCGCCAGTCGTCGCAGGATGCCGAGATCAGCGGGGCGGCGGTGCAGAAGGCGGTCGTCGCGATGCGCACCATCGCCGAGAAGATCAGCATCGTGCAGGAGATCGCCCGCCAGACCGATCTGCTCGCCCTCAACGCGGCGGTCGAGGCGGCGCGCGCGGGCGAACATGGACGCGGCTTCGCGGTCGTCGCCGCCGAGGTCCGCAAGCTGGCCGAGCGCAGCCAGACGGCGGCCGCCGAGATCAGCGGCATGTCTTCGGATACGGTGGCGGCCGCGACCCAGGCGGGCGACATGCTGACCAGGCTGGTCCCCGACATCCGCCGCACCGCCGAACTGGTCGCCGAGATCAGTGCCGCGTGCCGCGAACAGGATATCGGCGCGGTCCAGATCAACGAGGCGATCCAGCAGCTCGACAAGGTGACCCAGCAGAACGCCTCGGCCTCCGAGCAGATTTCGGGCACGTCGACCGAACTGGCGGGCCAGGCCGAGGATTTGCAGGAGAGCATCGCCTTCTTCCAAGTGGCGCAGGAGGCGCGACCGGCGGTGGCCAAGTCGGCGGTGCGCAAGCCCGCGCCGCGTCCGGCGGCGGCCAAGGCGCGGCCCGGCGGCGGACGTGCGGGATCGGTGGCCGACCAGCAGGCGCGCCTGCGTGGCTTCGCGCTCGACATGACCAGCGGCGGCCCGGACGGCGAGGATGTGGATTTCGGCCGAGTCGCCTGACGTCGCCATCGGGGGCGGGGTATCGGGGGCGGGGCGTCGCATTGCCTCGCTCCCGGACGCCATCGCCGCGCAAGGCCGCGTAAAATCGGCACAAGAGCATCCGCTCTGAACCAATCCTTCATCAGTTGCCGGTTAATTGATGATCGGAATTTTATGGGTGATTCGAAACCACCTCGAAAGGTGGTTCTTACGGGGACTGACGATGCGCGCAACCATCAAGATGAAGTTGGCCGGGACATTCGCGGTAGTATTGTTGCTATTGGCGGTGGTCGTCGGGGTCGGCATTTCCAAGATCAACGTTTTGAACACCATGATCGCGGACATCATCGATGGACCGGCCAAGCGTATCCAGCTTTCGTTGACCGCCGATGGCGATATCGGCCGCGCGATTCGCGCCGAAAAGAACATGATGCTGAGCCAGGATGCGGCGGCGAACCGCAATTTCGAGGCGCTGTTCGCGCAATATGACGCCAAGATTCAGGAAAGCCTGAACGGCGGGCTGAAGATCGCCACCGAGCAGGGGCGTCCGGTCTGGACCAAGGCGCTGGAGGACTGGCGCGCCTACAAGGCGGTCAGCGAGCGGGCGCGCGGCCTGGCGATGGAGAATCGCAATGCCGAGGCCGCGCAGATCTCGATGACCGAGGGGCGCACCATCGCCACCAATTTGAGCGAGACGCTGGGCAAGCTGGCGATCATCACCCAGGGGCAGATGGTCAAGGCCAATGCCGAGTCGGACGCGCTCTACGCATCGGCACGCACCACCATGTTCACCACTGCCGCGGTCGCGCTGCTGATCGCGATCTGCGGTGCGGTGTGGATCGCACTGCTGGTGTCCAACGGGCTGCGCAAGGTCGGCGAGGCCATGTCCGCGGTGGCCGAAGGCGACCTGAACAACGAAGTGTCGGTCCGCAGCAATGACGAGATCAAGGATCTGGTCGACACGGTGAACCGCATGACCGGCCGCCTGCGCGACACGATCACCCAGACCGCCCAGGCGGCGCAGAATGTCGCGAGCGGTAGCCAGCAGCTGTCCTCCTCGTCGGAGCAGGTGAGTCAGGGCGCGACCGAACAGGCCGCCGCCGCCGAAGAGGCTTCGGCCTCGATGGAGCAGATGGCCGCCAACATCAAACAGAATGCCGACAACGCCACCCAGACCGAGAAGATCGCCCGCCAGTCCTCGCAGGACGCCGAACAGAGTGGTGCGGCGGTGCAGAAGGCGGTCGTGGCAATGCGCACCATCGCCGAGAAGATCGGCATCGTACAGGAAATCGCCCGCCAGACCGACCTGCTGGCGCTGAACGCCGCCGTCGAGGCGGCGCGCGCGGGCGAACATGGTCGTGGCTTCGCGGTCGTCGCCGCCGAGGTCCGCAAGCTCGCCGAGCGCAGCCAGACGGCGGCGGCCGAGATCAGCGGCATGTCCTCGGACACCGTCGCCGCCGCGACCCAGGCGGGTGAGATGCTGACCAGGCTGGTCCCCGACATCCGCCGCACCGCCGAGCTGGTCGCCGAGATCAGTGCCGCCTGCCGCGAACAGGATATCGGCGCGGTCCAGATCAACGAGGCGATCCAGCAGCTCGACAAGGTGACCCAGCAGAACGCCTCGGCCTCCGAGCAGATCTCGTCCACCTCGGAGGAACTGGCCAGCCAGGCCGAGGAGCTTCAGGAAGGCATCGCCTTCTTCCAGGTCGACACGATCGGCCAAGGGGCTCCCGCCCGCACGCCGCACAATCGCCGCCCGGCCTCGCGCCCGGCCGTCGCCAAGGTCAGGGCCAAGGCTCCGTCGTCCTCGCGGCCCGGTTCGGTCGCCGACCAGCAGGCGCGGGTGCGCGGCTTCGCGCTCGACCTGACCAATGGCGGCCCGGACGGCGAAGACGCCGAATTCGGACGCGCGGCATGAGCGCGGCGGGGGGAGACATCCAGGTCGTGGTCTTCGGTCTGGGGGACGAGGAGTTCGCGCTTCCCGTGACCGCGGTCCGGGAGATCCTGGACCATCGTCCGGCCTATCGGGTGCCCGCCGCGCCCGAATGGTTCCTGGGCCTGACCGATGTGCGCGGCCTGTCGGTGCCGATGGTCGATCTGCGGTCGCGGCTGGGATTGCCGCCGGTCGAACCGACGCTGACGACCCGGATCCTGGTCGTGGACATGACCGGCGCGGCGGGGGCGCCGCTCGCGCTGGGGCTGGTGGTCGATCGGGTGCTCGACGTCAGCACCTTCGCCGCCGACTCGGTGGAGGGCTCGCCCGATATCGGCGGCCGCTGGCGGTCGCAGCAGATCGAGGCGATCCTGCGGCGCGGGGCGGGCTTCGTCGCGCTGCTCGACCCCGCCCGGCTGTTCGGCGCCGATGACGGGCCCGACGCGCTGGCGACTCTGGGCCTGGCGGCCTGATCCTTCTTGCAACCGGCCGCCCGGCGCGGCGGCCGGTCCCTTTCCTTCCGGCGAACAGGAACCGACCCCTTGAGCAATCTGGCCCGCGTGGCAGACACGACCGATGCGCTGCAACCGCGCGATTTCGATCGGCTTGCCGCCTATATCTACAAGGAGTGCGGCATCCGCCTGCCGCCGGTCAAGATCACCATGATCGAGGGGCGGCTGCGCCGCCGGGTGCGCGCCAACGGCCTGTCCAGCCTGCGCGACTATTGCGGCTGGCTGTTCGACGGCAATCATCTGGAGGGGGAGCGCGAGCATCTGCTGAACGCGGTCACCACCAACAAGACCGACTTTTTCCGCGAACCCAAGCATTTCGACTATCTGGTCGATACCGCGCTGCCCAAGATGCACCGTGAGGGCGTGCGCCAGCTGCGGGTGTGGAGCGCGGCCTGCTCGACGGGGGCGGAGCCCTATACGCTGGCGATGCTGCTCGATGCCTATGCCCAGGACAAGGGCGGCCCCGATTTCGGCATCCTGGCGACCGATCTGGACAGCGAGGTGCTGCGCACCGCCCGGCGCGGCGTCTATCCGGCGGCGATGCTGGACCCGGTGCCGACCGCGCTGCGCAACCGTTATGTGATGCGGCCGAGCGATCCCAAGCGCGGCGAGATGCGGATCGTGCCCGCCCTCCGCTCGGCGATCGGCTTCGCGCAGATGAACCTGATGGACGAACGCTATCCGGTGGGCGATGCGATGGACATCATCTTCTGCCGCAACGTGCTGATCTATTTCGACAAGCCGACCCAGGAAAAGGTGGTGTCGCGGCTGGTCGCCTGTCTGCGGCCCGGCGGGTTGATCTTCCTGGGGCATTCGGAATCGATCGCCGGGTTCCAGCTGCCGCTGCGCCCGGTCGCCAACACCGTGTTCGAGCGCGTCTGATGCCGGTCAAGAAAATCCGCGTCCTCGTCATCGACGACAGCGCCAGCGTCCGCCAGGCGATGACCGCGATCCTGTCCGCCGATCCGGCGATCGAAGTGATCGCGGCGGCCGCCGATCCCTTCGCCGCCGCGCGATACATCCAGGAGGAGGTGCCCGACGTCATCACGCTCGACGTCGAGATGCCGCGCATGGACGGCATCACCTTCCTGCGCAAGCTGATGGCGCAGCGCCCGGTGCCGGTCGTCATGTGTTCGTCGCTGGTCGAGGAGGGGTCGGAGACGCTGCTCCAGGCGCTGGAGGCCGGCGCGGTCGACGTGATCCTGAAGCCGCGCGTCGGGGTGGCGGACCATCTGGCCGAGGCGCATCTGATGATCCGCGAGACGGTCAAGGGCGCCGCCACCGCGCGGCTGGGCGCGCGGCGCCAGGGGCGGACCACGGCCCCGGCGCAGAAGCTGACCGCCGATGCCGTCCTGCCGCCGCCGACCGGCCGCGCGATGAGCCGCACGACCGAGATGGTGGTGTGCATCGGCGCGTCGACCGGCGGGACCGAGGCGCTGCGCGAGGTGCTGGAGGCGCTGCCCGCCAATTCGCCGGGCATCGTCATCGTCCAGCATATGCCCGAGAGCTTCACCCGCGCTTTCGCCAAGCGGCTCGACGGGCTGTGCCAGGTCGACGTCAAGGAGGCCGAGGACGGCGACACGGTGATGCGCGGCCGGGTGCTGATCGCGCCCGGCGGCCTGCGCCACACCATGCTGGAACGGCAGGGCGCGCGCTATGTCGTGTCGGTGCGCGAAGGACCGCTGGTCTCGCGCCATCGCCCCTCGGTCGACGTGCTGTTCCGTTCGGCGGCGCGTAACGCCGGGGCCAATGCGGTCGGCATCATCCTGACCGGCATGGGCGACGACGGCGCGCGCGGCCTGCTGGAGATGAAGCAGGCGGGCGCGCGCACCTTCGCGCAGGACGAGGCGACCTCGATCGTCTTCGGCATGCCCAAGGAGGCGATCGCGCGCGGCGCGCATGACAGGATCATCCCGCTGGGCAGCGTCGCGCGCGAACTGCTGCAAGCCACGGCCCGCTGAGAAGGGGAAATACCATGTTGATGGCACGGATCGATACGCCCCTGGCCACCCCCGTCCTGGGACCTGTTCCGGGTGCCCCGTCGGTCGGGGAACTGGCCGATCATCTGCAAGGCGAGATGACGGGGCTGGAGGATGCCTTTCGCCAGACCGGCGAGGCGCTGGCCTCGGCGATCGACACTATCGACGGGCTGGCGCAGGGGCTGGCGGCGATCCGCGAGTCGTTGTCGCCCGAGACCGCCGGGGTCGCCGTCACCCGGCTGCGCGACGTCGCCTATCGCCTGATCACCCTGCCGATGATCCAGGCGCGCCGTGCGGTCGAGGTCGAGACGCTGAACGGCCGCACGCGCGAGCTGCGCGGGCTGCTGGGCGAAGTGGGCATGATCCTGAAGCTGCTCGGCATCTATGGCATGAACATCAAGATCGCCTCCTCGGGCGAGCCGTCCTTCCTGAACTTCGTGGTCGGCATGGACGAGAAGCTGGCCAGCGGCCGGAACGAGCTGCGCCATATCGAACAGGATCTGGGCCAGTTCAACCAGGTCATCGGCGAGGTGCAGGCCGCCGACCAGCGGCTGGCGCGCGAATGCGCGAGCGCCGGGGGAACGGTGCCGTCCGAACTGACCGGCAATGCCAATGCGTTGCAGGACCATGTGAACGCGGTGATGCGCACCACCGACGAGGTGGCGGGCATCATGCGCACCGTGCAGGGCGAGGTGGCGCGCATCCTGGGCGCGATCCAGATCGGCGACAGCGTGCGCCAGCGCGCCGAGCATGTGATCACGATCCTGCGCCGCATCGCGCCCGCGACGATCGGCGACGTGCCGCCGGTGCCGCCCGGCGCCGCCGCGCATCTGGCCCGGCTGGCCGCCGCGCAGATGGAGGCGATGGCCGATGATTTCGGGCGGGAGATCGTCGCGATCGTCCAGTCACTCGAACGGCTGGGGCCGCTGGCCGATCATCTGCGCACGCTGCTGGGTTCGCACAATGCCGATGACGGGCAGATCCTGGTCCGGCTGGAACTGGACATTGCCAAGCTGACCAGCGTCACCGACCAGCTGTGCGACGCCGACGGGCATCTCGCCGAGCTGACCGGCTTCGTCAGCCGGACGCTGGCCGATCTGACCCAGGGGCTCAGCCGGATCCGCAACATCGCGACCAGCGTGCAGGACATCTCGACCAATACCCAGTTGCTGTGCCGTCGCCACGGCACCCTGGGCCGCGCGGTCGCGGTCATCGCCAAGGAGGTCGCCCCCTGCGCCAGCCGTCTGGACCAGTTGAGCGTCGCGGTCGGTCGGCTGGTCGGCGTGCTGGCGGCGATCGATCTGGTGCAGGACAGCACGCAGGACGGCACGGTGCGCACGCGCGGCGCGCTGAACGACGCGCTGGCGGTGGTCCGCGCGGCCTGCGAAAGCTCCAGCGCGGTGATGGCCAAGGGCGATGGCGACGCGCAGCGCGTGCTGGCGTCGCTCCAGGCGAGTGCCAGCGACCTGGCCGAACAGCGCGCCTTTGCCGACACGCTGGCGACCGCTGCGCAGGGGCTGGCCCTCTATGCCGGGCAGCAGGGTCATGCGGCCGATGCGGGCGCGCTGACCGCCGAGGATTTCGCCGCGCTGACCGAGCTGCTGCCCTGGGCGGGAAGCCTCTACACCATGGCGTGCGAGCGGGTGATCCATGCGGACTTCCTGTTGCCCGGCATGGCGGTGCCCGCGCCGTCGGTCGCGGCGGTCACCTTCGACGACGACGATGACGGGCTGTTCTGATCCGGTCCGCGGGCCGCGCCCGTCCCGGCGGCGGGGCGGGCGAGGGTTACGATAGCTTCACCCGTCCGTCACGAAGCCAATCGGCTCACCAATCGTTTCGCTCCTGCAGCATGAACGGGGACCCGCCTGTCCCCGTGGCACAGCAAGGGACCTAGCGAGATGGCCGAGACGATCGCCGACCTTTTGAACCGCACGCTGATCGAGGCGGGTGTGGAGCGAATCTGGGGCGTGACGGGCGACAGCCTGAACGCGTTCAACGATTCGCTCCGCAAGTCGGGCAAGATCGACTGGATGCATGTCCGCAACGAGGAGGCGGGCGCCTTTGCCGCCGGGGCCGAGGCGGCGGCGACCGGCGCGCTGGCGGTGTGCGCGGGCAGTTGCGGGCCGGGCAATCTCCATCTCATCAACGGCCTGTTCGACTGCCACCGCAATCGCGTCCCCGTGCTCGCCATCGCCGCGCATATCCCGTCGAGCGAGATCGGCCTGAACTATTTCCAGGAAACCCATCCGACCGAGCTGTTCCGCGAGTGCAGCCATTTCTGCGAGATGGTGCAGGATGCGCGGCAGATGCCCGAAATTCTCCACCGTGCGATCCGCACCGCGATCGGCCAGCGCGGCGTCGCGGTGCTGGTGATTCCCGGCGACGTCGCGTTGCAGGCCGCGCCCGAGACGCGCGCCATTCCCTTCCCCGCCCTTGCCGCGCCGCGCCTCGTGCCCGATGCGCAGGCGCTGGGGCAGGTCGCCGCGCTGCTCAACGAATCCAGGGCGGTGACGCTGCTGTGCGGCGCGGGCACGGCGGGCGCGCATGACGAGGTGGTCGCGCTGGCCGAGGCGCTGAAGGCCCCGATCGTCCATGCCTATCGCGGCAAGGAATGGATCGAATATGACAATCCCTACGATGTCGGGATGACCGGGCTGATCGGCTTCTCGTCGGGCTATCACGCGATGATGGAGTGCGACACGCTGCTGATGCTGGGCACCGACTTTCCCTATCGCAACTTCTATCCCGAAAAGGCGAAGGTGGTGCAGGTCGACCGCGATCCCAGCGCGCTGGGGCGGCGGGTGCCGCTCGACCTGGGGGTGGTCGCCGATGTCGGCGAGGTCGCGCGCGGCCTGATCCCGCTGATCGCGGGCGAGCGCGACGGGCGCTTCCTGGACAAGGCGCGCGCGCATTACCGCGACGCGCGGAAAGGACTGGACGATCTCGCCACCCCGCGCGACGGCGACAAGCCGCTCCACCCGCAATATGTCGCCCGGCTGGTCGACCGGATCGCGGCCGAGGATGCGGTCTTCACCGCCGATGTCGGCACGCCCGCCGTCTGGGCGGCACGCTATCTGACGATGAACGGCAAGCGGCGGCTGATCGGATCGTTCAACCACGGATCGATGGCCAATGCGCTGCCCCAGGCGCTGGGCGTGCAGGGGGCGTATCCCGCGCGGCAGGTGGTGTCGCTGTCGGGCGATGGCGGGCTGACCATGTTGATGGGCGACATGCTGACCGCCGTGCAGATGAAGTTGCCGGTCAAGATCGTCGTCTTTAACAATCGCTCGCTCGGTTTCGTCCAGATGGAGCAGAAGGCGGCGGGCTATGTCGATACCAATGTGTCGCTGCACAATCCCGACTTCGCCGCCATCGCGCGCGAGATGGGCTATTTCGGGGTGCGCGTCACCCGCTCGGACGCCTTGGAGGAGGCCCTGCGCGCGGCGTTCGCGCATGACGGGCCCGCGCTGGTCGATGTCGTGACCGAGACCCAGGAGCTGATCATGCCGCCCAAGATCCAGGCCGAGCAGGTCAAGGGCTTCAGCCTGTACGCCGCGCGCGCGGTGCTGAGCGGACGCGGGGACGAGGTGATCGAACTGGCCAGGGCCAATCTCTTCCGGTGATCCGGCGGCTTGCCCTGAGGGACTGGGTCGGGCAGCGCCTGTCGCGGGCGGACACGATCCGCAGCGTGGCGTTCGTCGCGCGCTGCACCGGCGCGGCGGTGCTGGCGCTGGTGGTGGCGAACCGGCTGGGGCTCGACCATCCGGTCTGGGCCAGCGTCTCGGCGCTGGTCGTGTCGCAGGACACGCTGGGCGACACGCACCGGTCGCTGAGCTGGCGGATCGTCGCGACGGTGATCGGGGTGGGGGTTGCGGTGCTGGTCGCGCTGATCCTGCACGGGGCGGGGCCGGTGGCGATGCTGGCGGTGGCGGTGGGGATCACCGCCGCCGTCGCGCGGCTGCGCACCGAGCTGCGCGTGTGCATGTGGACCTCGGTCATCGTCCTGCTGACCGTACCGCCCGGCGGCACCATCCTGACCGCCGCGCTCGCCCGCGCGCAGGAGGTGCTGCTGGGCGTCGCGATCGGCGCGGCGCTCCACTGGGTGGCGGAACGGTTGCTGTTCCGCCGGGCCTAGCCGCGGGAGGTCATCGGCCGGGCATTGGCGCGATCGTGATGCGGTCGATATTGGGGGCATAGCGCGACCGCAGCAGGACGCCGGGCCAGGTCTGCGACGCATAGGTGCGGCCGTCCCATTCGGGCTGTTCCTCGCCCGAGATGCGGATCGTGTTCGCACCGGCGCGCAGCGTGACGGGCACCGTCATCTCCCACCAGTTGTTGGCATGGAAGCTGTTGGGGAAGGTGGCGAGCAGCGGTTTGGCGCCGTTGACCGAGATGCGTGCGATCCGGGCGAGCGGGTCGGGATTGTAATGCGTCGCCTTGGACTGTTCGTCGTTGGAAAAGCGGATGGTCAGCGCATAGGTGCCCGCCCGGTCGGCCATGACGCGAGGGAAGGTCAGCGTGTTGCCGTTGCCGGGCGCGCCGCCGATGTCGAACACCGCGCGTCCGCCCTCGGCGCGCGAGGCGGTGCCGATCCGCGCGGTTCCGGCGACCTGTGCCTCCTCGGCCTGATAGCGATACGGGGCGGCGGAGGCAGCCTCGCGGGTGACGCGAAGCGCGCGCAGCACGGGCGATCCGCCTGCGCCGCCGACCACCACCTTGTTGATCCCGCCCAGCAGGAAGGCGCGCCCGTCGGTCAGCGTGCGGCCATTGACCGTCATGCGCGCGGTGCCGCCGCGCATATCCGCCGCCAGCCGCATCGGCCCGTCCTGCGGCGCATAGACCCAGAAGGTCGCGCTCGTCCCCGGCGACAGGGTGACGCCGTCGCCCGCCGGGGCGGGATCGCCGTGCAGCACCGCGTCCTGCACGTCGTACAGCGCGGTCGTCGGCGCTGGATCGGCGGCGGTCAGGGTGATCCGGTCGACCAGCGCATTGCCCTGGGTGTGGCGGCGCCCGTCCCGGCTGCGCGTCGACAGGGTCAGCACGTGCCGCCCCTGAGTCAGCGACAGCACCGTATCGACATGATCGAGCACCGAGGGCTTGTAGCCCAGCGGCAGCAGCAGCTCCGTCTCGCCCGCCGCCTTGCCGTCGATGGTCAGGAAGACGTTGGTCGCCCCCTGCACCTGCGCCAGCGGGTCCTTGTTGAAGGTGCTGGCCAGCACCCGCAGGTCGTAGCGGCCGGTGCGCGGCACATCGACCGCGAAGTCCAGCGCCGCGTCATGGCCGGTCGCGAATCCCTCGACCGAATAGCGGCCCGAGGTGTGGAAGCGATCGACATTGTCGGGCGATCCCTCGGGCCCGCGCAGCGTCAGGCCGGTGCCCCGGCGGGTCGCCTGTTCCGCCTCGTAATCCTGCCGCCAGGGCAGGGTGGGGGCGGCGGGCCGCGCGGCCTGGCCGGGGGTCAGGACCAGCTCATAGGCGGCTTCCTCGCGCAGGGCGGGCAGGCCGTCCTGGCCGAAGCGCATCTCCACCCGCCCGTCGCGGACCGGCAGGACGCGGTCGGCGATCAGGTCGGGCGGGGTGGCGTCGCCCAGCTGGCCGGTCCAGCCGATCTCGCGCACCCGCGCGCGCACCGTCCCGCCGAACAGCGCAGGAATCCGGTCGAGCGCGACGATCGCGTCGCCGCTCTTGCCGCCGAACAACAGCCGCGCCTGCCGCCGGGCGGGATCGAGCGTCGCCAGCCCCTGCAGCGTATAGCTTTGGTCGGGGTGTGGCGGCGTGACCGCCAGCGTATGGCCGCTCATCGTCGCATAGGCGTTGAGCAGCCACCATTGTCCGTTGCCGCGATTGGCCTGCACCGCCGAGTCGCTGAGATTGCCGTCGATATTCCAATAGGCGATGTCGGCATCGACCTTGGAATCCTCGATCGCGGCGACCCATTGCACCATCTGGCCGGGGACGGAGGTGTGGTAGTTATAGGCATATTCGTTGATGTTGATCGGCAGGTGGCGGCCCTGCCACCTGGTCCCGGCGAACAGCCTGTCCTCCCATTGCCGATATTGGCGCACGCTGGTGCGCACCGTCGCCGGGTTGCTGAGTTCGTGCCAGGTGATGACGTCGGGCACCGTGTCGGCCGCGATGGCGTGGCGCAGGAAGCCCTCCACCTCGGGGAACAGGATGCTGGTATTGGGCCCGGCGATCCGCGCATCGGGCATCTCCTGCCGGATCATGCGATAGGCGCGGTCCCAGGCGTCGTTGAAGACGGTCGGGTCCTTCTGCCAGCGCACGCCGTTGCAGCTCTTGGGACCGTCGGCGAACATGTTCCCGTCGGGCTCGTTATAGGGGACGAACACGATGCGGTCGCGATAGCGCTTGGCCATGCCCTTCACCTGGCGGACCTGCGCGCGGAGCTTTTCGATATAGGCCGCGACCGACTGGGCGCAGTCGCCCGTCTTCCAGTTGTACGGGAATTCGCGGTTGATGTCGGTCATGTAGATATAGGTGTCGCCGCCCGACGCATCGGTCAGCAGCGTCGCCACCTCCAGCGCGTCGGCGCCGGGATGCTGCGGCCCGTCCTGCGCCTTGGTCGAGACAGTGCGCAGGCCGATGCCCTCGACCAGATTGGGATGCGGCAACCGCGCATCGTACAGGCCATAGAGCGTACCCGACGCGCCGCCGTGAAAGGCGCCGGTGTCGCTCGACAGGTCGACCGTGATCCGGTCCTGCGCGGTGGCCAAGGTCGCGGTCGATCCGAGCAGTGCGGCAAGCATCAGGCGAAGCGGAGAGGGCATCAGGCGGGCTTTCGTCAGGAGGAGCATGGGGGGCGCTCGGCGGTCATGCGCTCGATCGTCGCGCGGGTCAGGATCAGGCGGGCGGCGGTGGCGGCGAGCGCCAGGTGCATCAGGCCGGGGATGAGGGTCGACAGTGCGCGGATGCCGGTCAGCGACAGCGGCGTCTGGTTGCCCGCCCCCGCCCGGTACGACACGATGACCAGCACCCCGCTGATCAGCACGCCCGCCAGCGCCCAGGCCAGCTTCACGAAGAACTGGTTGAAGGCGAAGCTCATGCCCGAGGAGCGCATGCCCAGCTTCCACTCGCCATATTGGTCGGCGAGCTGGATCAGGGTGAAGTGCAGCGGCAGGGTGCAGCCCAGCACGACGCAGCACAGCCCGACCAGCACCAGCCACAGCATCGGATGGCCGCCCGGCACGAAGAAGGCGGCGAAATGCCCCGCGACCAGGATCAGGTTCACCCCGACATAGACGGTCTTCACGTCGAACCGCCGGGTGAAGAAGGGCACGATCACCGATCCCAGGAACCCGCCCGCCGTCGCGGTGCCGAAGAACAGCGCCTGATAGGTCGTGTCGCCGCCCAGCACATAGGTGATGAAATAGAGGGCGGCGCCTCCCTTGGTATTGAAGATGCCGATCAGCAGCAGCGTCATGACGAAGGTCAGGCGCAGCTGGTCGTTCTTCAGCGTGGTGGCGACCGCGACCTTCAGCGGCACCTCGGCCGAATCGGCGGCGACCACCCGCTCGCGCACGAACAGGAAGCAGATCAGGAACATCGCGACCGCCGCCAGCGACAGGATCGCCACCCCGTCCCGGTAACCGCGCGCGATGTCGGTGCCGCCCAGCTGGCGGACCATGATCGGCAGGCCGACCGACACGCAGAAGGAGGCGATGGCGACCAGCGCGAACCGCACCGACTGGCACGCCACGCCCTCGCGCGCGCTGTCGGTCATGCGGGTGATCAGCGCGCAATAGGGCACGTTGTTGAGCGAATAGGAGAAGGCGAGCAGGAAATAGGTCGCCGCCGCATAGGCGACCTTGCCGTCATAGCCCAGATCGGGCGACTGGAAGGTCAGGAAACAGCTCAGGCCCACGGGAATCGCGGTCCACAGCAGATAGGGGCGGAACCGCCCCCAGCGGGTGGAGGTGCGGTCGGCCATGATCCCGATCAGCGGGTCGGAGATCGCATCGAAGATGCGCAGCGACAGGAACAGGATGCCGACGATCCCCGGCGCCAGCCCGAAGACGTCGGTGTAATAGAAGGTCAGGAAATTGGCGATCAGCCCGGTGACGATCGTGCCCCCGGCATCGCCCAGCCCGTAACAGACCTTTTCGACGAACGGGATCGAAGCGGCGACGGCGGCCTCGCTCCGCTGTGCTCCGTTCGCCGCTATGGCGTGGTCCGCCCCCGATGCCGCCATGACCCTCTCCCTTGCTCCCCCGTCTATCGCCTGACGATTCCGATTCCGCTTTCCCTTATTCCCAACCGTCCCGATCGAAGGCCGCGGCGACCGCCGCGCCGTCGCGCACGAAGACCGGAATATGGTCGAGCGGCGCCGCGACCGACAGGTCGCCGCCGCCTTCGATCAGGTCGCCGTTCCACGCGTCGCGCCACACCCCGGCGGGAAGATAGACGCAGCGCATCGTCTCCCCCGCCGCCGTCACCGGCGCGACGAGCAGGTCGGGGCCGAACATATATTGATCGTCCACCGCCCAGCAGCGCGGATCGTCCGGATGGTCGTAGAACATCGGCCGCATCAGCGGATCGCCGCGCTCGTGCGCATCGCGCATCAGCCCGGCGACATAGGGACGCAACCGCTCGCGAAGCGCGGCATAGCGGCGCAGCACCGCGAAGACCGGCTCGCCGAAACTCCAGAGTTCGTTGCCAGCACCCGTGTCGCATTGCGCCACGCCGTCGCGGAACGGCTCGGGCGGCGGGGTGATGGGGTCGCGATGGCCGTGCATCCGCAGCACGGGGGTGAACACCGCCCATTGGAACCAGCGGACCATCAATTCGTGAAAGGCCGGATCGCCGACATCGCCGCCGTGGAAGCCGCCGATATCGGTCGTCCACCAGGGGATTCCCGCCATTCCCATATTCAGCCCGGCGCTCAGCTGGTTGCGCATCGCCTCGAACGAGGAATGGATGTCGCCCGACCAGACCAGCGCACCGTAACGCTGGCTGCCCGCCCAGGCGCAGCGGATCAGGCTGACGATCTCGGTCTCTCCCTCCGCCGCCAGCCCGTCGTGAAACGCCTGGGCATAATGGAGCGGATAGGCGTTGCCGACCGCCAGCACGCTGCCCGCATGATAGCGATAGGTGTCGAAATCATAGGCGCTATATTCGGGTTCGGCCTCGTCCAGCCAGAACAGCGCCACCCCCTGGTCGCGATAGTTGCGCTTCGCCCTTTCCCACAGAAAGGCGCGCGCGCCCGGATGGGTGATGTCGATGAAGCGGGTATTGCCCAGAAATTCCTGTTGCACGTCCAGCCCGCGATTGGCGCGGACCAGATAGCCCTTTTCGGCCATCTCGGCGTAATTTTCCGACCTGGGGTCGACGGTCGGCCAGATCGAGACGAGCAATTCGGTGCCCATCGCCTTCAACTCGGCGGTCATCGCTGCCGGATCGGGCCATTCGCGCGGATCGAACCGCCAGTCGCCCTGGATCGGCCAGTGGAAGAAGTCGGCGACGATCACCGCCAGCGGAATGCCGCGCCGGTGATAGTCGCGCGCGACCGTCAGCAACTCCTCCTGGGTGCGATAGCGCAGCTTGCTCTGCCACAGGCCCAACGCGAAGTCGGGCATCATCGGCACGGTCCCGGTGACGCGGGCATAATTGCGCACGATCTCGGCGGGGGTGTCGGCGGCGGTGATCCAATAGTCGATCTCGCGCGCGGCGCGTGCGGTCCAGACGGTGCCGTTGGCGGCGAAATGCACCTCGCCCACCGCCGGGTTGTTCCACAGAAAGCCATAGCCTTCGCTCGACACGACGAAGGGGACGCTGGCCTGCGAATTGCGCTGCGCCAGTTCCAGCGAGCAGCCCGCCAGATCGAGATTGGGCTGCTGATACTGGCCCATGCCGTAGAGCCGTTCGCCGCGCTTCGCCTCGAACCGCACGGTGATCGCGGCGACCTCGCCGGGCAGCGGCTTGAACTCGCGCCCCGACAGGCCGAGCGCGCTGATCGTGCGCACCTCGTCGGTGCCGACCGTCCAGAATGTGTTGATCGTATCGCGCTGCCGCCATTTCTCCTCGAGCAGCAGCTGCCCCCGCGCGTTCAGGAAGCGGACCCGGCCCTGAAGGTCGACCTCGGCGGTGATCCGCCCATGGGTGATGCGGGCGATGGCCCCGTCGCGGGTGACGTGCGGCGTGCCGTCATGGGCGACGGTGTCGAGCAGCGCATGGGTCTTGGCATCGGTCGCCGGAAAGGTCGAGGCGCGCAGCCGAAGCCCGTCGGGACCATGCGCCTCGATCCGCAGCCAGTCGCCATTGTAGCGCCATGCGATCGCGCGCGATTCCAGACACAGCGTGTCCAACCCTGTCACCCTCCCGATCTTTGTGCGTCCGTAAACGTTTACGAATAGTGATCGGAACAATCGGGACTGTCAATGACCCTTGTGCGGATCGCGCCGTCCCGCAATCACGGGCGCATGGACATACGCCAGCTCGCCAAGCATTTGGGGCTTTCGATCGGCACGGTTTCGCGCGCGCTGAACGATCGCAAGGATGTCAGCCCCGCCACGCGCGAGCGGGTGATCGCGGCGGCGCGGACCCATGGCTATATTCCCAACCAGTCGGGGCGGACGCTGCGCAGCGGGCGGACGGGCACGATCGGCTTCATGCTGACGCTGGAGAATGACAGCGCGATCCATGGCGACCCGTTCTTCATGGCGCTCCTGGAGGGATTGCAGAGCGGGCTGGGCGAGCATGACCTGGACCTCGTCGTCCTGCTGGCGCGCAAGGGCGAGGACGGGTTGACCTTTTTGCGGCGGCACGTGTCGCGCGGGACGGTCGATGGCTGGGTGCTGTCGGGGACGCAGCAGGACGATGCGCGGATCGCGTTCCTGCTCGAGCGGGGGATTCCCTTCATCGCGCTGGGGCGGACCGCGACGGCGCACGACTATGCCTGGATCGACCTGGATTTCGAGGGGGTGGTGGCCGAGGCGATGAGCCTGTTCACCCAGGCCGGGCACCGGCGCATCGGGCTGGTCGCGCCGCCCGTGTCGATCAACAACAGCCAGATCGTCCTCGCCTGCTACCGCGCCGCGCTGGAGCGGGCGGGGCTGCCCTTCGACCCGGTGCTGGTCCATCATGGCGAGACGGACGAGAGCGATGGCGAGGAAACCGCGCGCGCGCTGATGGCGCTGGCCGATCCGCCGACCGCCTTGCTGCTGATGGGCGAGACCGCGCCGGTCGGGGCCTATCGCGCGCTGCGCAGCATCGGGCTGGAGCCCGGACGCGATGTCGCGGTGATCGGGTTGCGCGACAGTCCGGCGTGCCGGGCGTTGTCGCCCGATCTGACCTGCTTCACGCTGACGCTGGGCGATCTGGGACTGGCGCTCGCCAAAGGCGTGGTCGCCCGGCTGCCGGGCCGGGCGGCGGAGGACGAGCCGCTCGTCCAGCAGCTTTGGCGCATGAGCCTGCGTGCCGGGCGGAGTCATTTGACGGCCTCCTGATCGCCTCTATCTGTCCGACAAGAAACGGCGGTGCCGTGGCGCAATGCGCGCCTTTTGGCCGTCGATCCTCTCCATGCACGAAAGCGGTTGCGAATCCCGACCGAAGCCCGCTACCCCATGGGCAAAGATAAATAGTCGGAGAAGATCGGTGCCCTCATGCTGCCACGCCCCGTCGCGTCGCGACGTCCTTGCCACCGCCAGCGTCGGGGCGATGGCCACCGCCTGGGGCGCGGCGATGCCCGCCAGCGCCTGGGCGCAGAACGGGGCGGGGCTGGGGGCGCGGCCGATCGCCACCGCATCCGCCGCCATGGTCCAGCCCTTCGACATGGCCGATGTCACGCTGGCGGAGGGGCCGTTCCTCCATGCGCAGAAGATGACCGAGGCGTATCTGATGCGGTTGCAGCCCGATCGGATGCTCGCCAATTTCCGCAAGAATGCCGGACTGAAGCCCAAGGCCCCGGTCTATGGCGGCTGGGAGTCGGAGGCCCAGTGGGACGACATCAACTGCCATGGCCATACGCTGGGCCATTATCTGTCGGCCTGCGCGCTCGCCTTTCGCGCGACCGGCGATCGGAAATACCGCCAGCGCATCGACTATATCGCGAACGAACTGGCCGAGTGCCAGAAGGCGGCGGGCACCGGGCTGGTCTGCGCCTTTCCCAAGGGGGCCGCGCTGGTCGCGGCGCATCTGCGCGGCGAACCGATCACCGGCGTGCCGTGGTACACGCTGCACAAGGTCTATGCGGGCCTGCGCGACGCCGCCTTGCTGGCGGACAGCGAACCGGCGCGGGCGGTGCTGATCCGGCTGGCCGATTGGGGCGTCGTCGCCACCAGGCCGCTATCGGATGCGCAGTTCGAGACGATGCTGGAAACCGAATATGGCGGCATGAACGAAATCTATGCCGACCTGTATGTCATGACCGGCAACGCCGATTACCGCCGCGTCGCCGAGCGTTTCTCGCAAAAGGCGATCGTGAACCCGCTGGCGCAGGGGCGCGATTATCTCGATGGGCTGCACGCCAATACGCAGGTGCCCAAGATCATCGGCTTCCAGCGCGTGTTCGAGGCGACCGGCGAGCCGAAATATCAGAATGCGGCGGCGTTCTTCTGGCGGACGGTGGCGCATACCCGCTCCTTCGCGACCGGCGGGCATGGCGATGGCGAGCATTTCTTCGCCATGGCCGATTTCGACAAGCATGTCTTTTCCGCCAAGGGGTCGGAAACCTGTTGCCAGCACAATATGCTGAAGCTGACCCGCGCGCTGTTCCTGCACGATCCGCGCGCCGAATATGCCGATTATTACGAGCGCACGCTCTACAATGGCATCCTCGCCTCGCAGGACCCGGATACGGGCATGGCGACCTATTTCCAGGGCGCGCGGCCGGGCTACATGAAGCTCTACCACACCCCCGAGGACAGTTTCTGGTGCTGCACCGGCACGGGGATGGAAAATCATGTGAAGTATCGTGACTCGATCTACTTCCATGACGACCGCGCGCTTTACGTGAACCTGTTCATCCCCTCGAGCGTGACCTGGGCCGACAAGGGCGCGGTGCTGACCCAGGTGACGACCTTCCCGGAGACGGCGACCACCCGGTTCCAGTGGAAGCTGCGCCAGCCGACCGAACTGACGCTGAAGCTGCGCCACCCGAAATGGAGCCGTACCGCGACCCTGCTGGTCAACGGCGCCGAGGTGGAGCGCTCGGACAAGCCCGGCCGCTATGCCGAGCTGACCCGGACGTGGAAGACCGGCGACACGGTCGAATGGCGGATGGCGATGGAGCCCGGCGTCGAAAGCGCCCCCGCCGCGCCGGAGATCGTCGCCTTCACCTATGGCCCGCTGGTGCTGGCCGGTGCGCTGGGCCGCGAGGGGCTGGCGCCGGGTGCGGACATCATCGTCAGCGAGCGCAAATATGGCGATTACAACAACACGCCGTTCCAGGCCCCGACGCTGGCGGGCGAGCCGGAGGAACTGACGCAGAAGATCCGGGCCTCGGGCAAGCCGCTCGAATTCACCATCCCGGCCGCGGACGGCCAGCCGGTGCGACTGGTCCCGTACCACCGCATCGCGCATGAGCGGTACGCGACCTACTGGAAGTTGGCCTGATCCCGACTCGACCACCCCGGCGAAGGCCGGGGTCCAGTCGCTATCCGATTACGAGATTCCAGAAGATTTGTTCGCGCGGAGGCGCGGAGGGCGCAGAGAGGCTGTCCGATCGGCTGCGGCACGTCTTCATCTTTATGAGGTGGAGAGCGGGATAAGTTGCCACGGGCGAAACACCTCCGCGTTCTCCGCGCCTCCGCGCGAACACAATCTCTTCTGATCCACTGCCCCGCACGGCATCCGGACCCCGGCTTTCGCCGAGTCGGGCCTATCCGATGATGTCTGGAATGGTGGGCGATGACGGGCTCGAACCGCCGACATTCTCGGTGTAAACGAGACGCTCTACCAACTGAGCTAATCGCCCCCTCTCGGGAAGCCCCGCCTAATGCCGGGGTGTCGGGCATCTGGCAAGCCGCTTTTGCGTCGCGAACCGCAGCGGTTCCTTTGTTGGATACAAAGCCGATCGCATCCGGTACATAACAGGAACATCGGAGGCGGCCTGACCGGGGGAGCGGTCGGGGGCGTCCGGTGCTTCGGGGGGAGCGGGGATGGCCGGAACGGGGGAGGGTGCGCGGTGGACGCAGGCGCGGCGACGGCAATTCCTGGCGGCGCTGGCGGTCAGCGCGGATGCGGGCGTGGCGGCGCGGGCGGTGGGAGAGACGCTGGGCGCCGTACGCGGGTTGCGGCGACGCGATCCGACCTTCGCGGATGGCTGGGCCGAGGCGATCGGCGCGGCGCACGCGCTGGTCGAGGAAGGCCTGCTGCGCCGGATGCTGACCCTGTTGGCCCAGGGTGGGGAGGAGGGCGGAGAGGCCGGTGCGGGGACCACCGGCCTCTCCATCACCCCGCCGCTCTCGGCCACCGAGGTGCAACTCTATCTGAAGCTGCTCGCCCGGCGGGATGCGCTGGCGCAGGCCGGTGACGGGGCGAACGCCGCGGCGCGCGCCGATGCGGCGGAGACCGATGCGGCGCTGGAACGCGCGCTCGACGGCCTGGCGCGGCGGCGGTTGAAGGGGATGGCGTGATGGCGGGAGAGGATGCGGCGACGCGGCTCGCCACGCTGGCGATGCTGGAACCGGAGGCGCGGGGGCAGGCGCTGGCGGCGCTGACCCCGGCGCAGAAGCGTGAGCTGGTCGAGCGATGGGAATTATGGGCGCATGACGGACAGATCGCGCCGCCGGGCGACTGGCGGGTCTGGCTGATCCGCGCGGGGCGCGGCTTCGGCAAGACGCGCGCGGGGGCGGAGTGGGTGAGTGCGCTCGCCCGCGACAATCCGGGCGCGCGGATCGCGCTGATGGGGGCGACCCTTCGCGATGTCGAGCGGGTGATGGTGCGCGGCGAAAGCGGTCTGCTGGCGGTGGCGCGTAAGGGAGAGACGCCGCGCTGGATCGGCAGTTTGGGGCAGGTGCATTTTGCGTCGGGCGCGATCGGCTTCGCCTATTCGGCGGCGGCGCCCGAGGCTTTGCGCGGGCCGCAGCATCATGCGGCCTGGTGCGACGAACTGGGCAAATGGAAGGGGGAGGCCGGGTGGGACAATCTGATGATGACGCTCCGGCTGGGGGAGCGTCCCCGCGTGCTGGTCACGACCACGCCGCGCGCGACGCCGCTGATGCGCAAGGTCATGGCGCTGTCCGATTGCGTCGAGACGATCGGGCGGACCAGCGACAATGCGCATCTGCCCGACAGCTTCCAGGACGCGATGCTGGCGCAATATGGCGACACGCGGCTGGGGCGGCAGGAGCTGGACGGCGAGATGGTCGACGATCGCGAGGGGGCGCTGTGGACCCGCGCGCTGCTCGATCGGCAGCGGGCGAAGACGGTGCCCGCGCTCGACCGGGTGGTGGTCGGCGTCGATCCGCCCGCGACCAGCAGCGGCGATGCCTGCGGGATCGTCGCGGTCGGGCTGGGTCGCGACGGCCATGGCTATGTGCTGGAGGATGCGAGCGAGGCGGGGCTGTCGCCCGAGGGCTGGGCGGCGCGGGTCGCGGGCTGCGCCAGGCGCAACCGCGCGGACCGGGTGGTGGCCGAGCGCAACCAGGGCGGCGACATGGTGGAGAGCGTGCTGCGGCTCGCCGACCCGACCCTGCCGGTGCATCTGGTCTATGCCTCGATCGGGAAAGCCGCACGGGCGGAGCCGGTGTCGTTTCTCTATGCGCAAGGCCGCGTGTGGCATTCGCGTGGCTTCCCCGCGCTGGAGGACGAGCTGTGCGGGCTGGGCGTGGCGGGAGCCTATGACGGGCCGGGCCGCTCGCCGGATCGCGCGGACGCGCTGGTCTGGGCGCTGACCGAGCTGATGCTGTCGGGCCGGGGGCCGCCGGGGATACGGAATCTCTGAACCCGTCATCCCGGCGAAGGCTGGGATCTTCGGGTGGTGCAGGAACGGGGCGAGCGAGGCCCCAGCCTTTGCTGGGGCGACGGACGCCGATTGTGGCGGCAGGCCTTTCGAGGAGCAGAAGGATGAGGATGTTCGGTCGCAAGGCCGGGCGGGGGGCTGCGCGTCCCTTGCTCGGGCTGGGCTTGGCCCGGTCGGGGGTGCCGCTGACGGGGGCGGCACCGTCCTATGAAAGCCAGGTGCGCGAGGGCTATCTGCGCAACCCGGTGGCGCAGCGCGCGGTGCGGATGGTGGCGGGCGGACTGGCGGAAGCACCGCTGGTCGCCTCGCATCCCGAGCTGGTCGCGCTGGTCGCGGCGCGCAGCGAGGGGCAGGCGCTGCTGGAGACGGTCGCGACCCATATGCTGCTGCACGGCAATGCCTATGTGCAGTTGCTGCGCGACGGCGATGGCGCGGTCGTCGAGCTGTTCGCGCTGCGCCCCGAACGGGTGACGATGGAGCTGGACGCGAGCGGCTGGCCCGCCGCCTATCTCTACCGCGCAGGGGGGCGGGTGACGACGCTGCCGGTCGATCCGATCCGGCCGCAGGTGGTGCATCTGAAAAGCTGTCACCCGCTCGACGATCATTATGGGCTGGGCTGTCTGGGCGCGGCGGCGGGGGCGATCGCGATCCACAACGCCGCCGCGGCGTGGAACCGCGCGCTGCTCGACAATGCGGCGCGGCCGTCGGGGGCACTGGTCTATGATCCGGGTGACGGCTCGACCCTGACCCCGGACCAGTTCGAGCGGTTGCGCGCCGAGATGGAGGGCTTTGCGGGCAGCGGCAATGCGGGGCGGCCGCTGCTGCTCGAAGGCGGGCTGAAGTGGCAGGCGATGAGCCTGACCCCGGCGGAGCTGGACTTCATCGCGGCCAAGGCGTCGGCGGCGCGCGAGATCGCGCTGGCCTTTGGCGTGCCGCCGATGCTGCTCGGCCTGCCCGGCGACAACACCTATGCCAATTACCGCGAGGCGAACCGCGCGCTGTGGCGCCAGGCGATCCTGCCGCTGGCGGGCGCGATCCTGAGCGGGCTGTCGCAGGGGCTGGCGGGCTGGTTCGAGGGGGCGAGCCTGTCGGTCGACATGAATCGCGTCACCGCGCTGGCCGAGGAGCGGCAGATGCTGTGGCAAATGGCGGCGAGCGCGGACTTCCTCGATCCGGCGGAGAAGCGCGCCATGGTAGGTCTGTCATGAGCGGCGACGTTCTGGCGCGGCTGCTGGCGCAGGCGGCGGACAGCGGTGCGGACCTCGTGACGCTGCGCGCGGTCGCCGAGGAAGCGGGCGAGCTGGGCGCTACGCGCGCGCTGACCCGGCTGGGCCTTTCGGACGCCGAGGCGGCGGGGGATGTCGCGGAACTGCGCGAGCTGCTGACCGCGTGGCGCGAGGCCAAGTCGTCGGTGTGGAAGAGCATGGTCGGTTGGATCAGCCGGTTGCTCGGCGCGCTGCTGCTGGCGGGAATCGCGATGCGGATGGGGATGGAGGACTGGCTGAAATGAGCCTTTCCTTCACGGGCTATGCCGCGATCTGGGACCGGATGGACCGGGTGGGCGACGTCATGCGGCGCGGCGCGTTCGCGGGCGCGGGGCGGGTGCCGCTCCTCTGGCAGCATCGCGGGGCGGCGATGGGGCGCATCGAGTCGCTCGTCGAGGACGCCACCGGGCTGGCGGTCGCGGGCGTGGTCGAGGACCCCGTGCTCGCCGCGCTGGTCCGGTCGGGCGCGGTGGCGGGGCTGTCGGTCGGTTATCGGCCGCGCGTCGTCCACCAGGGCGCGGCCCGCGCGATCCTGTCGGCGGAACTCATCGAGATCAGCCTGGTGACGGTGCCGATGCAGCCGCTCGCCCGCGTGAATCACCTTTCAACCAAGGGGAATTGATATGGACGTGATCGAACGACCCGTGCTGGACGGCGCGCGCGACAAGAGCGACGGCGCGTTTGGCGGCTATGTGCGCAGCGGCACCACCGTCGAGCTGAAGGCCTTTACCGGCACGACCGGGGACAGCGGCGGCTTTGCCGTCCCGCGCGAGATCGATGCGGCGATCGCCTCGGTCCTGAAGACCGTCTCGCCGATCCGGGGCATCGCCAATGTCGTGGCGGTGGGATCGGCGGGCTATCGCAAGCTGATCACCACCGGCGGCACGCCGTCGGGCTGGGCGAGCGAGACGGCGGCGCGGCCCGAGACCGCGACGCCCGCCTTTGTCGAGCTGGCGCCGCCGATGGGCGAGCTCTATGCCAATCCCTCGGCCAGCCAGGCGATGCTGGACGATGCGGCGTTCGACGTCGAGGGCTGGCTGGCGGAGGAGATCGCCACCGAATTCGCACGGGCCGAGGGCCAGGCCTTCATCACCGGATCGGGCGTCAACCGGCCGCGCGGCTTGCTGACCGGCCCGATCTCCTCGGCCCGGGACGGCACCCGCCCCTTCGGCACGCTGCAATATCTGGCGAGCGGGGCGCCCGGCGCGTTCGGGCCCGCCCCCGACGAACGGCTGGTCGACCTGATCCAGTCGCTTCGTGCGCCCTATCGCCAGGGGGCGTGCTTCGTGATGAACGCCGCGACCTCGGCGCGCATCCGCAAGATCAAGTCGGGCGACGGCCAGTTCCTGTGGGCGCCGGGGCTGGTGGCGGGGCAGCCCGCGACGCTGCTCGGCTATCCGGTGGTCGAGGCGGAGGACATGCCCGACATCGCGGAGAATGCCTGCGCGATCGCGTTCGGCAATTTCCGGCTCGGCTATCTGATCGCCGAGCGCGCCGAGACGGCGATCCTGCGCGATCCGTACAGCAACAAGCCGTTCGTCACCTTCTACGCCACGCGGCGGGTCGGCGGCTGTGTCAGCGACTCGGAGGCGATCAAGCTGATGAAGTTCGCGACGAACTGACCCCTCGGAAAAATCGGGGCAGCCGGCAGGCGGCTGCCCCGTAGTTCAGGGAGGATGCCGGACCCGGCCGGGGGGCGCGGGGTCGGCATGGCCGGTGCCCAAGGGGGAGGCGGGCAGCGGCTGAGCAGGTCTCTGCTCCCCAAGTGTGACGATCATATGTCGCGCCTGTCGCAACTTGTATCGGTGAAGGAGAATTCATGATGAGCGGGACGATGGAGCCCCTGCCCGCCGCGACCGTGACGGCGGCGGCGGGCGCGGTGCGCGCGCTGTTGCGGCTGGACGAGGGCAATGAGGCGGCGCTGGTCGAGCGGGTCGCGGGCGTCGCGCTGGGGCTGGCAGAGTCCTTTTGCGGACAGGTGCTGATCGCGCGAGTCGTCGAGGAGCCGGTGACGGCGTCGGTCGCGTGGCAGGCGCTATCGGCGACGCCGGTCGGCGCGATCCTGTCGGAGGGCGAGGGGGCGATAGACCGTGATGGTCGTGGCTGGGTCCGTACCGGCGCGGCGATCACGGTGCGTTATCGCGCCGGGCTGGCAGCGGACTGGACGGGCTTGCCGCCCGAGATCGCGCATGGCGTGGCGATCATGGGCGCGCACCTGTTCGACAATCGCGAGGCCGCCGCCGTGCCGCCCGCGGCGGTCGCGGCGCTGTGGCGGCCCTGGCGGCGGATGCGGCTCGATACGCCGAGGCGGTCGTGACCGCGCGCGAGGCGCTGCGCACCGGCCTGTTGACTGGCCTTCGCACCGTTTTGCAGCCGCTGGCGGTGACGGTGTTCGACGCGGTCCCGGTGCGCGGCGGCGTCCCGCAGGCGGTGCTGGGCGAGCCGAGCGACAGCGACTGGGGCGCGGCGGGGATCGAGGGGCGCGAGCTGCGCGTGACCGTGACGTTGAGCGACGAGGGCGAACAGCCCCGGCGGCTGCGCGCGGCGATGCAGGCGGTCGAGGGGATCGCGCTGCCCGCCGCGCTGTCGGACGGATGGCGGGTCGCCGGGCTGGCGGTCATCGCGACCCGCATGGCGAAGACGGGCGCGCGCTGGACCGCGAGCGTCGAATGGCGCGCCCGTTTGTGGCGCGCGGGACAATAAGGGGGGACATCATGGCGATCGAAAAGGGAAGCGCCTTTCTGCTCAAGATCGGCGACGGGGCCGAGCCGCCCGCCTTCGCGACGATGGCGGGGCTGCGCACGACGCAGCTGTCGATCAACGGCGAGACGGTGGTGGTGACGAACAAGGATTCGGGCGGCTGGCGCGAGCTGCTGTCCGGCGCGGGGGTGCGGCATGTCAGCGTCGCGGGCGCGGGCGTGTTCACCGGATCGGCGGCGGAAGCGCGGATGCGCGGCCATGCGCTGGCGGGCACGATCGAGACCTATCGGCTGAGCTTCGAGAGCGGCGGGTCGATGACCGGCCGATTCCTGGTCACGCGCCTCGACTATAGCGGCGATTTTAGCGGCGAGCGGACCTACACGCTGGCGCTCGAAAGCTCCGGCCCGGTGGTGACGGCATGAGCGCCGGGGCCAATCCGGTGCGCGGCGAGGCCGCCTTGCGGGTCGGCGGCGCCGAGCTGGTCGTGCGGCCGAGCTTCCAGGCGCTGGTCGCGGCGGAGGGCGAGCTGGGCCCGCTGTTCGAACTGGTCGAGCGAGCGGGCGAGGGGAAATTGTCGCTGGGCGAGGCGGCGGCGCTGATCTGGCACTGCCTGCGCGAGGTGCCCGAGGGGCTCAGCCGCGAGCAGCTGGGCGAGGCGCTGGTCGAGCTGGGGCTGGCGGCGCTGGCGCCGGTGCTGCGGCAATTGCTGCGCCAGATCCTGGGCGGGCGATGAGCTTTGCCGACGATGCGGCGCGGCTGGCGGGGATGGCGGGCGCGGTGCTGGGCTGGTCGCCCGACTGCTTCTGGCGCGCCACCCCGGCCGAGCTTCACGCGGTGGTCGGGGCCTTGACGGGGGTAGGGCAGGGCGAGGGCGATCCGCCGTCGCGCGCCACGCTGGCCCGGTTGCGGGAGATGTATCCGGATGGATGAGCAGGATTTCGCGCCGCGCATCGATATGCGTGGCTTCACCGCGGACATGGCCGCGATGCGTGCCGATCTGTCGCATGGGCTGGGCGATGCCGCCGAGCTCGGCGCGCGTAGCGTCGAGGGGGCGCTGCTCCGGGCGGCGCGGACCGGCCGGTTCGGTTTCGAGGAGCTGAAGGCGACCGCGCTGTCCGCGCTGGACCAGATCGCCCGTGCGGCGTTGCGGCAGGGGGTGGGGGCGGTCGGTGACGGCGGCCTGTTGGGCCTGCTGGGCGGACTGGCGTCGGGCCTGCCGGGGCGGGCGACCGGCGGGCCGGTATCGCCCGACCGCCCCTATCTGGTCGGCGAGCGGGGGCCGGAGGTCTTCGTGCCGACCAGCAGCGGCCGGGTCGAGCCGTTGCGCCCCGCCGCATCACCGCGCGACGTGCGGGTGGCGATCACGATCAACGCCGGGGCGGGCGAGGCGGCGGGGGTGCTGCAACGCTCCGGCCGCCAGGTGGCGCGTGCGGTTCGCGCGGCGCTGGCGGAGGATTGAGGCGCCTACGACGGCCCAAGGGACAAGGGGAGGGGAAAAGCGGTGCAATGGTGTCTGCATGAGCAGCGGCGGGATCAGCGGGGCGATCATCTGTCGCGCTTCGATCCCCGTTACTGGACCGTCGACTTCCCGCGCCCGATGATGGCGGCGGTGGTCGCAAGCGGGGCGGACAGCCTGCGCGTCGACACGGTCTTCTATCGCACCGACGATCTGGCGGGGCTGATCTGGGAGTCGGCCGACCGGCACGACCATCCGCTGCTTCGCTATGACACGGTGCGCGACTATCGCGATTGCCGGTTGCGGTTCCGCTGGCGTTCGGGCGGGATCAAGCCGCTCGACGCGCGGCATGGGCCGACGCTGACCATCGAGGGGCGCGACGCAAGCGGCAAGGCGCGCGCCTGGTATGTCCGGCTGTGGAATTATGCGACCGGCACGGCGGAGGATGCGGAGGTCGCGATCGACTTCGCGAACCTGGCGGGCGGGTTCAGATTTCCCGAGGAGCGCGATCCCGTCTGGGCGGGCGATGTCGACCGCATGTTCGTCTCGCTGGTCGCGCCCGATTACGATGCGGGGGCGGCCTTTCTGGCGCGACCGCAGGAGGGGTGGGTCGAGCTGACCGGCATCTCCTGCGACGGGCCGGGCGCGGTGATCGGGGTCGGCGCGGCGGTGCTGCCCGAACAGGGGTTCCGCATCGCCAGCGGCTATGACGACAGCTATCACCTGACGCCGCAACGTTTGCTGCGCAACATGCTGCACCTCGGCTATCGCGGCGACCTCGTCCATTATGTCGGCATGAGCCATTATTTCCGGCTCGAACGCAGCGGCGACGGGCTGTACGCCAGCCTGGCGGGCGGCGTGCTCAACGCGCCCTGCGCCGCCTGGCATCGCGGGTTCGCGGTCGAGGCCAGGGCGCTGGGCTATGACCCGATCTGGTCGCTGTCCTATGAACTGTTCGACGCGCATTGCTGGGGCGACTGGAAGCAGCGTTCGGCCGATGGCGCGCCGGCGCTGACCGGCTGGTCGCCGCCCTCGACGCTGCTCAGCCCCGCGCATGGCGGGGCGATGGCGTATCTCCAGGCGGTGGCGCGCGCGTTCCTGGCGATCGGGCAGGCGGCGGGGCTGCCCCCGAAATTCCAGGTGGGCGAACCCTGGTGGTGGGTGCGCCCCGCCGACGGCGCGCCGTGCCTGTACGACGCGGCGGCGGTGGCGGCCTTCGCGCCGGTGCCGATGGCGAGCATGGCGGAGGCGCGGAGCCAGGCGCAGCGCGATACGCTCGACCGGGCGGGGGCGTGCCTGGCGGCATCGACGGCGGCGCTGTGCGCGGCGGCGAAGGCGGCGGCGCCGGGCTGCGTCACCCATTTGCTGACCTATCTGCCGACCGTGCTCGACCCGGCCGCGCCCGAGGCCGTCCGCGCGAACATGCCGGTCGGCTGGGCGAGCCCCGCCTTCGATATCCTGCAACTGGAGGATTATGACTGGGTGACGGCGGGCGACACCGCCTCGACCCGCAAGGGCGTCGCGCTGGCCGAGGCGCGGCTGGGCTATCCGCCGGAGCGGCAACATTATTTCTCGGGCTTCGTGCTGCGCGCCGATCAGCGGGCGCAATGGGGCCGGATCGCCGAGGCGGCCGGGGTCGCGCGGGCGCGGGGGATCGCGGCGACCTTCGTCTGGGCGATGCCGCAGGTGATGCGCGACGGGTTCGTCTGTTGGGAAGGGGGAGAGGATCGCGTGCAGGCTTTCGACGATGTGCTGTTCCCGCTGGCGCTGGGCCGCGAGGCGGAGGTGACGCCGGGCTTTTCCACCGCGATCCTGACGAGCGCGGGCGGGCGCGAGGCGCGCAATGCCGCCTGGGCGGAGGCGCGGACCACCTATGATGTCGGCCCCGGCCTCCGCTCGGCCGAGGATATGGCGACGCTGCTCTCCTTCTTCCGCGCGCGGCTGGGCCCGGCACGCGGATTCCGGCTGCGCGATCCGTTCGACAGCAGCGCCACCGACGAGGCGATCGGCACCGGCGACGGCACCACCCGCCGCTTCGCGCTGGTCCGCCATTATGGCGACCAGCCGCGCCGGATCACCCGGCCGGTCGCGGGCAGCGTCTCGGTAAGGGTGGCGGGCCGGGGCGTGACGGGCTTCGTCGTCGAGCCGGGCGGCTGGCTGTTGTTCGACACCGCTCCCGTGGCGGGCGCGGCGATCGCTGCCAGCTTCGCCTTCGACGTACCCGTCCGCTTCGCCGAGGACCGGCTGAGCGTGACGCTGGCGGGGTTTCGCGCCGGGGCGGCGGCGTCGGTGCCGCTGGTCGAGGTGCGCGAGGCATGAGCGGCGATACGCTGACCGGCTGGGTGCTGTGCTGGCGGATCGAGCGGTCCGACGGGGTGACGATCGGGCTGACCGGCCATGACCATGACCTGTGGATCGACGGTCTTCGCTACCGCGCCGCGCCCGGCCTGACGCCCAGCGCGATCCTGCGCGGCGACGGCCTCGACCCCGATCTGATGGATGCCTCGGGCGCACTCACCAGCGAGGCGATCGGCGAGCGCGACCTGCTGGCGGGCCGCTGGGACGGCGCGCGCGTGGCGGCGATCGCGGTCGACTGGAGCGGCGCGGGCGACCCGGTGCCGCTGGGCCAGGGGACGATCGGCGCGGTGCAGTTGGGCGAGGGGGGCTTCACCGCCGAACTGCGCGGCGTCGGCGCGCTGCTCGACCGTCCGGTGGCGGCGGAGACCTCGCCCGACTGCCGCGCCGCGCTGGGCGACCGGCGGTGCCGCGTGCCGATGGCGGGGCGGCGGCGCGTCGCGCGGGTGACCGACTGGGACGGCGAGGCGATGCTGACCGTCGCGCACGACGAGCCGGTCGCCAATGCCTATGGCCAGGGGCGGCTGATCTGGTTCGGCGGCGCCAATAGCGGGCTGGAGGCGGTGGTGTTGCGGTCGGAGGGGCGGCGTTTGTGGCTGGCCGCCACGCCCGCCTTCGCGGTCGAGGGCACGCCGCTGGTCGAGCTGGTCGAGGGGTGCGACAAGCGGTTGGAGACCTGTGTCGCGCGGTTCGGCAACGTCCTGAATTTCCGGGGCGAGCCGTTCCTGCCCGGTATCGACCTGCTCACCCGCTATCCCGGCGCATGAGCGCGGTGGCGGCGGCGGCGGTCGCGCTGATCGGCGTGCGGTTCCGGCTGCACGGGCGCGACCCGGCGCATGGGCTGGACTGTGTCGGGCTGGTTGCGGCGGCGACCGGGCGGGCGGCGCCGACCGGCTATGGCTGGCGCAGCGGCGACGCGGCGAAGGCGGCGGCGGCGCTCGATGCGCAATTTCAGAGGACGACGGATTCGCCGGGCGCGGTGCTGCTGCTGCGCGCCGGGCCGGGGCAGCTCCATCTGGCGATCCGGGTCGGCGACGGGATCGTCCATGCCGATGCGGGCCTGCGCCGGGTCGCCTGGCGGCCGGGTGTACCGCCCTGGCCGGTGCTGGGCTGTTGGAAGGGGGAGGGATAATGGCGACCTTGGTGTTGGGCACGGTGGGGCGGGCGCTGCTGGGGCCGGTGGGCGGCGCGATCGGTGCGCTGATCGGCAACCGCGTGGATCATGCGGTGCTGGGGCCGCGACGGCAGCAGGGCCCGCGCCTGACCGAGCTGTCGGTCCAGACCTCGACCTATGGCACGCAGATGCCCGCCGTCTTCGGCACGATGCGGGTCGCCGGGCCGGTGATCTGGGCGACCGACCTGGTCGAGGCGCGCGGGCTGACCGGCGGGGGCAAGGGGCGTCCGGCGACCGAAAGCTATAGCTATACCGCCAATTTCGCGGTCGCCTTGTCGGGGCGGCCAATCCGGCGGGTGGGGCGTATCTGGGCCGATGGCCGGTTGCTGCGCGGGGCGGCGGGCGATTTCAAGGTGGCGACGGGCTTTCGCCTCCATCCCGGCACCGAGGATCAGCCGGTCGACCCGCTGATCGCCTCGGTCGAGGGGGCGCGCGCCTCGGCCTGTCGGGGCCTGGCCTATGCGGTGTTCGAGGGGCTGGCGCTGGCCGAGTTCGGCAATCGCATCCCCCAGCTGACCTTCGAGGTCGAGGCGGACGAGGCGCCGCTGTCCTGCCGTGCCATCGCGCAGGCGTTGTGCGGGCAGGTGCGCGGCGGCGATGCGGGCGCGACCGTCGCGGGATTCGCCGCAAGCGGGGGCAGCGTGCGCGCGGTGCTGGACATGCTGGCCGATATGAGCGGCGGGCAATGGGTCGCCGAGGGCGACGGCATCCGGCTGGTCGCGCCGTCCGCATCCGCCACGCCCGCCGTCACCATCCGCGACGACGCCGTGGCGGCGGACGGCCATGGGCGGCGCGGCCAGCGCGCCATCGCCAGCGAGGCGAGCATCGCCGCCAGCGTGACGGTGGCGCATTACGACCCCGCCCGAGACTACCAGATCGGGCAGCAGCGTGCGCGTCGCCCCGGCGGAGTGCGCGACGAGCGGCTGGAGCTGGCCGCCGCGCTGGATGCGGCGACCGCGCGGACATTGGCGCAGGATCGGCTGGCGCGGCTGTCGGTCGAGCGGGTGCGGCGCACGGTGACGCTCGGCCCCGAAGCGCTGGCCATCGCGCCGGGCACCATCGTCGCGATCGCGGGAGAGGCGGGGCGCTGGCGGGTGATCGAATCCGCCTGGGAGAATATGGCGGTGCGGCTGACCTGCGTGCCGCTGGGCCGGGGCGGGCCGATGCTGCCCGCCGCATCCGGCCGGATCGCGCCCGCGCCGGACCGGGCCATCGGCGCCACCCGGCTGGTCGCCTTCGAAGCGCCGCCGCTCGACGACCAGCCGCTCGGCACGCCGCGCCTGTCGGTGGTGGCGGCGGGCGGTCCCGGATGGCGGCAGGCCTCGCTCGCCTATAGCCTGGACGACGGCGCGAGTTGGACCGCGCTGGGCCTGACGGCGATGCCCGGCGTGATCGGGCGGGTGACGGCGGTCTCCCCCGGCGGGGCGATCGGCCTGATCGACCGGCGCGGGGCCTTGGTCGTCGCGGTGGCGGAGGATCTGGCGGATGCCGATCCGGCCGCGATCGATGCGGGGGCCAATCTCGCCTGGGTCGGCGGCGAGCTGTTGCAGTTCGCGCGCGCCGAGCCGCTGGGTGACGGGCAATGGCGGCTCAGCCAGCTGCGACGCGGCTTGCGCGGGACCGAGGCGATGGTCGGCCAGGCCGGACCCGGCGACGCCTTCGTCCTGATCGCGGCGGCCAGCGTCCGGACGATCGACATTCCCGTCACGATGCTGGGCGCTCGGGTCCGCTTCCTGGCGCATGGCGTGGGCGATGGTGTCGATGGGGTGCAGGCATCGGCGGTGGTGACCGGCCAGTCGGTCCGCCCGCCCGCGCCGGTCCATCTGCGCTGGCGCCGAGGCGAGGACGGGCGGGTGACGATCGGCTGGACCCGACGGAGCCGCATCGGCTGGGGCTGGACGGACCGGGTCGACGCGCCGCTGGGCGAGGAGAGCGAGCGCTACCGCGTGACGATCGGCGAGCGGGAGGAGGATGTCTCGGCACCCGTCTGGACGGGCAGTGCGCCCGCCGGGACGCGGGTGGCGGTGCGGCAATTGGGGACGCTGGCGGCATCTTTGCCGCTGGTCGCGATATTGGGGGAGGGACGAGATGGGTGAGGAAACGCCGCGCTGGACGCTGCCGTTGCTGTCGGCAGGGCAGGCGCAGAAAGAGGTGACGCATAACGAGGCGCTGAGCCTGCTCGATCTGGTCGTGCAACCCTGTGTCGAGGCGGTCGGGCTGAACGCGCCGCCTACCGATGCGACACCGGGTCAGGCCTGGGTCGTCGGCGACCAGCCGACCGGCGCCTGGACCGGCCATGCCCGGCATCTGGCGGGCTGGACCGCCGGGGGCTGGCGGTTCCTGATTCCGCGGCCCGGCCTGTCGGTATGGAGTCGGGCCGATCGCTGCCGATCGGATTGGGGTGAGGATGGCTGGCGGACGGGCCGAGTGACGGCGCGCGAGTTGCTGGTGGAGGGAAAAAAGGTTGTTGGCACGCAACAAAGTGGCATCGCGCTTACAGAAGGTGGGCAAGTCATTGATTCACAGGCAAGATCGGCGGTCGACGCGGTGATCCGCGCGCTGCGGAACCATGGCTTGATCGCCTCGGCATGACCCAAAATCTGTGCTTTTAATGCCACAGTCGGGGGCTTTTGTTTGCTTGCGTGGAAACCAACCCTCCGATAGTGAGTTTGCGCTGTCCGTAGTGACAACCAAGAAAGGGGACTATGATGCGGAAGCTTGCCATTGTTCTGGCACTTGCCTCCACCGCCCTCGCTTCGCCTGCCCTCGCCCGCGACAAGTCGTGGTATGTCGGCATCGAAGGCGGCGGGATGATCGTCGAAGATATCAACTATGATATCACCGGCACGCGTACCGGCACCGCCACCGTCGACCATGACTATGGTTATGACATTGACGGCGTGATGGGTTATGACTTCGGTGGTTTCCGTCTGGAAACCGAAGTCGGCTATCGCCGCGCGACGGTCGACAGCTTCAGCTCGACCACGCTGACCAACACCGGCATCGGCACGGGCACCGTTCCGGCCGGCAACTATGACTATGCCGGTGGCTCCACCTCGGCGCTCAGCTTCATGCTGAACGGCTTGCTGGACTTCGGTGCCGATGACGGCATCCAGGGCTTCGTCGGCGGCGGCGTCGGCGTCGCGCGCGTCAAGGCGAACTACGCCCTGAACAACCGCGCCGACTTCCTGAACGACTCGGACACCGTGTTCGCGTGGCAGGCTCTGGCGGGCATCCGCGCGCCGCTGACCGACCACATCGACGCGACGCTGAAGTATCGCTTCTTCAACGCCGAGAACGTCAAGCTGGTCGACGTTGCGAACAACACGTTCGACGGCCGCTTCCGTTCGCACTCGATCCTGGGTGGCGTGGCGTACAACTTCGGCGAACCGGCAGCTCCGCCGCCCCCGCCGCCGCCCCCGCCGCCCCCGCCGCCTCCCCCCCCGCCGCCCCCGCCTCCGGCTCCGGAGCCCGTGGTGTGCTCGCCGGGTCCGTTCATCGTGTTCTTCGAGTGGAACAAGTCGGACGTCACCCCGGAAGCAGCGTCGATCCTCGACAACGCGATCACCCAGTACCAGAGCTGCGGCAATGCCCGCGTGATGGTCGCCGGCTTCACCGACACCTCGGGTACGCCGCGCTACAATATGGGTCTGTCGCAGCGTCGTGCCGACGCGGTGAAGGCGTACATGACGTCGCGTTCGATCCCGGATGGCTCGATCTCGACCGAAGCGTTCGGCGAAGACCGCGACCACCTGCGCGTTCAGACTGCGGACGGCGTCCGCGAGGTCCAGAACCGTCGCGTGGAAATCACCTACGGTCCGGGCGCTGGCCAGTAAGCCACGCTCAGCCAAGGCTGATTGCAAAAAGGGAGGTCGGCGAAAGCCGGCCTCCTTTTTTCATGCGCGCGCGGGGCCCGTAATCGATTTCGGTGATTCATACTTTCTTCGCCCCTGCCCAATATGAACAGGTGACTGGGGACACGAAGGGGCAAGGCCGCCATGCCGCGCGGAGGACAACATCATCGAAGCCGAGAAGCGCGTCGGCAGGTCATGATTCCGTGCCGGATGAAGTCGGTGCGGGGATGGGGCGACGCCTGCATCCACAATATCTCGTCGCGCGGCATGATGATCGCCTCCGACGATCCGCTGGTGCCCGGTGACTATGTCGACATTCGCCGGGGCCGCCAGGTGGTGATCGGTCGCGTCATCTGGCGGCGCGATTGCTATACCGGCATCCGAACCCAGGACGTGATCAGCGCCGATACCCTCATCAACGAACCGCGCCTGGAAGGGCGCCCGGTCCAGTCCGCCGCCGAGGCCGATCGCCGCACCAGTCGCAGCCGCGCGGTCAGTCGCATCGACACCGCGCATGGCCTGGACCGAAGCCGCTGGCTGGCCGGCAACCTGCAATTCGGCGCGCTCTGTGCCTTCGGGCTGGTCGCCGCCATCGTCATCGCCCTGCAGGTGGCGCAGATGCTCGCCATTCCCACCGGCCGCATCACCCAGGCGCTGGCGGTAAAGCCCGACGCGCGCCCCTGATCCGCGAAGGGGATCAGGCCGGTTCGTCCGCCCCGATCGCCGCCGCCAGCCAGGCGGGGCACAACGCATCGCCCAGCGTTTCGACCCGGCGATGCTCGACCATCAGCCCCAGCTCCGGATAGGTCGCCCGCGTCCGGTCGCCCGCATCGCCCAGGGGGGCCACCACCAGCCGCCGGTTGACCTTCGAGCGGTGATGCATCCGGGCGGTATTCTCCTGCCCGACATAGCAGCCCTTGGTGAAGCTGACCCCGTTCAGCTCGCGCGCATTGCATTCCAGCCAGAGCGTCTCGCCCGACCCCAGTTCGCCCACGCCCTCGGTAACGCCCAGCGACAGGCGGTGCGCGACCCAATCGGTCGCCGGGTCACCGGCGGGGGCCAGCCAGCGCTTGCCCAATTCGGGCAGGCGCGGGTCCTCGGCGCGACCATCGGCGTCGCGGCTCCAATGCACCGCCAGATCCTCCATGGGCTCGATCGTGATCGCCCGGCGCAGGCGATAGATCGACAGCCGCCGCGCCAGCGCCTCGGCCTGCGCGGCCTCCGCATCGATCAGCACCGCATCACCGTCCGCCCATAGCAGGAAGTCGAACAGCGCCTTGCCCTGCGGGGTCAGCAGCCCTGCCCAGCGCGGCCGGTCGGGCGTCAGGCCGATCACGTCCTGCGTCACCAGACCTTGCAGGAAACCGCGCACATCCTCGCCCGCCACGCGGATCAGGCGCCGGTCGGCCAGGGTCGTGGCGGGCGTGGCGCCGGGCTGCGTCGTCGGGGTGGTATCGCTCATGGCGGCAAGGTAGGAGGGCGCGACCAATCGCGAAAGGCCCGTTTGTCATGACCTTCGATCTGCTTCTCTCCGGCGGCACCGTTCATACCCCCGGCGGCCCCGTTCGTGCCGATGTCGGCGTGACGAACGGCCGGATCGTCGCCATCGGGGCGAAGGGCGATGCGGGGCGGGTGATCGATTGCACCGGGCTCGACATCCTGCCCGGCGTGATCGACAGCCAGGTCCATTTCCGCGAGCCCGGCCTGATGCACAAGGAAGACCTGGCGAGCGGAAGCCGCGCGGCGGTGATGGGCGGCGTGACCGCCGTCTTCGAAATGCCCAATACCAAGCCGAACACCGATTCGGCCGATGCGATCACCGACAAGCTGACCCGCGCGAAGACGATGTATTGCGACCACGCCTTCTATGTCGGCGCGACCAACCACAATGCGCGCGACCTGGCCGAGCTGGAGCGGATGCCGGGCACGGCGGGCGTCAAGATCTTCATGGGCGCGTCGACCGGCGACCTGCTGGTGTCCGAGGACGCGCGGCTGGCCGAGGTGCTCGCCTCGGGCCATCGCCGCGTCGCCATCCATGCCGAGGACGAGGACCGGATGAACGCGCGTGCGGGCGAGCGGATCGAGGGCGATCCGTCGTCGCACCCGGTCTGGCGCGACGACGAAAGCGCGCTGCTCGCCACCCATCGCATCCTGCGGCTGGCGCGCGCGGCCAATCGCCGCATCCACATCCTGCACGTCACCACGCCCGCCGAGCTGGAATATATCGCGAAGCACAAGGACATCGCGACCTGCGAGGTCACGCCGCAGCATCTGACGCTGGCGGGCGAGGAAGCCTATCCGCGGCTCGGCACGCTGGCGCAGATGAACCCGCCGATCCGTTCGGGCGCGCATCGCGACGGGCTGTGGCACTGGCTGAACCAGGGCGTGCCCGACGTCATCGGCTCGGACCATGCGCCGCACACGCTGGAGGAAAAGGCCAAGCCCTATCCGGGCAGCCCCAGCGGGATGCCGGGCGTGCAGACGCTGCTGCCGCTGCTGCTCGACCATGCCGCGAACGGCCGCCTGTCGCTCCAGCGCGTGATCGAGCTGACCAGCGCCGGTGCGCAGCGCATCTTCGGCATCGTCGGCAAGGGGCGGATCGCGGCGGGTTATGACGCCGACTTCACCATCGTCGACCTCAAGAAGCGGTGGACGATCGAGGAACAGTGGCTTCAGTCCAAGTGCGGCTGGTCGCCCTTCACCGGCATGGAGCTGACCGGCAAGCCGATCGGCACGATCGTGCGCGGCCAGGTGGCGATGTGGGAAGACCAGCTGGCGGAGGCCCCGACCGGCCAGCCGATCCGTTTCGAGGCGGTTGATTTCGGATGATCGCGGAGCGCCGGGTGCGCGACATCCGGGTCTATTGCCCGGTCGCGCACCCCACGCTGGCGGCGATGATCGCGGGCGATCCGATGGCGGTCGAGCGCGACGCGACCGCCGCCGCGCTGCTCGCGATCCTGCGGACGTCGCCGCTGGGCGATTTCGGGCGGTATCGCGAGGTGGTGGAACTGGCGCTCGGCTATGAGGGCTTCCGCCCGGCCGAGGGCGCGGTGCCGACGCTGGGAACGGTGGGCGAGGCGAGCTGGTCGCCCACCGTCATCCTGACCGCGATCTATGATGCGGAGGCGGATGTGTCGGGCCTGGCGGAACGGCTGCTCGCCGCGCATCCCTGGGACGTGCCGGTGATCGCGGTCAGCGAACCCTATCGCTTGCTGCTGCGCGGATAGGGGCGGGCATGGGCTTCGACTTCGCTCAGCCTGAACGGCTGTTTGGGAATCACCCGCTCCGTCCGTTCAGCCTGAGCGAAGTCGAAGGCCAAGGGAATCCCCCAGCCCCGATCAGAACGGCAACCACCGCGCCTTGTGCGTGAAGTTCATATAGCCGACATTGACGCCCGCGCGCCAACCGACGCCCAGCCGCACCGGGATCAGCACGACATTGCCGCGCCGCAAATAGGTCGCGGCGAACCCGCCGACGAAATAGAGCCGCCCCTCGGCCGCCGGGAAGCGGTGGAACAGCTCCTCGGTGTCGTAGAGGTTGTAGACCAGCACGAACACCTTGTTCGCATCGCCGCCAATGTCGAAGCCCAGCGAGGGGCCGGTCCAATAGACCGGCATCTGCCCCTCGACCTTGTGCGTCATCACGCCCGAACCATAGCGAAGCCCGACGACGAACGCGCCGGACGCCTCGCGCCCCGCGATATAGGCATTGGGGCGGCCCTGCTCGCGTAGGATACGCTCGATCATCCCCGCCAGGCCCTCGGCGCCCTTGCCGAACACATCCTCGCCCGCGGCCATCAGATCGTCGCGCTCGAAGGTTTCGGAGGCCTGGGTCGTCTGCGTCGCGCGCGAATCGGGGATGGGGGTGGTGACCGGGGGCGGGGTGGTGGTCTGGGCGGGGGGCAGCGACTGGACGGGCGGCTCGACCGGCACGGGATCCCGCTGCGCCGGACGCGAGGGCTGGGTCGCCAGGTCGCTGTCGATTCCCTGGTTCGGATCGATGGTCCGGACCTGGGCGACGGCGGGCATGGCGGTCGCGGCGACGGCGGACAGGCCGCACAGGACCGACAGACCCAGATGGACGAAACGCATGACCTTCAACTCCCCCGGCAAGCCGATGCGGCACGTTAACCAGCCGCCGCCTTGCAGTGCAATGAACGACCTGAAGGCCCCTAGTCGATTTTCTCCACAAAATCCCGTCCAACCCCGGTTGATTGCCTCCCCCGGCCCCGCTATAGCCGCACCTCGCCGCAACCGGAGACGTGGGTGAGTGGCTGAAACCAACGCTTTGCTAAAGCGTCGTACGGGAAACCGTACCGAGGGTTCGAATCCCTCCGTCTCCGCCATTTATGCCCCCTGTGCGGCTGGCAAAAAACCCTGAAATCTGCTACAAAACCCCGGAAATCAGCGGTTTTTTGATGCCGCTGCGTTTCACTCGATCCGACACAATCTCACGCGAAGTGTGGGAAAAGTGTGGGGAAGAATTGAGGTGAGGTGGCATGGGAAAGCTCACTGCGCTTAAGATTCGATCGCTGATCGAGCCCGGACGCTATTCGGACGGGGAAGGCCTGTTTCTCGAGATTAACGGCAAAGGGGCAGCCAGCTGGGTCCTTCGCGTTCAGAATAAGGGAAAACGCCAGGATATCGGGCTGGGATCACTCAAAGCGGTGTCTCTCAAGGGTGCCAGAGAGGCGGCTTTCCTCACTCGCCAAAAGATCGCGCAAGGCGTCGACCCTGTGGCCGAGCGGAAGCAGGAGCGTCAGGTCATCCTGACGTTCCGCAAGGCCGCCGAGATGGTCCATGAGGAACACAAGGAGGCTTGGAAGAACGGCAAGCATCAGGATCAGTGGATCGCGACGCTGAAGAGCTATGCCTTCCCCAAGATGGGTGACCGCTTGGTCAGCGAAATCGAAGGCCCCCTGATCCGGGACGTGCTGGCTCCCATCTGGCTGACGAAGCCGGAAACGGCGCGTCGCGTAAGGCAACGCATCGGCACCGTTCTCGACTGGTCGTACGCACGCGGGTTTCGCGCGACCGAAGCGCCAATGCGGTCGCTTTCCAAGGGGCTGCCTCGTCAGCCCAAAAAGGAGAACCATTTCGCGGCCCTGCCTTATGCATCCGTGCCGAACTTCCTCCAGAAGCTCGGCGAGCGAGAATCGGTGGGCCGCGTAGCGCTGGAAGCGCTTATCCTGACGGCGGCGCGGTCGGGCGAAATCCGGGGGGCGACTTGGTCGGAGCTCGACTTGGAAGCTGCATTGTGGACGATCCCCGCCGAGCGGATGAAAATGGGGCGAGTGCATGTCGTGCCCCTTGCACCCGAAGCGGTGGCGGCGTTCGAGCGCGCCAAGGCGTTCAAGGTTGGCGCTAGCGAGTTGGTGTTTCCGGGCCAGAACGTGAAGAAGCCGCTGTCGGATATGACACTCCTCAAGATCCTGCGGGACATGGACCTCGCGGTGACAGTACATGGGTTTCGGTCGGCATTCCGGGACTGGGTCGCAGAGCAGACGGACTATTCGGGGGAGATCGCAGAAGCGGCGCTCGCCCCCACAGTCTCGAATAAGGTCGAGACGGCCTATCGCCGGACTGACTTTCTCGACACACGCCGGCTGCTCATGCGTGAATGGGCGGCGTTCTGCAAAAAGACGCCCCCTCCGTCGGACGAGAACCGGCACGACGAGTCCAACGCCCGAGCTTGGATTCGAACAGGGGAAGCAGATGTAGAGCGGGAGGTGCGCTCAGCACTTCTAGGATAGTGCGGCCCGTATTGGCCCTCGACCTGCCCGCCTCTGACCGAATGCCTTAAGCCGGCACCTGGCGCGGTCGACTGCCCCCAACGACCAATCCAAGTCGTTTAGTAAGCAAAATCAAAAATGGCTATTTCGGCCGAAAGCCGTCACTCGCAGGATCTCGACCAAGCGGCGAGCGTCGCCCGGTTTAAAGCCTGCCGTTGCACGCTTCTCCGCCCCGGCAGGGTCTGCTGATTCACACCATTTGGCAGCCCCATTTCTCCGTCTCTTGGGGACAGATTCGAGAAACAGCAACCAGGAACACATTTTGGGAAACTGCCGCTTATAGGCATGGGAAAGATCGCTGCGCTCGTCCCGTCTCGTTAGAGGTTCCCAATCGGGAACCGCAACATGGTGGGGGCGACCAGCGACCTCGGATGCCGTTCCACGCTGGACTACCGCCATAAGGACTGGCATCTTCATGCAATGCCTTTCGTGATTCACATCGCCATTGCGAACAGCGGACGAATTAACCACCCGGCTTGATGCGTCGGGCCGGGTCTATCCGCTTGTGAATTTAATGATGCTGCATGCATCCGCGAAGGTTTTTGGAATATGTCTTGGGAACAACCAACCCTGCACCTTGTGTGCGGTAAAATCGCTGCTGGGAAATCCACGCTTACGAGTGCCTTGGGGGAGCAGCCCCATACGGTCGTTGTGAAGGAAGATCACTGGTTGGCTCGCTTGTACCCCGGCGAGCAAAATAGCCTCGCTGATTATGTTCACAACGCGACACGTCTGCGAGAAGCAATAGAAGAGCATCTCGTTGACCTGCTGCGGTCGGGTCTTTCTGTAGTCTTAGACTTCCCTGCTAACACACCTGCAAGCCGGGCGTGGATGCGATCCTTGTTTGAAGATGCAGGGTGCCGGCATCAACTCCACTATCTCGACGTGCCCGATGAAGTCTGCAAATCCCGGCTAAGTCAGCGAAACCGCGACGGTACGCACGAATTTACCGTGAGCGATGACGACTTTGCCTTATTCACTAAGCATTTCGTCCCGCCAGCGCCCGAGGAAGGATTCGACATAGTTCTGCATCAGTCCTAACGACATATCCTCTCCCGTTGTACGCCAAGCGTACAACGGGAGAGGAACAGAATTGCCCGCCTTCCCATTTCACCATCCCAATGGGAATGCGCCGGCCGTCTCTACCACCGTTCCAATCGGGAAGGCGGGGGACCGAAGGTCCACCCGCCCGGTATCTGCCTATATCTGTGCGAGGCCTCCATCGACGAATAGCTCGACACCATTGACATATCGGGCGTCCTGCCCTGCAAGAAAGCTAACGACGGAGGCGATGTCTTCGGGCTCGCCGATCCGTCCGGCCGGTGCATTCTGCCCGGTCCAGTTTTCGAACGTCGTGATCGAGCCATCGGCTTCCCCCTGCAACTGATGCGCGAGGGGCGTGCGAACCGGACCAGGACTGAGGGTGTTCACGCGGATGCGTCGGTCACGAAGGTCGTTGGCCCAAGACCTTGCAAAGGCGCGCACGGCCGCCTTCGACGCATTGTAGACGCTGAGGTCGGCCATGCCCTTTATCGAGCAGATCGACCCAATTAGGATAACCGACGCACCATCGGCAAGCCGGGGCAACAACACCTGTACGGTGAAGAAGACCCCCCGCACGTTGAGATCGAACATGCGATCGTAGTCGGCTTCGGTGACATCCCCAAATTTGGTAGCCTCCGCCGTACCAGCATTGGCGACCAGAACGTCAAGCGTCACACCATCGGCTTGCAGACGTTCCGCTACCGCGCGGATACCGACACTTGTCGCCATGTCCGCGCGGATGCCGATGAGACCTTCGGCCGCCACAGCCGTCAGCCGTTCCTCGGTCCTGCCGGTGACGTAGACCGGTCGCCCCGTAGCTGCGAGCGCGCGGGCGCTGGCAAGCCCTATCCCGGCGGTTCCCCCCGTTACGAGTGCAGCATAGGTCATCACTAATATCCTTGCGCCGTTGATTCGGTAGTACGGATATACGGAACAATGGAATTAGATTCCAGTGTGTGATAGGCGTTGGTGATGATCGGTTTCGTTCACCCTCCGGCGGATTCCATTGAACTGCATCATGTCCTGTCTGCGCTGGCCGACCCGACACGCCTTCAAATTGTGAAAGCCCTTCACCGGGCCGGGGACGGATTGAACTGCACGGCCGCGACAGCTCCGTTTCTGCAGGTGCCGAAATCAACACTCAGCAGTCACTTCCGGGTGCTGCGAGAGAGTGGATTGATCTGCACTACCAAGCGCGGCGTAGAGAACATAAACGTGCTGCGCTGGGATGATATCGAACGGCGCTTTCCCGGACTGTTGCCGAGCGTTCTGACGTTTGCCCCCGACTGAATCGCATTCAGCAATTCTCCCAAAATGCCATCCCATTGGGAATGCCCCGGCCGTCTCGCCGAGCCTTCCCAAACGGGAAGTGCCGGCCGGCACGCGAGCCGATCCTATTGGGTAGATACGACGGTATGGGAGGCTTTTCTTGGAAAGCTACAAGTGACACCTAGAGGTTCAGCGAGAGGCTCAGCTTCACGGTTCGAGGCAGTCCTTGCGCGAGCAGGCTCGATCCGGTCGACGCCCAATAGCGCCGGTCGGTGATATTGTCGCCATAAGCGCGCAGCGTCGCGCTCTTGCCCAACAGGTCGAACCGACAGGCCGCGCCCAGGTCGAACGTCGTATAGCCCGGCGCATAGCCCTGGTTGAACGCGTTCACGGCGCGCCGGCCCACCCGGAATATGCCCGCCGACACGCTCAGGCCCGGCACGGCGGCCAAGCGATAGTCCGCGAAGATCGAGCCCGAAAAGGGCGCGGCATTCTCGATCCGCTTGCCGACGACATTGGCCGCGCCAGTCCGCTGGTGCGCCGACAGCGCCATCGCGCTCGCCGTGATCGACAGGTGCCGCCCGAGTTCGCCGCCGGCGCTGAATTCCGCCCCCTCATAGACCGCCTCGCCGTCCTGCACGAATAGGTTCGCGGCGTTCAGATAGGCCGAGGGTCTGGTGATGTGGAAATAGGTGCCCGTAAGCAGCAGTCCCGCAAGCGGGGCGATCTTGACCCCGGCTTCCTTTTGACGGCTGACGGCGGCGGGCAGAATCTCGCCGGCATTGGTGGCGATCTGCTGCGCGATTGGCCCCGGCTCCAGCCCTTCGATGTAATTGGCATAGGCGCTGATCCAGCGGACCGGCTTGACCATCAGGCCGTAGGAGAGCGTGTCGGGCGTCACCGTGTAGGAACTGGTCAGGCTGACATCGGAATAGCGTGTCCTGCGCCAGCCGATCGTCGCCTGCAGCCAGTCGCCCAGCGACGCCCGGTCGAAGACATAGACGCCCAGATCCTCGGTCCGCGTCGGATTGGGAATGATCCGGGGCGGTGACGGCTGACGCGGGATGAGGATCGGGTCGTAGAGGTTCTGCGCGAAGCTGCTGCGCACGGCGGTCGGCACGTTGCCGTCGCGCGTCTGGAAGGCGACGCCGATGAGAAGGCTATGCTCGATCGGCCCGGTGCGGATCGTGCCGGACACGTCGCCGCGATAGACGATGTTCGTATAGTCGTTGCCCTTCGTCTGCGCGACGGCGAGCGTGCCGTTGCCGGTCGTCGGATCATAGCGGCCGAACGAGGAATAGGCCCGGTCGCGGGTCAGATAGGACCGCCCGACCGCACCAGCGAGCCGCCAGCCGGGCGCGAAGTCGTAATTCACCCGCGCCAGCAGGTTGGTTTCCTTGCCCCTTGCCAGCATCCAGTCGGCACCCAGATTCTGGCGCGGCGACGGCAGCGGCGGCAGTGTGATCGCCCCGTTCACCGCCATCAGGCTGAACTCGGTCGGCTCGGTGATCGTCTTGTAGATATATTCGGCGTCGAGAAGGATCTGGACGCCGTCCGCCGGCATCCAGTCGAACGCGCCGGTGACGAAGCTGCGCATCCCCTCGGTCCGGCGGACACCCGTCGCTAGGATGCCGGTGCCGGCATTGACGCGCATCCCCGCCGCACCGAAGCGGCGGCTGACGTCGGCGCTCATGCCGACGGAGCCATTGCCATCCCCCTGGAGGTCGAACCGCGTCACCGGCGAGGCGGTCGGCCGCTCGGTAACGAGATTGACGATGCCCGAGGGTGTGGCGAAGCCGTAATAGAGGCCGGCGGCGCCTTTCAGCACCTCGATCCGATCCTTGCTTTCGATCGGCTGTTCGATGAGGTTGACGACCGGCAGCACGCCGTTCCAGCGGACATTGGTGAAGTTGTTGAGCGTGATTCCGCGTACCGCCAGATTGCTGTAAATGCTGGTATTGATCTGCGCCTGAGATACCCCGGCGGTGTTGCGCACCGCATCGTTAAGCGAGCGGGCCTGTTGCGCGTCGAGCAACGGCTTCGTCAGGACCGCGACCGTCAGCGGCGTGTCGATCAGCCGGGCATCACGGAACGTCCCAGCCTGGACATAGTCGGCACCGAAGCTGTCGCGACGGTCGGCAGTAACGACGATCTCTTCGCTGGGCGCGTCCCGGGCCCGTTGTGCGGCAGCTGCGATGGGCCACAGCGATCCGGCCGAGACGCACGACATCGACAGCAGAAACGCCCGCGCCGAGCGGGCCTGCAGCACAGCAAGCATGGATGATTCCCCTTCGTCGGAAGCGCCAATGCCATCTTTGCGATTGAGCCGCAATAGCGAGTAATGTTTGTGCGTGGGCCATGGCCTTAACTCGACCCGCTTGCAGGGAGAGGCGACTGGGGTGGAACATGCGAGGCAGCGTGCCTGCGGCTCCACCTCCACCATTCCCAACATACCATCCCAATGGGAACGCCCCGACCGTCTCACGGGCCATTCCCAAGCGCGAACGGCTTGGCGACTTCGCAATGCTGCCGCTACAAAAGCTGCATGAATACCAAGCATCACTCGCCCGCCGCCTTGGTTCACGCCTTCTACGAGGCGCGACAGGCAAACGATCCAGACGCTTTACGCCTCTGGCTGGCAAGCGATGTACGTTGGAACGAGCCGGTTGTCGGGGATTATATGGGGCACCTTCGTGGGGTCGATGCGGTGGTGGACATGCTCAAACGTGCCCTTGCCACCACGGGCGGGACGTTTTCGCTGCGGGTCGCAAGCACCGTCGAGACTGGAAGCCATTGCGCTGCGGTCATCGAGTGGAGCGCCGATAAGAATGGCCGAACGATCCAGGGGCAGGAAATGGCCATTTTCGGCTTTAAGGACGGCCAAATTACGGAAGCCTCTTTCTTCGCGTCCGATATCAGTAACGATCAGGCGTTCTGGGAGGGCTGAATTAGCTGTCCCATTTCTCGATCCCAACGGGAATGCCCCCAACCGTCTCGTTGGTCGTTCCCAAACGGGAATGGCTGAAAGCGGCCCGCTAGCGGACGTCGGCCCCTCGACCTATCCACCACCCAAGCAACCAATAGACCGCGAAGCCCTCTGCCATGCCAACGGGATACGCAACTGCGTGCCCCGAAGAAAACCTCGAATTCATTGGGATGGACCAAATTGCGGCCGCATTAGCGACAATCACTAAGCCTACAATCCACCAGAAGCCGGACTTGTGGCGTCCATCCCAGCGCATAGAGACTGCCGTCCAGATTGAGAAGAACGCCATAGTCGTCACCAGAGCCTTCTCCGGTGTCGAGAGATACGTGATGACGACAAAAAGCGGCAGGGTTTGAGCGATAATAACCAGCATCTCTCGCATTCGCCTGCGAACGCCTGTCCCGTAGCTCTCCATGACGGGGTGGTATTCGCTGCCCGAAAGCACGTCTAGGGGAATGACCGTTTCCCACCGAGGCTGTGTAAAAACGCTGTTTTGTGATAGAGTTTGCCGCGATGTCGGGAGGCTTGTCGATGGGCCGTTTC
>NZ_JBHZQU010000009.1:0-156356 GCF_042867205.1 Sphingomonas sp. NCPPB 2930 | reverse complement strand
GGTTGAGCGAGCCCAAAGGCTCGCGCGCTCGCTTCGCGAGCGCCCACCCCTCACCCAGCTCCGACTAAGCCTTTGCTATGCAAAGACCAAGTCTGCGCAACCCTCTCCCCTCTGCGAGGGGCGAGGGAGGGAAAGGCATCGCTGAATGGCGATCCCCCCTGGAATCAACCGAACAGCTTGGCCGCCGTTTCGGCGATACGCTTGCCCTGATAGCGGGCGCCGTCCAGATCGACCTGGCTGGGCTGGCGGCTACCGTCGCCATCCGCCAGCGTGGAGGCACCATAGGGCGTGCCGCCATGGACTTCCTTGACGCCCATCTGCCCCTGGAACCCATAATCCAGGCCGACGATGGTCATGCCGTGGTGGATCAGGTTGGTCAGGACCGAGAACAGGGTCGTCTCCTGCCCGCCATGCTGGCTGGCGGTCGAGGTGAAGGCGCCGCCGACCTTGCCGACCAGGCCGCCGCGCATCCACACGCCGCCGGTCGTGTCCCAGAAGGCCGCCATCTGGCTGGCCATCCGGCCATAGCGGGTGGGCGTCCCGACGATGATCGCGTCATAATGGGTCAGCGCGTCGGGACCCTCGATCTCGGGGTGCGCGGTATCGGTCTTGAAGTGCGCCGCGGCGACCACTTCGGCCGGGGCGGTCTCGGCGACGCGGCGGATGTCCACCTCGGCACCGGCCGAGCGAGCGCCCTCGGCGATGGCGTCGGCCATCTGCTCGATATGGCCATAGGACGAGTAATAAAGGACCAGAACCTTCGCCATGTGAAATACTCCCTTGGGTAAATGGAATTATTCGGAATCGACCAGAACGATCTCGGCATCCTCGATGGCGGTGATCGTCACCGTCCGGCCTTCCGCATCGCCCGACAGCGCCGCACCATCGCGTGCCGCGAACGGCACACCGTCGATTTCGATCCGTCCGGTGGCGGGGACGAGATAGGCGTGACGCCCCGCGCCCACCCGGTGCTCGACGCTTTCCCCGGCGCGCAGCGTCGCGGCCAGCACGCGGGCATCGGCGCGGATGCGCAGCGCGTCGCCGTCATCGTCGAAGCCGCTCGCCAGCGTCACGAACCGACCCGACCGCTCACCCTTGGGAAAGGGCTTGGCGCCCCAGCTGGGCTGGCCGCCACGGCTGCGCGGCTCGACCCAGATCTGGAAGAGCGTCGTCGGCTCGTTCTCGAGATTATATTCGGCGTGGCGGACACCCGACCCGGCGCTCATCACCTGCACGTCGCCCGCCGCGGTACGGCCGACATTGCCCATCGAATCCTGATGGGTGATCGCGCCGGTGCGGACATAGGTGATGATCTCCATGTCGGCATGGGGATGCGGCGGGAAACCGGCATTGGGCGCGATGACGTCGTCGTTCCACACCCGGATCGCGCCCCAGCCCATGCGGGCTGGATCATAATAGCTGGCGAAGGAAAAATGATGCCGCGCGTCCAGCCAGCCATGATTGGCATGGCCCAGGCTTTCGAAACTGCGACGGTCGATGCCCTTCTCGGCAGTAATGGCAGTCATGGAATTTCTCCCTTGGATGCTCACAAGATAGGGCCGAATAGGATCGCGTAAACGGAAACGCTGGAAACCGATCGTTTCCACGTTCATTGTAACGCGGAGCCGATCGCCGATGGTCGCGCGAAGGGGCAAGGGAAAGCGATGCGTCTGCCGGATCTGGAGGCCTGGGCGATCTTCGCCGCCGTGGTCGAGCATCGTTCGTTCAGCGCCGCCGCCGATGCGATCGGGCTGTCCAAGGCGACCGTGTCCAAGGCGATCACCCGGCTGGAGGCGCAGCTCAACCAGTCGCTGTTCCACCGCACCTCGCGCCGCCTGGCGCTGACCGAAGCGGGCAAGCCGCTGGCCGAGCATGCCTCGCGCATCCTGGCCGAGGCGCGCGCCGCCGAGGAGGCCGCGCGCGACGCCGCCAGCGCGCCGGCGGGCCGCATCCGGCTGGCCGCGCCGATGTCGTTCGGCGTCACCAACATCGCGCCGGTCATCGCCGACTTCCTGGCGCGGCATCCGGGGATCGAGATCGAACTGAGCCTGTCCGACGCCAAGGTCGATATCGTCGCGGAGGGCTATGACATCGCGCTGCGCATCGCCGACCTGCCCGACAGTTCGCTGCGCGCCCGGCGGCTGTGCGGCATCTCGACCCATGTCGTCGCCTCGCCCGGCTATCTGGCCGAACATGGCACGCCGCGCCATCCCAACGAACTGGGCGAGCATCGGCTGCTCAGCTATTCCAACGTCACCGGCCCCTGGCGTTTCCGCCATCCCGGCGGGGCCGAGGTGTCGGTGCGACCGCAGGGTCCGCTGACCGCCAATAGCGGCGATGCGCTGGTCCCCTCGGTGGTCGCCGGGCTGGGCATCGCGCGGCTGCCGGGCTTCATCATCGGGCCGCACATGGTCAGCGGGCGCGTCGTGCCGATCCTGGAGGACTGGACCCCGCCGCCGATCGGGCTGCATCTGCTGACCCCGCCCAGCCCCTTGCGCCCCGCCCGCGTCGAGGCGCTGATCGCCTGGCTGGCCGATACGGTGCGCGATCCCTGTACCGTGGCGCGCGAACGGGAGGCGGTGCGATGAACCGGCTGCGCCCCGACGACAGCGATGCGCGCTTCATACGCCGCATCGTCCTGACCCTGCTGGTCCTGGGCATCACCGCCGCCCTGTTCCGCGCGGGCGACCTGCTGATCCTCGCCTTCGGATCGGTGCTGGGGGCGATCGTCATCCATGCGATCGCCGACCTCTATGCCGACCACCTGCCGATCGGGCCGAAGCGATCGCTGACCCTGTCGGTCGCCACCGTGCTGGCGGTGCTGGGGTTCCTGGCCTGGCTGTTCGGCGTCGCCTTTCGCCAGCAGCTCAACACGCTGGTCACGCAACTGCCCATCCTGATCGACCAGCTCGCCGCCTGGGCGTCGCAGTCGCCGGTCGGGGCCAAGGTCGTCGATGCGGTGCGCGCCGCCTATGCGGGCAGTCGCGTCGCGCAGGATATTGGCGGCATCGTGTCGGGCGCGGGGGAGTTCGTGCTCAACTGCCTGCTCCTGCTGGTCGGCGCGCTGTTCTTCGCCGCCGATCCCAAAATCTATGAGCGCGGCTTCCTGCTGCTCGTGCCCCGCTCGATGCGGTCGGCAATCGAGGACGCGCTGTTCGACACGGGGTCGACGCTGCGCCTGTGGCTGCGCGCGCAGCTGATCCAGATGACGACGATGGGGGTGCTGGTCGGCGGAGGGCTCGCCATTGCGGGCGTGCCCTCCGCCGCCGCGCTGGGGCTGCTGACCGGCCTTAGCGAGTTCGTGCCCTATGTCGGGCCGATCGCCGCGATGCTGCCCGCGCTGGGGCTGGCCGCGCAGGGCGGCAACGGCGCGATCATCGGCACGCTCATCACCTTCGCGGTCGTCCGGCTGGTCCAGACCAATGCGATCACCCCCTTCGTCACCAGCCGCGTGGTCGCCATCCCCCCGGCGGTCACGCTGTTCGCGATCATCGGCATCGGCACGATCTTCGGCCTGTTCGGGTTGTTCTTCTCCGCCGCGCTGCTGATCGTCGCCTTCACCCTGATCCGCAGCCTGTATCTGCGCGAAGTGCTGGGCGAGGATATTCCGCGCGTCGAACACCAGACGCTGCTCGGCCCTGGTGCCAGGCTGAAACCCGACGACAATGTTCCGGGTTAGGACCGAATTAACCTTTTACGTTCACTGCAGCATTGGTTAATGTTTAGAATACCAGTCGCCGGGGCACAGGGGGCGACATTTCCGCGAATGGGGACAATCGATGCGCGTATTGCTGATCGAGGACGAACCGACGACCGCCAAGGCGATCGAGCTCATGCTCGGCAGCGAAGGCTTCAACGTCTATACCACCGATCTGGGCGAAGAAGGCCTCGATCTCGGCAAGCTGTATGATTACGACATCATCCTGCTCGATCTGAACCTGCCCGACATGCATGGCTATGACGTGCTGAAGCGGCTGCGCGTCGCCCGTGTCTCGACCCCGGTCCTGATCCTGTCCGGCATCAACGAGATGGACTCGAAGGTGCGCAGCTTCGGCTTCGGCGCGGACGATTACGTCACCAAGCCGTTCCACCGCGAGGAACTGATCGCGCGCATCCACGCCGTGGTCCGCCGCTCCAAGGGCCATTCGCAGTCGATCATCCGCACCGGCAAGCTGGCGGTCAATCTCGACGCCAAGACGGTCGAGGTCGACAGCGCGCGCGTCCACCTGACCGGCAAGGAATATGCGATGCTGGAGCTGCTGTCGCTCCGCAAGGGCACGACGCTGACCAAGGAGATGTTCCTGAACCATCTCTATGGCGGCATGGACGAGCCCGAGCTGAAGATCATCGACGTCTTCATCTGCAAGCTGCGCAAGAAGCTGAGCCTGGCCTGCGAGGGCGAGAATTATATCGAGACGGTCTGGGGCCGCGGCTATGTGCTGCGCGAGCCCGACGAGGGCGAACAGGCCGCCGTCGCCTGATCGCCCCGGTTTTGGAAATGCAAAAAGGCCGGTTCGCGGGGGCGGACCGGCCTTTTTCGTTGCCCGGGTGTCGCGTGGCCTTCGACTTCGCTCAGGCTGAGCGGCGTGAGGGGATGTATCAAACCACCGTTCGGCCTGAGCGCAGTCCAGGTCGGATCGACATTTAGGATTGTGTCTTCTTCCCTCTCCCCTGGACAGGGGAGAGGGTTAGCGAAGCTTGCCAGCCTGCTGGCTAGCGCAGCTTGGGTGAGGGGTTGAGCGAGCCCAAGGGCTCGCGCGCTCGCCAAGCGAGCGCCCACCCCTCACCCAGCTCCGACTAAGCCTTTGCTTTCGCAAAGGCCAAGTCTGCGCAACCCTCTCCCCTCTGCAAGGGGCGAGGGACAGAAAGGCATTGCTGAATGGCGATCGGCCCTAAGGCCACGCGACGCACCCGCCGTCAGGCCGATGCGCGCCGCCTCCGCATCACCATCGCCAACAGGCCCAGCCCCCCGGCCATCAGCAACAGGCTGGCGGGCTCGGGCACCGGCGCGGGCGATCCGCCGCTGCTGCCCGTCCCGCCGCCCGAACTGCTCGGCGGATTGGGTGCGGGCGGCGAATAGGTGCCGATATAGGTGCCCAGATGGAATTCGCCGTTCTGGATCAGGCTGCCGAACACGGCCGAGCCCTCGATATAATTGCCCGTCACCGCCGCCGCCTTGGGCGCCAGGACCGAGCCCTTCCACGCGGTCGTCAGCTCCAGGCTGGTCGCGTCGGGGAAGTTCCAGATGACATGCTCGCCCAGCCCCGTCGCGCCGCCCAGGAAATTGTCGTCCAGCCGGATCGACGATCCGCTGACATTGACGATCACCGTATCGGCGCCATTGGTGTTGAACGCGATCTCGCCGAAGCGCGAGAGGTCGGCGGCGGTCAGGTTGAAGACGCCCACGCCATTGGCGCCCACCACCGCGTTGAAGGTCGCGCGGTTGCCGCTGATCGCCACCTGCCCGGTCGCCGCCAGCCCGGCATAGCTGTTCGACAGATCGGTCATGCTGCTCGCCAGCAGCGTCTTCTGCTGGTTCAGACCCGCGACGAAGCCGGGATCGCTGGTGCCCAGCCCCGCCTGGACGATATTCTGGTTGATGTTGGTATTGGACAGGAGGCCGCCGACCTTCACCGTCTGGATGCCGCCGTTCAGGTTGAAGCCGCTCTGGACATTGCCGCCGACCAGCGCCCCCGACCCGTTGTTCAGGTTCTTGGTGCCACCCAGCACGTCGCCGACCACGGTCAGGCCGGGCAGCGCATAGTCGGACGCGGCCACCGTGCGGATCTGGTAGTTGGACGAATTGCCGCTGAGATTGCCGCCCACAAAGGTCCGCCCCTCCACCTCCGAACTGGAGGTCAGGTCGCCCAGCACGATCAGATTCCACTGCTTGAGCGCATCGATCCCCACGACCGGCGACGCGACCGCAAGCGATGGGAGGGCGGCCAGGACCAGGCCCGCGACGAGCAGACGATGTTTCATGCGCCCAGGATACGCCCCGAAGCCCTGCCAAATCATTATCGATCCGCGTCCCGATCCGGGATGGATCAGCGCCGCTCCCACACCTTCTGACCGCCGATCCACGTCTCCTCGACCTGGGTCGCGCGCAGCTCGCTGGGGTTGGCGTCCAGCGGGTTGCGATCGACGATCACGAAGTCCGCCTGCTGGCCCACGCCCAGCCGCCCGAACAGGTCCTCGGCAAAGCCCGCATAGGCGCCGTCCATGGTGAAGGCGCGCCATGCCGCCTCACGCCCGATGATCTCCTGCGGCTGCCACCCGCCATAGGGCTGGCCGTCCGCCCCCTGCCGGGTGATCGCCGCCGCCCAACCCGCAAAGGGATCGGGGCTCTCGACCGGATAGTCGGACCCGAAGACCAGGGTCGCGCCGTTCTTCAGCATGGTATTCCACGCATAGGCCCCCGACAGCCGCGCCGGGCCCAGCCGCGCCTCGGCCATCTGGCGGTCGCTGGTCTCGTGCACCGGCTGCATCGAGGCGATGATGCCGTGGCGGCCGAAGCGCGGCAGGTCGGCGGGATCGACCACCTGCGCATGCTCGATCCGCCAGCGCCGGTCGCCCTTATAGGTCTCGGCCAGCTCGTCGATCGCGTCGAGCACCTGCGCATTGGCCTTGTCGCCGATCGCGTGGACCGCGACCTGATATTTGTCCATCGCCGCGCGGCTCATCAGGTTGCGGATGACGTCGTCGGTCATGAAGCTGAGCCCCGTCTGGCCCGGCGCATCGGCATAGGGCTGTTTCAGCCAGGCCCCGCGCGATCCCAGAGCGCCGTCGCCGTACAGCTTGACCCCGACCAGCCGCAGCCGGTTGTTGTACAGCCACTGGGTCGGCCCGGTGCCGCCGATCCGCACCGTGTCCTCGATCCCGCCGCCATAGCTCATGATACGGACGCGCAGATTGCCCGCATCGCCCATCCGGCGATAGGTCATCCATTCGTCCAGCGTCGTGCCCATGTCGGCGGTGGCGGTGATGCCATGCGACAACAGGTCGTTCTGCGCCTTCAGGAAAGCGGCGTTGCGATCCTTGGCGAGCGGCTGCGGCACCACCTTCTGGATCAGCGCCATCGCCGCGTCGACGAACACGCCCGATGGCTGGCCGCCGACCTTCTCGATCCGACCGCCGGGGGGCGAGACGGTCTTGGCGGTGATCCCCGCCGCCTTCATCGCCGCGCTGTTGGCCCAGAGCGCATGGCCGTCGGCGCGCTCCATGATGACCGCGCGGTCGGGCACCACCGCGTCGAGATCGGCGGCGGTGGGGAAGCGGCCCAGCCCCCAGGCTTCCTGGTTCCAGCCGCCGCCCATCACCCATTTGCGATCGGGATTGGCCGCCGCATAGGCCGCAATCCGCGCCTTGGCCTCGTCCAGCGACTTGGTGGGGGCGAGATCGAGTTCGAGCAGGCGAAAGCCCAGCCCCATCACATGGCCATGCGAATCGACGAAGCCGGGGATCAGCACCCGCCCCTTCATGTCGGCGCGCCAGTCGAGCTTTTCGGGGCGCTTGTCCTTGGCCGACAACAGCTTCGTCACCTTGCCGTCCGGGCTCATCAGCAGGCCGGTGAAGCGCACCACCTTGCCGTCCTTGCCCAGCGTCAGCCCCGTGACATTGTCGACCAGCCCATCGGCAAAGGCGGCGGCGGGGGTCAGCGCGATCGCCAAGGTCGCAAGCGCGGCGCGGAGGATGGGGGACGTGAAAGCAAACTGTGCCATGGGCCGATCCCTATCGGGAGATTAGAGGGGTGGGAAGCACGGTTCGATCCTGCCCGGCACGGGGAGGATTTTTAGGGCGGGTCGGCATTCAAGATTGCGTCTTCTTCCCTCTCCCCTGGACAGGGGAAAGGGTTAGCGAAGCTTGCCAGCCTGCTGGCTAGCGCAGCTTGGGTGAGGGGTTGAGCGAGCCTGTAGGCTCGCGCGCTCGCAAAGCGAGCGCCCACCCCTCACCCAGCTCCGACTAAGCCTTTGCTCTCGCAAAGGCCAAGTCTGCGCAACCCTCTCCCCTCTGCGAGGGGCGAGGGGCGAGGGGCGAGGGAATGGAAGGCATCGCTGAACGTCGATCCACCCTAGGACCGCCGCACCACCTCGCGGATCACGAAGTGCGAGGCCAGCCGCGTCACCCCCGGCAATCGCGCCAGCGTCTCGCGGTGGATACGCTCATAGCTGTCGTCGCGGCGGACCTCGACCTGGATCATGTAGTCCGCCTCGCCGCTCATCAGGAAACATTCGACGATCTCGGGACAGCGCAGGATCTCGCGCTCGAACGCGGCCATGGTATCCTGGCGCTGGTCCTTGAGCGTGACATTGACCATCACCGTGGAGGGCCGCCCCCGCGCCTCATGGCTCAGGATCGCGCGATAGCCGCAGATCACCCCGCTTTCCCGCAACTGCGCCACCCGGCGATGCGCCGCGCTGGCGGACAGTCCGACCTTTTCCCCCAGCGCAGCGCTGGTCAGGTCGGAATCGCGGGCCAGCTGGGCCAGGATGCGGCGGTCGATCGCGTCGGACATTCCATCCCGCTACACCCGCCCTGCACGCAAGGAAATCCCATTTTATACGATCCTCCGGGACGGCTTTGCACACCTCTCCCGCCTGATCGGCGCTATTATCGGGACAACGCCTTTTCAGGAGAGTTCGTCATGCGCGTCGGTGTCCCCAAGGAAATCAAGAACCACGAATATCGCGTCGGCCTGACCCCGCCCTCGGTCGCCGAGCTGGTCGCGGCCGGTCACGAGGTCATCGTCGAGACCAAGGCCGGCAGCGGCATCGATTTCGAGGACCAAGACTATGTCGACGCGGGCGCGCGCATCGTCGCCACCGCGGCCGAGGTGTTCGACCAGGCCGAGATGATCGTGAAGGTCAAGGAGCCGCAGGCGGTCGAGGTCGCGATGCTGCGCCCGCACCATGTGCTGTTCACCTATCTCCACCTCGCCGCCGACAAACCGCAGGCCGAGGGCCTGATGAAGTCGGGCGCGACCTGCATCGCCTATGAGACGGTCACCTCCCCGCGCGGCGGCGTGCCGCTCCTGAAGCCGATGTCGGAAGTCGCGGGCCGTATGGCGGTGCAGGTCGGCGCGCATTATCTGGAAAAGCAGCAGGGCGGCCGCGGCATCCTGCTCGGCGGCGTGCCCGGCGTGGCCCCGGCCAAGGTCGCGATCCTGGGCGGCGGCGTCTCGGGCGTGAACGCCGCGCAGATGGCGGTCGGCCTGCGCGCCGACGTCACCATCTATGACATCAACAACGACCGTCTGGCCGAGCTGGACATGTTCTTCTCCAGCCAGATCAAGACCGCCTATGCCTCCAAGGCGGCGATCGCGGCGGCGGTGAAGAATGCGCACCTCGTCATCGGCGCGGTGCTGGTCCCCGGTGCGGCGGCGCCCAAGCTGGTCACCCGCGACATGCTGAAGACGATGAAGCGCGGATCGGTGATGGTCGACATCGCGATCGACCAGGGCGGCTGCTTCGAGACCAGCCATGCCACCACCCATCAGGACCCGGTGTTCGAGGTCGACGGCGTGATCCATTACTGCGTCGCCAACATGCCCGGCGCGGTCGCCCGCACCTCGACCTTCGCGCTGAACAACGCCACCCTGCCCTTCGCGGTCAAGCTGGCGAACATGGGCGCCGAGGCCGCGATGAAGGCCGACGCGCATCTGGCGAACGGCCTGAACGTCTCGGGCGGCAAGATCCGCCACGCGGCGGTCGCCGAGGCGCTGGACCTGCCGTTCGAGGCCTGGGCGGGCTAAAGCCGTTCGCGCTGAGCGAAGTCGAAGCGCACGCCCCGGACCTGGCCGCAAGGCTGGTCCGGGGCCTTCGACTTCGCTCAGTCGGAACGGGCGCTTTGCAATTATCGCCTCCCCCGCTCCGTTCACGCTGAGCGAAGTCGAAGCGCACGTTCCGCCTTCGGCCACAAAGTCGACCAGTCCCTTCGCGTGAACGCAGCCAAGCGGAACGCAAACAGAACGTCGCCGTTGATCCCGTCGAAAGGATCAACCCATGACCGACAATCCCAAATCCGAACCCTTCTCCAATGCCGAGAAGGACCCCGATGACTGGACCACCGGCGACGAGCCGATGACCGGCGCGCAGGCCAGTTACCTGAAGACGCTGTCCGAAGAGGCGGGCGAAGACTTTGACGACACGTTGAGCAAGGCCGACGCCTCCAAGCGGATCGACGCGCTTCAGGAGAAGACAGGCCGGGGCAAATAAGCCCCTATTGCCCCATCATTGCCCCATCATCGTCATCGCTTGGTCGAGCAGCATGACCCGCTGCGCGATGGCGTCGCGATAAGGTGCATCGGCGGGGGTCAGCGCCAAAGCGCGTCGCCACCGGACACGCGCCTTGGCAAAGTCCCCCGCCCGCATCCAGGCCAGCCCCTCAAAGAAGAAGGGGGCCGGGTCGCCAGGCCCCAGCGTACGCGCGCGGCGGAAGGCGAAGCGTGCGGCGGGCGACATCTGATAACCATCATGCGCGAACAGGACATTGCCCAGTTCGGTCCAATAGGGAACGCTGCGCGGGTTCCCCCCCACCGCGGCAAGCATGATCCGCACCGCGGTCCGCTTGTCGCCCGAGCGCGCCAGCGCGTCGGCAGCGGTGAACATCGCCGCCTCGCCGCCATAACGCCCCATCAGCTGGCCGCGCAGCTCGACCAGTGCGTCATTGTCGAGCAGCGGGTCGGGCCGGGGCGCGGGCGCGCTCGCCGCCAGCATCGGCCGCCCCTGCCAGGCATAGCCCACCCCGCCCAGCGCCAGCGCCGCGCCCAGCATCGTCCAGAGCGGCCGAGGCAGGCCCAACCGCCACGCCAGCGCCAGCGCGCCGCCCATCAGCACCAGAAGCGCCAGCCAACCCATCAGCGCCGCCTCCGAAAACTGCCGCGCGCGATCCACGCCCCGGCGACCAGCAACAGCAGGGGCGTCGCCCACAGGAGCACGGTCGCCCCGGACAGCGGCGGGTCGTAGCTGACATAATCGCCATACCGCTCGATCAGCCACCGGCGGATCGCCGCCGGGCTTTCCCCCTTCGCGATACGCTGGCGGACCAGCGCGCGCATGTCGGCGGCCATGTCGGCATCGCTGTCGGCGATCGACTGGCCCTGGCACACGACACAGCGCAATTCGCCCATCAGCGCGCGCGCCTGCGCCTCGGCGCGGGGATCGGCCAGCTGGGTGTTGCCGTAATCGACCACGGCCGCGCCGCTCAGCGCCAAGGCGAGGAACAGGCTCATCGCGCCGCCGCCACGTCGCGGACGATCCGGTCGACCTGATCGGCGCGGATATCCCCGATATATTGCCGCACGATCCGGCCCCGCGCGTCGATCAGGAACGTCTCCGGCACGCCCGACGAGCCGAGCGACATCTGCACCCGGCTATGCGCATCGTCGCCGATCGCGGCATAGGGATCGCCGTTGCGGCGCAGGAAATCGGCGATGGCCGGGCCCTTGTCATGGATCGCGATCGCGTCGATCGGCACGCCCTTCGCCTTCAGCGCCATCAGTTGCGGCGCCTCGGCGATGCAGGGGATGCACCAGCTGGCAAAGACATTGAGCAGGCGCGGCTGACCCTTGCCGAAATCGGCGCTCGCCAGCCCCGGCTTGCCCAGCACCATCGGGTCGAGCCGAAAGTCCGGCAGCGGCTTGTCGACCAGGGTCGAACGGACGGTGGTGTCGGACGGCCGCATCAGCCCGCTCGCCACCACGACGAACAGGATCGCAAAACCCGCCAGCGGCACCCAGATCAGCCAGCGCTTCATCCCCAGAGCGCCTCGCGCCGCCGCTGCTGCCACCCCTTGAACCAGCGCCCGAACAGCGCCAGCGCGCCGCCCAGCGCGATCAGCACGCCGCCCAGCCAGATCAGCGTCACGAACGGCTTCCACCACAGCCGCAACTGCCAGCGGCCGGTTGCCGCATCCTGCTGCCCCAGCACGGTATAGAGCTGTCCGTCCCAGCGGGTCGCGATCGCGCTCTCGCTGGTGGTGGTCGGCGGGTCGGTGAAGAAGCGCTGTTGCGGGCGCAGCGTGGCACCGTCGCCGTCGCGCGTCGCGATCAGCCGCGCCTCCAGCGCCGACCAGTTCGGCCCGACATTGGGATAGATGCGGTCCAGCTGTACCCGCCAAGGTCCGACGATGGTCGCCTGCCCCGGATAGAGCGCGACCAGCCGCTCGGCGGTGAAGGCGCTGTCGCACGCCATGCCGACCATGCTCACCCCCATACCGACATGCGCGACGACCATGCCCCAGATCGGCAAGGGCGTGCGCCGCCAGTTGCGCCGGGTGACCGGCAGGACGCTGGCGACGATCAGCCCGATGCCGAAGGACAGGCCGAGCAGCGACAGGATGCTCATGCTCCCCGCCAGCGTCAGCAACAGCGCAAAGGTCCCCGCCGCCGCGACCATCGGCCACAACATGCGGATCAGCACCGCCTCCGCCACGTCGCTCCGCCAGCGCAGGGCAGGCCCGACCGCCATGACGGCGACCAGCGCCAGCGCGATCGGCCCGGCGGCGGCCTGGAAGAAGGGCGGCCCGACCGACAGCCGCACCCCGAACCCCGCCGCGACCAGCGGATAGAGCGTGCCGATCAGCACGATGCCCAGGATCACCGACAGCAACAGGTTGTTGACGACCAGCCCGCCCTCGCGGCTGACAAAGGCGAAGCTGCGGCCCGCGCGCACCTGCCCGATCCGCGCCCCGAACAGCGCCAGCGCCCCGCCGATATAAAGACCCAGCAACCCCAGGATGAACGCCCCGCGCCGGGGATCGACGGCAAAGGCATGGACGCTGGTCAATATGCCCGACCGGACCAGGAAGGTGCCGATCATCGACATGGAGAAGGCGACCACCGCCAGCATCACCGTCCAGGCGCGAAGCCCGTCACGCGCCGCCAGCACATTGACCGAATGGAGCAGCGCGGTCGCCGCCAGCCACGGCATCAGCGAGGCATTCTCGACCGGGTCCCAGAACCACCAGCCGCCCCAGCCCAACTCGTAATAGGCCCAGTAGGACCCTGCGGTGATCCCGATGGTCAGCAGCACCCAGGCGCCCAGCACCCAGGGCCGCATCGCGCGCGCGAAGACTGGCCCCACTTGCCCAGTGACCAGCGCGCCGACCGCAAAGGAAAAGGCGACCGACAGCCCGACATAGCCCGCGTAAAGCGTCGGCGGGTGAAAGGCGAGGCCGGGGTCCTGCAACAGCGGGTTGAGCCCCTGCCCCTCGACCGCCGCCGGGTTCAACCGCGCGAACGGGTTGGAGGCGAACAGCAGGAAGGCGTAGAAACCCAGCGCGATCGCCCCCTGCGCGGCCAGCGTCGCGACATGCGTCGCCCGGTCGAGCGCGCGTTCCTTCCACGCGACCAGCGCACCGCCCGCGCCCAGGATCGTGACCCAGAGCAGCATCGAGCCTTCGTGATTGCCCCAGGCGCCGGCGAATTTGTAGATCCAGGGCTTGGCCGAATGGCTGTTCTCGGCGACCAGCTTGACCGACAGGTCGGTGCCGACGAACACCGCGATCAGCGCTGCCATGGCGATGGCGACCAGCGCGCCCTGCACGATCGCCACCGGCCCGATCGCCGCCATCGCCTGCTCGCCCGCCGCATCCTTGCGTCGCAGCGCGAGGACGCCGAGCAGCAGCTGCAACCCCGCCAGCATCGCGGCGAGCCAGAGCGCGGCGAGGCCGCTTTCCGCGATCACGGCTTCAGGCTCCGGCTCTCGTGGAGCTTGCCCGCCATTCCGGGGGGCATATATTTCTCGTCATGCTTGGCGAGCAAATTGGTCGCGACGAAGCGGCCATCGGGCTGGAACTGCCCCTCGGCCACCACGCCCGATTTCTCGCGGAACAGGTCGGGAGTGATGCCCGCAAAGGTCACGGGCGTCGTCGCCTTGCCGTCGGTCACGACGAAGCGGACCGTCACCCCGTCGGGCGCACGGCGGACCGACCCCGCCTCGACCATCCCGCCCAGCCGCACCGCCTTGCCCAGCGGCAGGCCCTGCCTCTGCGCGTCGGAGGGGGTGTAGAAGAACGCCGCCTGGTCCTTCATCGCCGACATGGCGAGCAGCACCGCCGCGACGATCGCGGCCAGCGCCAGCAGCACCAGCGTGAGACGTTGCGATTTGGGCGTCATTTCTCGGCGCGCTTCATCGCCAGATAGCTGACCAGCGTCAGCGCGCCTGCGCCCCCCAGCATGACCGCATAGGCCGCCGCGACGAAGCTCCACTGGCTCATGCCCGCGCCATCCGCCGCATCCGCGCCTCGGCCTTGGCCCGGGCGAGCAGGGTCCGCATCCGCATCAGCACGATGGCCGCGAACAGGAAGGTGAAGCCGCCCAGCGCGATGGGCAGCGGCCAGAGCAGCGAGCGGTCGATGCTGGAGCCGGTCAGCCCGATCGACTGGCCCTGGTGCAGCGTGTTCCACCACACCACCGAGTACCGGATCACCGGCAGCAGCGCAGTGCCCGCCAGCCCGTACAGCGCCGGAATCCGCCCGTCCCCGCCGCGATCGGCATCGGCGCGCGCCAATGCGATATAGCCCAGATAGACGAACAGCAGCAGCAGCATTGAGGTCAGCCGCCCGTCCCATTGCCACCACGTCCCCCAGGTCGGCCGCCCCCAGATCGACCCGGTCGCCAGGCACAGCCCCGCGAACACCGCACCCGGCCAGGCGATGGCGCGCGCGGCGACTTGCGCCAGCGGATGCCGCCAGACCAGCAGCGACAGGCTGGCCACCGCGATCCCGCTCCACCCGCCCATGCCCAGCCAGGCGGCGGGGACATGGATATAGAGGATGCGCACCGTCTCGCCCTGAAGATAATCGGGCGGCGTCACCGCCAGCCCCGCCCAGACCGCGATCGCGATCAGCACGACGCCCAGCCCCAGGAAAATCCCGGTGAGCGGACGGGCGATCTTCAGGAAGCGCGCGGGGTTCGCAAGGGTGTGCAGAGTGGCCACGATGACGGGACTGTAAGCGGGTTTTTCCGGCGCGTCATCCGTGTTTCCGGCCAACCCATTCCATCTTAAGCCCCTCCCGCAGGCGGGAGGGGTTTGGGGAGGGCATGGTGTCTCACAGAGTGCGTCGCCCGTGGCTTGCCCTCCCCCATCCCCTCCCGCCTGCGGGAGGGGCGTGAGACTCATGGAAGTCGGGACCTCTTCCCGCCCTGATTCGTCTTCCCATCGCAACATCCCTATCAAGGGGAGCAAAGGGGACCATCACTTCACCATGCCCGTTCTTCTGCTCGCCCTCGCGCTCGCCCCCACCACCCTCCCCGCGCAAACCACCGAACCCGACATCATCGTCACCGGCCGGGGCCTGAGCGACCAGCCGGGCGACCGCGCGCTGGATGTGGTGACGATCGACCGCGACCGGATCATGCAGAACGCGTCGCAGCGGCTGGAGAATGTGCTGGCCGATGTCGCGGGGCTCCAGCAGTTCCGCCGATCGGACAGCCGCTCGGCGCATCCGACGTCGCAGGGCATCACGCTGCGCGGGCTGGGCGGCAATGCCTCCAGCCGGGCGCTCCTCGTCCTCGACGGGGTGCCGCAGGCCGATCCGTTCGGCGGCTGGGTGGTGTTCCCGGCCTATGCCACCGGGCGGCTGGGGCGCATCCGGGTCACGCGCGGCGGCGGGTCGGGATATTGGGGCCCCGGCGCGCTGGCGGGCACGATCGAGATGGACAGCGCCACCCCCGACCAGCTGTCCCCGCTCGATGTGGCGCTGTCCTATGGCAGTCGGGATTCGGTCGATGCGCAAGGGACGGCGTCGCTGGTGCGGGGCGATGGGTTCCTGACATTATCGGGGGCCTATGCGCGCGGCGACGGCTTTACCCCCATCATTGAGGGCCAGCGGGGGCCGGTCGACCGCCCCGCCCCATATGAGCAATATTCGGGGGCGGCGCGCGGCGTCGTCGGGATCGCGCCCTCCACCGAGTTGCAGATGACGCTGGCGGCGTTTCACGATGCGCGCGATCGGGGCACCGACTTTACCGACAATCGATCGGACGGGGCGGATGCCAGCGTCCGGCTGGTCGGACGCGGCGCCTGGGGCTGGTCGGCGCTCGGCTATGTCCAGACGCGGCAATTCGCCTCGCGCTATGCCAGCGTGAACGCCGCGCGGACCGCGGCGACGCTGACGCTCGACCAGTATAATGTCCCCGCCACCGGGCTGGGCGGCCGGGTGGAGGTCTCCCCGCCGCTGGGTGAGGCCGTGACGCTGCGGCTGGGCGGGGACATTCGCGATACCAGCGGACGGACGCAGGAGCTTTACACCTATGTCGCGGGCCTCCCCACCCGGCGGCGGGGGGCGGGCGGTGCGACGCGGACCATGGGGCTGTTCGCCGATGGCAGCGTCGAGGCGGGCGCGCTGACCCTCACCGCCGCCGCGCGGGTGGACGACTGGCGCATCCGCAACGGGCGGCTGGACGAGAATGCGCTGGCGACCGGCGCGGTGCTGACCGACAGGGATTTTCCCGACCGTTCGGGGCAGGAGTTCACCGGGCGGCTGGGCGTGGCGCTGCGGCCGGTCGAGCCCGTGACGCTGCGTGCGGCGGCCTATCGCGGCTGGCGCCTGCCGACGCTCAACGAACTCTACCGGCCGTTCCGGGCGGGTGCCGACGCCACCGCCGCCAATGCCGCGCTGAACCCCGAGCATGTCGAGGGTATCGAGGGCGGGTTCGACCTGACGCCGCTCGCGGGCGTGCGCCTGTCGGGAACCTATTTCCTCAACCGGCTGACCGATGCGATCGCCAATGTGACGATGGGCCGCGGGCCGGGGACCTTCCCCGGCGTCGGCTTCGTCGCGGCGAACGGCGTGTACCGGATGCGGCAGAATCTTGACGCGATCCGGTCGGCAGGCTTCGAGCTGGAGGCCAATGCCCAGGCGGGGCCGGTCAGCGCCCGCGCCTCCTGGTCGCACGTCGATGCCAGGGTCGAGGCATCGGGGCTTGCCGCGCCGCTGGATGGCCTGCGTCCGGCCCAGACGCCGTGCGACCAGCTCTCGGCGACGCTGGCGGTCGCGCATCGCGGCGCGGCGCTCAGCGGGACGGTGCGGCATGTCGGGCGCCAGTTCGAGGACGACCAGAATGCCCGGTCGTTGGCCCCCACGACGACGCTGGACGCCTATGCGGCGGTGCCGGTCACGCGCGGCTGGCTGATCGAGGCGCGGGCGGAAAACCTGGCCGATGCGCGGGTCGAGGCGGCGTATAGCGGCGCGGGGCTGATCGAGCGGGCGACGCCGCGCACCTTGTGGATCGGGGTTCGGACGCGGTTGTAATCCCTTGGCCTTCGCCCCTATCCCCGTTTCTTCACCAGCGCCGTCCGCAGGCACCGGCACACCACCTCGTCGCGCTGGTTCCGCGCCTCGTGCCGGAACGTCACCAGCCCCGCGCCCGGCCGCGACTTGCTCTCCCGAAGCGCCGTCACCTCACTCGTCGCGCGCAGCGTGTCGCCCAGGAAGACCGGCGCGGGCATGACCAGTTCGTCATAGCCGAGATTGGCGACCAGCGTCCCCAGCGTCGTCTCCCCCACCGACAACCCGACCATCAGCGAGAAGGTGAAGGTGCCGTTGACGAGAATCTGCCCGAACTCGCTGGCCCGCGCGGCTTCCGCATCGATGTGCAGCGGTTGCGGATTGTGCGTCATGGTCGAGAAGAGGAGATTGTCCGTCTCGGTCACGGTGCGGCGGATCGGATGGTCGATCCGGTCGCCGATGGTCCAGTCCTCGAAGAAACGCCCGCTCATGCCGCATCCTCCGCGACGATGCGGACCAGCGCAATGCCCTCCGCCACCTGCCCGCCGGTCTGGGCCTTCAGGTCGGTGACGATGCCGTCGAAGGGCGCGGTCAGGACATGCTCCATCTTCATCGCCTCCAGCGTGACGAGCGGCTGGCCCGCCGTCACTGCCTGTCCCTCGGTCACGGCCACCGCGATGATCCGGCCGGGCATGGGCGACAGGATCGCGCCATCTCCCGCCCCGCCCGCCGCCAGCCCATCGGCGCGCCAGCGGGTGAAGGACCAGCTTTGCCCGCCCTCCGAGATCAGCACCTGATCGCTCGACGCCGGGGGCACATCGCCCGCGTCGCTGAAATCGACGGTGATCGGCCGCCCGTCGAGCAGGAAGCGCGCGCTTCGCCGGGGCGCGGCATTGAGGCGGAAGCCGGTCAGATCGTCCTGCCCGATCAGCGCGGCGGCGGCTTCGGCCAGCGCTTCCTCGGACGGTTCGGGCGGCGGCATCAATGCCTCGCCCTCGCGCGCGATCAGGCCGGTATCGACCCGGCCGCCCGCGAAATCGACATGGTCGAGCGTCTGGACCAGGAACCCCGCATTGGTGCGCACCGGCCAGATCACCGCCCCGTCCAGCGCATCGGCCAGCGCCTCGCGCGCCTCCTCGCGGGTGTCGCCATGCGCGATGATCTTGGCGATCATCGGGTCGTACCAGGGGGTGATCTCCGCGCCTTGCTCGACGCCGGTGTCGATGCGGATCGCCGGGTCGTCGCCCAGGTCGAACACCTCCAGCGTGCCGATCGCGGGCAGGAAGCCCTTGGCCGGGTCCTCGGCATAGAGCCGCGCCTCGATGGCATGACCCTGGATCGACAGATCGCCTTGCGTCATCGGCAAGGGCTCCCCCGCCGCGACGCGCAGCTGCCATTCGACCAGATCGACGCCGGTGATCGCCTCGGTCACGGGATGCTCGACCTGAAGGCGGGTGTTCATCTCCATGAACCACACCCGGTCGGCGCGCAGCCCTTCGGAGGCGTCCGCGATGAACTCGATCGTGCCCGCCCCCACATAGTCCACCGCCTGCGCGGCGCGGACCGCGGCGGCGCAGACCGCTTGCCGGGTGGCGTCGTCCATGCCGGGCGCGGGGGCTTCCTCGATCACCTTCTGGTGGCGGCGTTGCAGCGAACAGTCGCGCTCGAACAGATGGACGACCTGCCCGTGGCGGTCGCCGAAGACCTGCACCTCGATATGGCGCGGCGAGAGGATATATTTCTCGATCAGCACCCGGTCGTCGCCGAATGACGATGCCGCCTCACGACGACAGGAAGCCAGCGCCTCGGCAAAGGCGGCGGGGTCGTCGACCCGGCGCATCCCCTTGCCGCCGCCGCCCGCCACCGCCTTGATGAGCACCGGATAGCCGATCGCGTCGGCCTCGGCGGCGAGGCGGTCGGGCGACTGGTCCTCCCCCAGATAACCGGGGGTGACCGGCACCCCGGCGGCGATCATCCGCGCCTTGGCGGCGTCCTTCAGGCCCATGGCGCGGATGCTGTCGGGATCGGGGCCGACCCAGACCAGACCGGCGGCGATCACCTTCTCGGCGAACTCGGCATTTTCGGACAGGAAACCGTAACCGGGATGGATCGCCTCCGCCCCGCTCTCGCCCGCGGCGGCGAGGATGCGGTCGGCGTCCAGATAGCTTTCGCGCGCGGGGGCGGGGCCGATGGCGACGGCTTCATCGGCGAGCCGGACGTGCAGCGCCCGCGCATCGGCGTCCGAATAGACCGCGATGGTGCGCAGACCCATGTCGCGCGCCGTGCGAATGATGCGGCAGGCGATCTCGCCGCGATTGGCGATGAGGAGGGAAGAAAACATGGTTTAATCCTCATTCCTCCCCAAGCCCTGCTTGGGGAGGGGGACCATGCGGAGCATGGTGGAGGGGCGATGGGAATAGCGACGAAGCCGGGCCGGACGGTGCGACGCGCAAGGGGATTGCGGCGGGACATGACGCTGCCCGAGGTTCTGCTCTGGCGCGTTCTGCGCGAGCGGCCGGAGGGCTTGCGGTTTCGCAGGCAGCATCCGGCTGGGGCCTATGTGCTCGACTTCTATTGCCCGGCGGCGCGCTTGGCGGTCGAGGTGGATGGCGAGGCTCATGAGCGGGGGGACCGGCCGGAGCGGGACGCTCGGCGGGATGCTTTTCTGGGCGAGCATGGCGTGGCGGTTCTGCGGATCGCGGCGCGTGACGTGCTTCGCGATCTGGATCATGTCGTTCTTTATATCATTGCGCAGGCTTGCGATCGCCTGCCCCTCCACCGTCCTCCGGACGGTCCCCCTCCCCAAGTGGAACTTGGGGAGGAATAGGTCGTCGTCTGCAATCCTCCCCATCTCCCATGGGGAGGCGGAGCGCCGCGAAGCGGTGGTGGAGGGGCATCCCCGCGCCATCACATCCGGAACACCCCGAACCGGGGTGCCTCCGCGATCGGCGCGTTCAGGCACGCATCCAGCGCCAGTCCCAGCACATCGCGCGTCTGCGCCGGATCGATGATCCCGTCATCCCACAGCCGCGCGGTCGCATACCAGGGATTGCCTTCGTCCTCGTAACGCTGGCGGATGGGGGCCTTGAACGCCTCCGCCTCGTCCGGCGTCCAGCTGTCGGCATCGCGGTGGACCGTCGCCAGCACGCTCGCCGCCTGTTCGCCGCCCATCACGCTGATCCGCGCATTGGGCCAGGTGAACAGGAAGCGCGGGGAATAGGCCCGCCCGCACATGCCGTAATTGCCCGCGCCGAAGCTGCCGCCGATCAGCACGGTGATCTTGGGCACCTGCGCGGTCGCCACCGCCGTCACCAGCTTGGCGCCATGCTTGGCGATTCCTTCCGCCTCGTAACGGCCGCCGACCATGAAGCCGGAGATATTCTGCAGGAACAGCAAGGGGATACGCCGCTGGCATGCCAGCTCGATGAAATGCGCGCCCTTCTGCGCACTCTCGGAGAACAGCACGCCGTTATTCGCCAGGATCGCAACCGGCTTGCCATGGATATGCGCGAAGCCGCAGACCAGGCTGGCACCGTACAGCGCCTTGAATTCGTGGAAGCGCGATCCGTCGACCAGCCGGGCGATCACCTCATGCACGTCATAAGGTGCGCGCACGTCCTGGGGGATCAGGCCGTACAACTCCTCGGCCGGATAAAGCGGTTCGTCGGCATCGGCGAGGTTCACCTCCGGCAGCGTCGGCGGCGGCAGCGTCGCGACGATGTCGCGGACGATCGACAGGGCATGGTCGTCATCCTGCGCGACATGGTCGACCACGCCCGACTTGCGGCCATGGGTGTCCGCGCCGCCCAACTCCTCGGCCGAGATGACCTCGCCCGTCGCCGCCTTCACCAGCGGCGGCCCGGCTAGGAAGATCGTCCCCTGCCCGCGCACGATCACGGTCTCGTCCGACATGGCGGGGACATAGGCGCCGCCCGCCGTACAGCTGCCCATGACGCAGGCGATCTGGGGGATGCCCGCCGCCGACATCTGCGCCTGGTTGAAGAAGATGCGGCCGAAATGATCGCGGTCGGGAAACACCTCGGCCTGGTGCGGCAGGTTCGCGCCGCCGCTGTCGACCAGATAGATGCAGGGCAGCCGGTTCTCGAGCGCGATCTCCTGCGCGCGGAGGTGCTTCTTGACCGTCAGCGGATAATAGGTGCCGCCCTTCACCGTCGCGTCATTGGCGACGATCATCACCTGTCGACCATGGACCCGGCCGATCCCGGCAATCACCCCCGCACCGGGCACCGTGTCGTCATAAAGGCCGTTGGCGGCAAGCTGACCGATTTCGAGAAAGGGCGCGCCCGCGTCGAGCAACTGTTCCACCCGGTCGCGGGGCAGCAGCTTGCCGCGCGCGACGTGGCGTTCGCGGGCGGTTTCACTTCCGCCAAGAGCAGCCTTGGCTACATCGGCACGGAGCCGTTCGGCCAGCGCGCGGTTATGGTCGGCGTTGGCGCGGAACGCCGCATCGTTACGAGCGACCCGTGTGGAAAGAATAGCTCCCATCACATCCTCCCCATCTTCGATGGGGAGGGGGACCGCCGCGAAGCGGTGGTGGAGGGGCGAGGGGCTTGCCCCTCCACCACGCTCTGCGAGCGCGGTCCCCCTCCCCAAGCAAGCTTGGGGAGGAATGCGTCGGCCGTCATTGCGCCACCTTTTCAAGCTTGCCGATCAGTTCGCGGCCGATCAGCATCCGGCGGATTTCATTGGTCCCCGCCCCGATGTCGAGCAGCTTGGCATCGCGCGCGAAGCGTTCGACCGGCCAGTCCTTGGTATAGCCCGCCCCGCCCAGCGCCTGGATCGCCTCCATCGCCACCTTCACCGCATTTTCGCTCGCCAGCAGGATCGCGCCCGCCGCGTCGAACCGCGTCGTCCGTCCGGCATCGCAGCTCCGCGCCACCGCATAGACATAGGCCCGCGCCGAATTGAGCGCGACATACATGTCGGCGACCTTGGCCTGGATCAGCTGGAACTCGCCGATCGCACGGCCGAACTGCCGCCGCTCGCGGACATAGGGCACGACCACGTCGAGGCACGCCTGCATGATGCCCAGCTGAATCCCCGCCAGCACCGCGCGTTCATAGTCGAGCCCGCTCATCAGCACGCCGACGCCGCCATTCACCGGCCCCATCACCTGCGCGTCCGACACGAAACAGTCGTTGAAGACCAGCTCGGCGGTCGGGCTTCCGCGCATGCCCATCTTGTCGATCTTCTGGCCGATCGCGAAGCCGGGCATGGCTTTCTCGATCAGGAAGGCGGTGATCCCCCGGCTGCCCTCGCCCGTCTTGGCATAGACGACCAAAGTGTCGGCATAGGGCGCATTGGTGATCCAGAATTTGGTGCCGTTCAGCCCCCAGCCGCCATCGGCCTTCACGGCCCGCAGCTTCATCGAGACGACGTCCGACCCGGCCGACACTTCCGACATGGCCAGGCTGCCGACATGCTCGCCAGAGATCAGGCCGGGCAGGTATTTCGCCTTCTGCTCGGGGCTGCCCCAGCGGCGGATCTGGTTGACGCACAGATTGGAATGCGCGCCATAGGACAGGCCAAGCGATGCCGAGGCGCGCGACACTTCCTCGATCGCGACGACATGCTCCAGATAGCCCAGCCCCAGCCCGCCATCGGCTTCGTCGACCGTGATGCCATGCAGACCCAGCGCACCCATTTCGGGCCAGATGTCGCGCGGGAACCAGTCCTCCGCGTCCATGCGCGCGGCCAGTGGGGCGATCCGGTCGGTGGCGAAGCGGCGCGTCGCCTCACGAATCATGTCCGCGCTCTCGCCGAGCGCGAAGTCGAAATCGTCGATCATGTCCTCTCCAGCGGATCTGATGTCCGTTGCGTGGCTTTAACCGGATATTACCCGATCGCGCAATGATTGTTCCAAAACGAGATTAGGTGTCGCGATAAGGGATCGATTGCCGTGCTCAACCATTTGCAAAGGGGTCAGTAACCCGGCATGTGGCAGGGAAGAGAGGAAAGCCCGACCCTGATGGCCACCCGCACCATCGCAACCGACCCTGGCCAGGATATCACGGCTTGCGATCGGGAACCCATTCACATTCCAGGCGCCATCCAACCCCACGGCCTGTTGCTGGTCGTGGCGGCTGATACGCTGTGCGTCGTCGCCGGAGCCGGTGCGATCGAGGAGCGACTGGCGCCCGAATGGCTCGGCCAGCCGATCGCCGCGCTGGCCGGGGACGAGGTGGCGCAGATCGTCGGTGCGGTGCCCTCCGTCATGGGATCGGTGTCGGCGGTGCGCCCGGTCCATGGCCTTTCCGAAATCTTCACCGCGGTCGTCCATCGCACGCCCGACCATCTGCTGCTGGTCGAACTGGAGCCGGGGATCGCGGACACCCCCTGGGGCGGCGGCAGTCCGCTGAACTGGCTGGACGCGGCGGCGACCAGTTTCGAGCGGGCGGGCGATCTGCCGATGCTCTACGAGCGGGCGGCGACGCTTTTTCGCACGCTGACCGGGTTCGACCGGGTCATGCTCTATCGCTTCATGGACGAGGATTCGGGGCAGGTCGTGGCGGAGTCCCGCACGCCCGAGCTTCATTCCTTCCTGAACCACCATTTCCCCGCCTCGGACATCCCCAAACAGGCGCGCGCGCTGTATATCCGCAATCGGACGCGCAGCATTCCCGATGTGGATTATGTCCCCGCGCCGCTGCGCCCCACCGGGTTCGAGACGGTGGACCTCAGCGATGTCGGCCTGCGCAGCGTGTCGCCCATCCATGTCCGCTATCTGAGGAATATGGGGGTCGCGGCCTCCGCCTCGATCTCGATCGTCAAGGACGGGCTGTTATGGGGGATGATCGCCTGCCACCATCACAGCCCGCGTCGCCTGTCCTGCGAGTTGCGCGCTGCGGCCGCTGCGCTGGCGGGTGGACTGGCCCGCCAGATTCGCGCGCGGGAAGAGGCCGAGCTCTATCGTGAGCGGCTGCGCCTGCGCGCGGACGAGGATGCGATCCTGCCGCGCATCACCGGATTGGGCGAGATTTCGACCGCCATCGCGCGGATGATGCCCGAACTGATGGCGATGCTGGGCGCGACCGGCTTTGCCATGGTCGAGGGCGGCAAGGTGCAGAGCCATGGCGTCTGCCCGCCGTCACTGGCGATGATCGAGCTGGCGCTCTGGGCGACCACGCGCACCGGCGGCGAGCTTTATGCGACGCATGAGCTGGGCAGCGTGTCGCCCGACGCCAAGGCGCTCGCCGCGACGGCCAGCGGGATGCTGGTGCTGCCGCTGGTCGATGGCGGCGTGACCCTGTTGTGGTTCCGTCCCGAACAGGTCGAGGAGATCGAATGGGCGGGCAATCCGCATAAGTCGGTCGGCCTGTCGCCCGACGAGACGCTGACCCCGCGCGCCTCCTTCGCCAGCTGGAGCGAGACGGTGTGCGGCCGCTCGCGCCGCTGGACGCTGGAGGAGATGGAGGCGGCGCATCGCCTGCGCCGGGCGCTGCACGATGCCTTTCAGAACAACCGGCTGCGCGGACTGAACGCCGCGCTTCAGCGGACGATGGACGACAAGGACGCGCTCCTGCTCCAGAAGGACGTGCTGATGAAGGAGGTGGACCACCGCGTCCAGAACAGCCTTCAGCTCGTCTCGTCCTTCCTGGCGCTCCAGGCGCGGTCGACCAACGACCCGCAGGTCCGCGAGCAGCTGACCGAGGCGCAGGCCCGGCTGTCGGCGGTCGCACTGGTCCACCGCAGGCTGTACCGCGACGACCAGATCCAGACGGTCGACCTGGCGCGCTATCTGGAGGAACTGGTCGGCGACATGAAACAGTCGCTGGGGGCGGAATGGGCCTCCATGATGCGTCTCGACCTGGCGCCCGCGCTGATGCCGACCGACCGGGCGGTCAATCTGGGGCTGGTGACGACCGAGCTGATCATCAACGCGACCAAATATGCCTATGGCGGCGCGGCGGGGCCGGTGACGATCACGCTGGAGCAATATGGCAACCGCCTGCGCCTGGTCGTCGCGGACGAAGGGCGCGGACGCAGCCAGGACGACGATGACGGGCGCGGCTTCGGCAGCCGGATGATGACGGCGATGATGCAGCGGCTGTCGGGCACGATCGAATATGCCGACAACCAGCCGGGCCTGCGCGCCATCGTGATCGCCCCGATCGCGGATTGAGGGGGCAATAATGCCAGCCCCCACCCCCCGTTCAGCCTGAGCGAAATCGAAGGCCAAGGGAATCCATCCTGCCAGGCACAGTGAGGTAAAGAAAGGGCGTGGCCTTCGACTTCGCTCAGGCTGAACGGAGGTGGGGGATCGAGCAGGAGCGGAGGGAACGCCCCGCCGCCAGCCCCCTAGGCCGCCCGTCGATACAGACCGAACACCTGCTCCGCCGCCGCCACGGCGCGGTCGATCCACGCGAGGTCCACCGCCGCATCGTCCAGCGCATGCCGAAAGGCCCGCCACTCGCCCGGTCCGAACCCCGATTCGAGATAGGCGCGGGGGAAGTCCTCCCCCACCTGGCGGGCCAGCATCACGCCACCCAGCCGTGAGCCCTCGGTGACATAGAGCGCGCCCCAGCCGGTCGCCTCGTCCTCGGACAGATCGAATGGCAGCGGCTGGGGCATCTCGTGCCCGAGCGCTGCGAGGTCCGCCGCCAGCGCCTCGCCACGCGACCGCCAAGGGAACGCCACATCCTGCCCTTGCAACCATGTTTCGACCGCCGGCAAGGCGCGAGCATGGGCGGTCAGAAAGGCCGCATAGCTGTCCCGATCATCCAGCCGATACGCGCCATAAGCCGTATCGACCGCATCATGCGCGGAGGCGGTGCGCGTGCGCAGCGCCTCCGACGCGGTCGTGCTTACTTCAGACAGGCGACGATCCCCGCGATCACCGCCAGCGTCTCTTCGGGGTCGCGCACGCGGACGGTATCGAGGCCCAGTTCCTTGGCCGGATAGTCGTTGCCGCCAGGGAAGATCGCGTCGCCGATGAACATCATCGTATCGAGGGGAATCCCGCTGGCGTCGCGCAGCTTCTTAAGGCCGTACGCCTTGTCGACGCCCTCACGGGTAATGTCGATCGAGGTCGCGCCGCCCATGTTGATCGACAGGCCGGGCAGGCGCTGCTTGAGATCGGCCTGGATGACCTTGCGCTTCTCGAACTTGGGGTCCCAATGTTCCTTGGCGTCGATCGGCGCCTGCTGGCCGAGCGCCGAGAAGGTGATCTGGCTGCCGCGATCCTCGATCCGCTCGCCCCAGGTCTGCTCGGGCACGAAGCCGGTCGCCTCCAGCGAGGCGTCGAACGCCTCCAGGATCTTGGCCTTGGTCGCATCGTCGAACAGCTCGGCATAGACCGGGGTCCAACTGCCGTCCTGATAGGTATAGAGCTTGGTGCCGGTCGTCGGCATCAGCCACAGCTTGGTGCGGTCGGCGCGCTCGGGCAGGCGGCTCGCCACCTGCTTGTCGAATTGCGGCCAGTCCCCGCCCGAGATCACCGCGACATGCGCGACGTCGAGCAGGTCGGCCAGCGCCTCCCCCATCGGCTCGCCCAGGGGCTGTTTGCTTTCGGCCAGCGTACCGTCGAGGTCGAACGCAACCAGTTGCTTCATGAAGACACTCCGATTCTGGGCATGATGAAGGTATCGATGGCATAGGCCACGCCATCGTCCGCGTTGGAACGGGTGTGTACCGATATCTGTTCCTTAACAGCGTCCGGCGCATTGGCCATCACGATCGGCAACCCGGCGCGTGTCAACATGGGAAGATCATTGGCCTGATCGCCCAATACTGCGACCTGTTCGAGGGGAACTCCAAAGGCCCTGGCGAGTGTCGCCACGCCGTCGCCCTTGTTCGCGGCCAGCGCCGTCACGTCGAGATAATAGGTCTGCGACTGGGCAATCGTCGCCTCGGCCCCATGCGCCGCATTCGCCTTTTCGTGCAGGCCACGCAGCAGATCGGCGTCGTCGCTGACCAAAGTGATCTTGTCGACCTTGTCGACCAGCGCGGCAAAGTCCTGCGTGATCACCGGCTCCTGTGCCGACGCCTTGCGCTCATGCTCGACATGAACGCCTTCATCGCTGCTGGCATACCAGCGATCGTCGGCGAAGACCCAGATGGCGACGGGATTGTCCGCCGCCATCGCCAGCACGTCGTTCACGACCGCGACCGGCACCCGGAACTGCGCATCGACCGAGCCGTCGCGGCGGAACACGGTCCCGCCGTTGAACGCGCCGATCGGCGCATCGATCGCCAGCTCGTCGGCCAGCCATCCCAGCCCCGACCGGGGCCGGGCGCTGATGATGGTGAAGCCCACGCCCGCCGCCTCCAGCCGCTTGACGGCGGCGATGGTGGCGGCGCGCAGCTTCTTGTCGGGGTCGACGAGCGTGCCGTCGACATCCGACACGACAAGCCGGATCGGCAGGCTCATTGCGGGATTTCGGTATGGCCGCCAAAGCCGAAGCGCATCGCCGACAGCACCTTGTCGCCGTAAGTATGATCGACCCGGCTGCGATAGCGCGCGAAGAGCGAGGCGGTCAGGACGTTGGCCGGGACCTTCTCCTCCATTGCCGCGTCGATCGTCCACTGGCCCTCGCCCGAATCGGCGACATGGCCCGAGAACTGCTCCAGCATCTCGTCCTTGGCCAGCGCGATCGCGGTCAGGTCGAGCAGCCAGGACGAAATGACGCTGCCGCGACGCCACACTTCGGCGATGTCGGTCAGGTTCAGGTCGAAACGCTCGTCCTCGGGCAGCTTGTCGCTGTTCTTCGACTTCAGGATGTCGAAACCCTCGGCATAGGCCTGCATCAGCCCATATTCGATGCCGTTGTGGATCATCTTGACGAAGTGACCGGCACCGGCGGGACCGGCATGGATATAGCCCTTCTCGGCGCGCTGATCGACCTTCTCGGCGATGCGGCCCGGCGTGCGGACGATATCGCCCAGCCCCGGCGCCAGCGCGTCGAAGATCGGGTCGAGATGGTCGACCGTTTCCTTGTCGCCGCCGATCATCATGCAATAGCCGCGTTCCAGGCCCCAGACGCCGCCCGAGGTGCCGACATCGACATAATGGATGCCCTGTTCGGCCAGCGACTTGGCGCGGCGAATGTCGTCCTTGTAGAAGCTGTTGCCGCCGTCGATCACGACGTCGCCGTCCTTGGCCAGCTTGGCGATTTCCGCGATCGTGTCCTCGGTCGGGCCGCCTGCGGGCAGCATCACCCACCAGATCGCCTTGTCGGCGAGCTTGGTGGCCATGTCCTCAAGACCCGTGGCCGCCTCGGCGCCGTCCTTGGCGAGCGTCTGCACCGCCTCTTCGCTGCGATCCCAGGCCACCACCTGATGCCCAGCCTGCATCAGGCGGCGTGCGATATTGCCACCCATGCGGCCAAGGCCGACCAGACCGATCTTCATGCGGAACTCCATTATGTTCTTGATGTCGTTAGAAAGTGAAAGGCCCCCTTCCCGTCCTGGGAAGGGGGCCTGTCGGATCAGGCCGTCGCGGGCTGCTTCTGCCCGATCGCGCCGAGCAGATCGTCGAACGCCTTGACGAAGGAGGCCACCCCCTCCGCGACCAGCGTGCCGGTCACGCCGTCCAGGTCCAGGCCCAGCCGCTCGGCCTCGGCGAGAACATGCTTGGCTTCATCGATGTCGGCCGTCAGCGTCTCAGCCACCGTGCCATGGTCGCGGAAGGCGTCCATCGTCTTGGGCGGCATGGTGTTGACCGTGTCCGGCCCGATCAGCGTGTCGATATAGAGCGTGTCGGGGAAGGACGGGTCCTTGGTCCCGGTCGAGGCCCAGAGCAGCCGCTGCGGCTGCGCGCCCTTGGCGGCCAGCGCCTGCCAGCGGTCGGACTTCAGGAAGTCCAGATACCATTGATAGGCCAGCTTGGCATTGGCGATCGCGACCTTGCCGCGCACGGCCTTCAGCGCCTCGGCTTCCGCGTCACCGGCGGCGACGCGCTCGTCGATCTTCTTGTCGATCGCCGAATCGATGCGGCTGATGAAGAAGCTGGCGACGCTGGCGATCCGGTCGATCGGCTGCCCGGCCTTGACCCGCTCTTCCAGCCCGGCCGCATAGGCCTCGGCCACCTTGATATAGGCGGCCTGAGAGAAGAGCAGCGTGACGTTGACGTTGATCCCCTTGGCGATCGTCGCCGAGATGGCGGGCGCGCCCGCATCGGTGCCGGGGATCTTGATCATCAGGTTCGGACGGTCGACCGCGTGCCACAGCTTTTCGGCCTCGGCGATGGTCGCGTCGGTGTCGTCGGCGATGTACGGCGACACTTCCAGGCTGACATAGCCGTCCTTGGCGTCGAGACGATCATAGACGGGCTTCAGCGTTTCCGCCGCCGCCTTGATGTCCTGGATCGCCAGATGCTCGTAACGGTCGATGGTCGCCGCGCCGGGGTTCTCCTTGTCGAACGCCGCCAGCGTGCCGTCATAGGCGTCGCCATGCCCCATCGCCTTTTCGAAGATCGACGGGTTGGAGGTGACGCCGGTCAGCCCGTCCTCGGCGACGAGCTTTTCCAAGCCCTTCGCCTCGAGGAACTTGCGATCGACGAAATCGAGCCAGGGGGCGCAGCCTTTTGCACCCAGTTCCGACAGCTTGCTCATCACTTGGTCTCCAGCATTTCGCGGGCCACCTTCACGACATTGTCGTGGGTGAAGCCATATTTGTCCTGCAACTTGGCGAGCGGCGCCGAAGCCCCGAAGGTCGACATGGTGATCGTGCGACCCTCGAACCCGACATAGCGGTCCCAGCCTATCGACCCGGCCTGCTCGACCGCCAGACGCTTGGTCACGCCCTTCGGCAGGACGCTTTCCTTATAGGCCGCATCCTGCAGCTCGAAGCGATACCAGCTGGGCAGCGAGACGACGCGCGCCTTGATGCCATCGGCCTTCAGCGTCTCATAGGCGTCCGTCACCAGCGACAGTTCCGACCCCGTTGCGATGAGGATGATGTCGGGTGTGCCGTCGCAATCCGCAAGGACATAGCCGCCCTTCTTCACGCCCGAGGCAGGCGCATATTTGCCGCGGTCGAGGGTGGGGAGCGCCTGGCGCGAGAAGATCAGCGCGGTCGGGTGGCTGGCCGACTCGACGGCGCAGCGCCATGCCTCGGCCACTTCGTTCGCATCGCCGGGGCGGATGGTGTCGAGGCCGGGGATCGCACGCAGCGTCGCCAGATGCTCGATCGGCTGGTGGGTCGGGCCGTCCTCGCCCACGCCGATCGAGTCGTGCGTGAAGACGAACACCGCACCGATCTCCATGATCGCGGCGAGGCGGATCGGCGCGCGCATATAGTCGGAGAAGACCAGGAAGGTCGCGCCATAGGAGCGCAGGTGCGACAGCGCCATGCCGTCGACGATCGCGCCCATCGAATGCTCGCGCACGCCGAAGTGGAAATTGCGCCCCTCATAGCTGCCCGGCTGGAACGAACCGCCATCCTTGATGAGCGTCTTGGTCGAGGGCGCGAGGTCGGCCGAGCCGCCGATCAGCCACGGCACCTTGGCGGCGATGGCGTTCTGCACCTTGCCGCCCGAGTCGCGGCTGGCAATGCCCTTGGCATCCGCCTCGAACACCGGAATGTCGCTGTCCCAGCCCTCGGGGAGCTTGTCGGCGAGCATCGCGTCGAGTTCGGCGGCGAGTTCGGGATATGCGGCGCGGTAGCGATCGGTCATCGCGACCCATTCGTCGCGCAGCGGCTTGCCGCGTGCCTCGATCGCACCCTGGAAGGCCTCGCGCACGCCGTCGGGGACCAGGAACTTGGCATCCTCGGGCCAGCCATAGGCCTTCTTGGTCGCGCGGATCGCATCCTCGCCCAGCGGCTCGCCATGCGCCTTCTCGCTGCCCGCCTTGGGGCTGCCATAGCCGATCACCGACTTCACGACGATGAAGGTCGGCTTGTCGGTGGTCGCCTTGAAGGTGTCGAGCGCGGCGGTCAGCGCGGCGACGTCATTGGCGTCATCGACGTGCAGCACGTTCCAGCCATAGGCCTCGAACCGCTTGCCCACATCCTCGTTGAACGCGATGTCGGTGCCGCCCTCGATCGAGATCTGGTTCGAATCGTAGATCCAGCACAGGTTGGACAGCTTGAGGTGCCCGGCGGTCGAGGCCGCCTCGGACGCCACGCCCTCCATCATGTCGCCGTCGCCGCACACGACGTACACGTCATGGTCGAAGATCGGGAAACCCTCGCGGTTGAAATGCGCGGCCAGCCAGCGCTCGGCGATCGCCATGCCGACCGAATTGCCGCAACCCGCGCCCAGCGGGCCGGTCGTGGTCTCGACGCCGGTGGTGTGGCGATATTCGGGATGGCCCGGCGTCCTGGAGTTGAGCTGGCGGAAGCCCTTCAGGTCCTCCAGGCTCAGTGCGGGCTTGCCCGACTTGTTGCCGTCCGCGTCGATCTCCTCGATCCCCGCGAGGTGGATCAGCGAGTAGAGCAGCATCGAGGCATGGCCGACCGACAGCACGAAACGGTCGCGATTGGGCCAGTCGGCATGGGCGGGGTCATAGCGCAGGAATTTGGACCAGATGGTATGTCCGACCGGGGCCAGCGCCATCGGCGTGCCGGGGTGGCCCGAATTGGCCTGCTGCACCGCGTCCATCGACAGGGTACGGATCGTGTCGATGGTCAGGCGCTCGATCGACCCATCTTCATGCAGATGGGTGTCGGCCACGGCGTTGGTGGTGGCATCGGTCATGGAATCTGGCCTCATCCTTCGTATATGTGACCGCACGCGGGCGCGAACGATCCTGGTTGCCATGCGTCACCGGCCTTAGCGCGGGTTCCGCCCCCGTTCCAGCCGGGTAACGATTCCGTCGTCGGCAATATAGGCGGCATCGATTTCGCTGAGGAACAGGCCATGCCCGACGACGCCGGGGATCGCCATCAGCGCGTCCGCCAGCGCATGCGGGGCCGCGTCGTCCCAGCCATGGCCGTCGATGACGATATTGCCATTGTCGGTCCGGTAATCCTGTCGCTCGACACAGCGGACGAACAGTTGCGCCAGCCGCGACGCCGCAAAGGCCGCCGCAAAGGGCAGTATCTCGACCGGCAGCGGCGCGCCGCCCAGACGTGCCACGCGTTTCGACCCGTCGGCGATCACGATCATCCGGCCGGCGGACGCCGCCACGACCTTTTCGCGCAGCATCGCGCCACCCGCGCCCTTGACCGCGCGCAGCCGCGCATCGATCGCATCCGCGCCGTCGATCGCCAGGTCGACGCGCGAGACCGTGGCGAAATCGCGCACCCGAATCCCCAGTGACGTCGCCAGCGCGGCGCTCGCCTCGGAGGTGGCGACGGCGTCGATCCTCAGCTTTCGGGCGGCCAGCGCGGCGATGGCGTGGGCGGCCGTCGATCCCGTTCCCAGTCCGACGAGCATGTTGTCGCAAACCTCATCGACCGCTGCGGCAGCGGCCAGGCGCTTATCGGCATCGCGATCGGTCATGTCGTTTGAAAATGCTTGAGAAACGCAAAGGCTCCCCACCCGGCGCGGTTTTGCCGCAGCGCGACAATTTGCGACAATTAAGGCAGGAGGATTAGGCCATCATCGCTTGCCTTTTTGGACCCGCCGCGTGCAATTTGTTGGCGCTCAGCAACGTTTCGTCCCGGTCGCGCATTTTCGCGCATGCCGGGCGCGCGGCCGGACTTTTCAGGCAGGTGGACGAATTGAACTTTGCAGGTTTTCGCGGGCACGGCATGCTCGCCGGTACGGCCATGGCCGTCGCACTGCTGACGCTGTCGGGATGCGGCGGGAAGGAAGCGGGTGGCGCCGCCAAGGGACGCAATGGCGCGCAGGCGACGCCGACCGTCGGCTTCGTGACCGTGCAGCCGACCAACGCCCCGATCGTGACCGAACTGGCCGCGCGGACCAGCGCCTTTGAAAGCTCCGACGTCCGGCCGCAGGTGACCGGCATCATCCGCCGCCGCCTGTTCACCGAGGGCGCGCTCGTCAAGCGCGGCCAGCCGCTCTACGAGATCGATCCGCGCCTCTATCGCGCCGCCGCCAACCAGGCCGCTGCGAACCTGCAAAGCGCGCAGGCCAATGCCGAGGCGACCCGGATCCAGGCCGAACGCTATCGCCCGCTGGCGCAGATCGAGGCGATCTCGAAGCAGGACTATACCAACGCCCAGGCCAGCGCGCGCCAGGCCGCGGCCCAGGTCGCGCAGACCCGCGCCGCGCTGGAGACGGCGCGGGTGAACCTGCAATTCACCACCGTCCCCGCGCCGATCAGCGGGCGGATCGGCCGCTCGCTGTTCACCGTCGGCGCGCTGGTCAGCTCGAACCAGACCGATCCGCTGGCGCAGATCCAGCGGCTCGACCCGATCTTCGTCGATATCCAGCAATCGGCGAGCGACCTGTTGTCGCTGCGGCGCAGCCTGTCGGCGCGCGACGGCCTGATCCCCGCCAGCGCGCAGGTCCGGCTGCGGCTGGAGGACGGCACCGATTACGGGCAGGTCGGCACGGTCGAATTCGCCGAAGCGGTGGTCGATCCGCAGACCGGCACCGTGACGCTGCGCGCGCGCTTCCCCAATCCGCAGGGGCTGCTGCTGCCCGGCATGTTCGTCCGCGCGCGGTTCGCGCAGGCGATCGACACCAGCGCCTATCTGGTCCCCCAGCAGGCGGTGTCGCGCGACGCGAAGGGCAATGCGACGCTGTTCGTCGTCGGACCGAACGACAAGGTGCAGCAGAAGACGGTGAAGGCCGAACGCACGCAGGGCAGCTTCTGGGTGGTCACCGATGGACTGAAGCCGGGCGATCGCATCATCACCCAGGGCCTGTCCAATCTGCGCGACGGCCAGAGCGTGCGCGCGGTGCCCGCCAACAGCCCGCAAAAGGTCCAGCCCCCCTCGCCCGAACAGATGAAGACGATGCAGGCCGCCAAGGGCAAGGCGGGCTGACCGGACCATGCTCAGCCGCGTCTTCATCGATCGTCCCATCTTCGCCTGGGTCCTTGCCATCATCGTCATGCTGGCGGGCGTCGGCGCGATCATGGGCCTGCCCATCGCGCAATATCCCGACGTCGCCCCGCCCCAGGTGTCGATCCGCGCCACATTCCCCGGCGCCTCGGCGCAGACGCTGCAGAACTCGGTCACCCAGGTCATCGAACAGCAGCTGACCGGCATCGACGGGCTGCTCTATTTCCAGTCCTCTTCGTCCAGCCGCGGCTCGGTGTCGATCACCGCCACCTTCGCCAAGGGCACCGACCCCGACATCGCGCAGGTCCAGGTCCAGAACCAGGTCCAGCAGGCGGTCGCGCGCCTGCCGCAACAGGTGCAGCAACAGGGGCTGGTCGTCCGCAAGTCGAACCCCGACTTCCTGTTGATCGCGGGCGTCTATGACGAGACGAACCGGATGACGAACCAGGACGTCTCCGACTATCTCGTCTCCAATCTCCAGGACCCGCTGGGCCGTATCCAGGGTGTCGGCGACACCAACGTGTTCGGATCGCAATATGCGATGCGCATCTGGCTGAATCCGGAAAAGCTGGCCTCGTACCAGCTGATGCCCTCGGACGTGACCACCGCGATCCAGAACCAGAATACTGAGGTCGCAGCGGGCGAGGTCGGCGGCACGCCGTCCGCCTCGACCCAGATGCTCAACGCCACCGTAACCTCGCAGTCGCGCCTCCAGACGCCCGAGCAGTTCCGCGAGATCATCGTCAAGACGCTGAACAACGGCGCGACCGTCAAGCTGTCCGACGTGGCACGGATCGAGCTGGGCGCGGAAAGCTATGCCGCGGTCAGCCGGATCAACCAGCATCCCGGCGCCGGTATCGCCGTGCTGATGGCACCGGGCGCCGACGCGCTGAAGACCGCCGAGCTGGTCAAGGCCGAGATCACCCGCGTCGCCAAGGGCTTTCCGCCGGGCCTGAAGGTCGCCTATGCCAACGACACCACCGCCTTCATCAAGCTGTCGATCGACGAGGTGGTCAAGACGCTGATCGAGGCGATCATCCTCGTCGTCATCGTCATGTTCGTCTTCCTGCAAAGCTGGCGCGCGACCCTGGTCCCGACGATCGCGGTGCCGGTGGTGCTGCTGGGCACCTTCGCCATCTTCTATATGGCGGGCTTCTCGATCAACACGCTGACCCTGTTCGGGCTGGTGCTGGCAATCGGTCTGCTGGTCGACGACGCGATCGTCGTCGTGGAGAATGTCGAGCGTCTGCTCGAGGAAAATCCCGACATGACCCCGCGCGAGGCGACGATCGAGTCGATGCGCGAGATCACCGTCGCACTGGTCGCCATCGCGCTGGTCCTGTCGGCGGTGTTCCTGCCGATGGCGTTCTTCGGCGGGTCGACCGGCGTCATCTATCGCCAGTTCTCGATCACCATCGTCTCGGCGATGATCCTGTCGGTGGCGGTCGCGATCATCCTGTCGCCCGCGCTGACCGCGACGCTGCTCAAGCAGAAGGCGAAGGAGGGCGAGGACGGCGCCTGGCTCGACCGCAAATTCCCGCGCGTGGCGCATGGGCTCCAACGTGCGAAGGACGGGTTCAACCGCCGCTTCGACTGGACGGTCGAGAAATATGTTTCGGCCGTGCGCACCGTGGTCGACCGCAAATGGCTGTTCCTGCTGATCTATGTCGGCGTCGTCGCGCTGCTGGCGATCCTGTTCCTGCGCCTGCCCACCGGCTTCCTGCCGACCGAGGACCAGGGCGCGGCCATCGTCCAGTTCCGCCTGCCCGCCGGTGCGACGCAGAACCGCACCATGGAGATCCAGCGCCGCGTCGAGCAATATTTCGCGCAGCATGAGGGCAAGAACGTCCAGGTGCTGTTCTCGGTCGCGGGCGGTGGCGGTGGCGGCACCAGCGGCCAGAATACCGGCCAGGGCTTCATCAACTTCGTCGACTGGGCCGAACGCAAGGGCAAGGAAAACAGCGCCGATGCGATCACCGGCCGCGCCTCCGCCGCGTTCCGGGGCTTGCGCGACGCGCAGGTCTTCGCGCTGGTCCCCCCCGCCGTGCGCGGCCTGGGCCAGTCGGACGGCTTCACCATGGAGTTGCAGAACACCTCCGGCATGCCGCTGGAGAAGTTCGAGGCGGTGCGCGACGAACTGCTCGCCAAGGCCAATGCCGATCCCAAGCTGGCCTCGGTCCGCCTGACCGAGCTGCCCGACATCGCCACGCTGCGCGTCGACCTCGACCAGCAGAAGCTGTCCGCGCTCGGCCTCTCGCAGCAGCAGGTGAACAGCACGCTGTCGACCGCCTGGGGCGGACAATATGTCAACGACTTCATCGACCGGGGCCGCGTGAAGCGAGTCTATGTCCAGGGCGACGCGCCATACCGTGCCGAGCCCGAGGACCTGAAGCAATGGTTCGTCCGCGGGTCGAGCGGGCAGATGGCGCCCTTCTCGTCCTTCTCGACGATCAACTGGGGCGTGGCGCCGACCACCCTGTCGCGGTTCAACGGCATCCCTTCCTATGAATTCCAGGGATCGGCCGCGCCGGGCTACAGCTCGGGCGACGCGATGCAGCGGATGACCGAACTGGCGGCGGACATTCCCGGCACCTCGGTCGCCTGGGCGGGGCTGTCCTATCAGGAACGGCTGTCGGGCGGGCAGGCGCCGATCCTGTACGGGCTGTCGATCCTGGTCGTCTTCCTGTGCCTGGCCGCGCTCTATGAAAGCTGGTCGATCCCGTTCGCGGTGCTGCTGGTCATCCCGCTGGGCCTGATCGGCGCGGTCGCCTTCGTGACGTTGCGCGGGCTGACCAACGACGTCTATCTCCAGATCGGCCTGCTGACGACGATGGGGCTGGCGGCCAAGAACGCCATTCTGATGATCGAGTTCGCCGAGCAGGCGGAGAAACAGGGCAAGCGGATCATCGACGCCGCGCTGGAGGCGGCCAAGATCCGCCTGCGGCCGATCCTGATGACCAGCTTCGCCTTCATCTTCGGCGTGCTGCCGCTTGCCATCTCGACCGGCGCGGGCGCGAACAGCCGGATCGCGATCGGCACGGCGGTGATCGGGGGCATGCTGACGGCGACCGTGCTCGCGATCTTCTATATCCCGCTCTTCTTCGTGCTGGTCCGCCGGTCGGTGCGCAACGGCCTGGCCCGTCTGCGTGGGCGTCCGACGAGCGAGCATGGCGCGGGGCATCGTCCCGCCGCCACCGAAGGCGCGGAGAAGGCCTGATGCGTATTCCATCCCCCCTGCCCGCGATCCTGCTGGCCGCCACCGCCCTGTCGGGCTGTTCGATGGCGCCCAAATATGTCCAGCCCGCCTTGCCAGTGCCGGCCTCCTGGCCGGTCGGCGATGCCTATCTCCGCCAGTCGGAGGCGGCGCTGCCCAGCGTGCGCTATAGCGACATCTTCCGCGACGCGCGGCTGCAACGGCTGATCGCTCAGGCGCTGGCGAACAATCGCGACCTGCGCGTGGCGGCCGCCAACATCGCCGCGACGCGGGCGCAATATCGCATCCAGCGCGCCAGCCTGTTGCCGCAGGTCGATGCGACCGGCCGCTACAGCTATACCGATCGCGGATCGGGCGGCGCGGCGAGCCAGGCGGTCGGCAATGGCGGCACCGGAACCGGAACTGGCGGAACGGGCACGGGCGGTGTCGGCACCGGCGGAACCGGGACGGGTGTGGGAACCGGGGGCACCGGCGGCTCGATCGTCACCGGCTCGGGCGGCAATGGCAGCGCCTGGTCGGTCAATCTAGGCACGACCGCGTTCGAGCTGGACCTGTTCGGGCGCGTGCGGTCGCTGACCGGCGCGGCGCTCGACCGCTATTTCGCGACCGAGGCGGGGGCGCGGGCGACCCGGCTGACGCTGGTCGGCGACATCGCCGATGCCTGGCTGAACTATGGCGCGGACCAGAGCCTGCTCGCCATCGCGCAGCAGACCGCCGCCAGTGCCGAGCGCAGCGTCACGCTGACCCGCGCCCGGCTGGAGGGCGGCATCGCGCCGCGCACCGACCTGCGGCAGGCCGAACAAGTGCTCGCCACCGCGCAGGCCGATCTCGCGCAGCAGAAGACCGCCGTGGCGCAGGACGTCAACGCGCTGCAACTGCTGGTCGGCGCGCCGATCGAGACCAGCCTGCTGCCTGCGTCGATTGAGGAGGCCGCCCCCACCATCGCCACCCTGCCCGCCGGGCTCGACTCGGGCATCCTGCTGCGCCGCCCCGATGTGGTGCAGGCCGAATATCAGCTGCGCGCGACCAATGGCCAGATCGGCGCGGCGCGCGCGGCGCTGTTCCCGCGTATCTCGCTAACCGGGCTGGTCGGCTTTGCCAGCACCGCGCTGTCCTCGCTCTTCTCGGGCGGCAGCTTCAACTATTCGGTCGCGCCGTCGGTCAGCTATCCGATCTTCCAGGCGGGCGCGGGCGTCGCCGGGGTCCGCTATTCGGAGGCACAGCGCGACGCCGCGCTGGCGACCTATGAAAAGACGATCCAGACCGCGTTCCAGGAAACCGCCGATGCGCTGGCCCGGCAGGGGACCATCGCCGACCAGCTGGGGGCCAATCGCCGCTTCCTGACGGCGGCGGCCGACACCTATCGCCTGACCGAAGCCAGCTATCGCGGCGGGATCACGCCCTTCCTGAACACACTGGATGCGCAGCGCTCGCTCTATTCGGCACAGCGCACGGTGATCGCGACCCAGCTGACGGCGGCGAGCAACCGCGTCACCCTCTACCGCGTGCTGGGCGGCGACTCGCTGCTGGAGGCGACGGCCAACGGCCCGGTGCCGGTCAGCCCCGCCGGCTGAGGCGATCCCGCCCGGCCGCCTCTCGCGCCGGGCGGGATGCCGTCAGGATTTAATTGCCGGACCCGCGCGCCGCGCCGACGGCGTCGCGACCGAACTGGACGATCAGCTCGCCGATCTCGCGCGCCTGCGCCATCGAGCGATTGCCCTGTTCGCGCAGGAACTCGGTCTGGATGCGCATCACGTCGCCCAAATCCTTGGCCGAGGCCGCCGAGCGCATCGCGGCGAAAGCCTCGCGCGTGTTGGTTTCGGCCTGTTCCAGCATCTTGAGCGTGACCTGCGATCCGCCCTCGGCCATCTTCTGGCCGGTCGCCTGCATTGCCTCGCCCGCGCCCTTCACCCGGTCGGCAAAGGCGCCGGTGCCCATGTCGCCACCGATCGCACCCGCGCCGCCGCCATTATCCTCGGCCATCTCGTCCGTCTCCTTGTCTTTGCCCGTGTCCCTTGAACCCTTGGCCGCGTCAGGAGTTTCACCCCGCCCGGTCGCGCTCAGAACCCTGCGAAATACCGGGTCAACATCGCCTCGGCGGGCGCGCCCAGCGTCAATCCGTCCTCGTGGCGCTCGACCCAGCCGCGCTGGACGAGCAGCGCGATCCAGCGGGGGCCGGTCAGACCCTCCGGCGGCAGGCCGATGGCGTTCAGCAGCGCCTCGTCGGGCAGCGGCTCGCCCGTCTCGAACAGCGCGATGATGATCTCCCAGGCCGGGTCACCGAACATGTCGGCACAGGGCCCCGCGATCCGGCGCAGCTCGATCCGCTGGTTCAGGATCATCCGCGCGCATTCCCGCGGGGTCGGCACGCGCGGCGCACGCGGCACCGGCACACCGCCGCCGGGCGTCCCCGAAATGGCCGCGATACGAGTCTGCACGTCCGCCATGACCTCTACGAAATGCTGGAAGCTCGCGCGATCCGCCTCGGGCCAGTGCAGCAGGCGAAATTCAGGCTCCATGCCGCTCGCCGCCCCGCCATGGCAGGGTCCAGTCGGGATCGGTGCCATAGCGCGCCAGCCGGATGCGATGGCGCAGTACCCCCATCCCCAGCAGGACGAGCATGGGATAGGCCAGCTTGCCGCCCGCCGCCGCATACATCCACGGCATCAGCGCCGGGTCAAAGCCCTTGACCCCGTGAATCCCCACCGCCAGCAGGTGGAACGCGGCCAGCCATAGCGGCCAGAACCGGTTGGCCAGCAACGCCACGCCGGTCAGCCCCATCATCAACGCCAGGTCGATGCCCAGCTCCAGCGCCTCGACCCGGTGAAAGCTGGTCGACGGATCGAAGGGCAACACCACCGTCGCGATCGAGGCGCACAGCAGGATCACGGCGGTGGTGCGTTCGGGCCATCCCCCCAGCGTCAGCGCATAGAGGCAGACCAGCCCTTGCAGGAAGTTGAAGACATAGACGTGAGTCACGGCGTGCCCCGCTGCCTGGATGATGGGTCGGACACGCCGTGCCTGTCGGGTCAGGCCGCGGCGCGCAGCGGCATCGGCGACACCGTGCCGGTGACTTCGGGCGGCTTGGGCCGATTGTCGCCATATTCGTCGGCGTCGAAGCCGATCGTCTTGCCGACCTTTTCGAGGATGCGGTGGCTCTGCACCGTATGGCCGCGCGCCTGGCCGATCGCCATCATCGCCTGGCCCAGCATCTCGAAGGCGTGCTGGCCGACGACCGCCGACAGCTTCGCTTCGGCCCGTGCCCGCGGCAGGGCCATCGCCAATGCGCCCGCCGTCGCGAAGGCCGCGTCGAGATCGTTTTCCAGCTTCCACAGCAGCTCGGTCACCTGAAGTGCCGATTCATGTTCGGTCATCATCGCTTGCCCCCGATTTCGACCATGCCCGCTCCCGGCGGCATGGCACATTGCCGTCAGCCAAGGTGCGACAGCCGCCCGATGACCCGGGTCATCACATCGAGTCCCGTCGCCAGCATGCCGAAGCCGATGGCGAGCGCGACGGCGATCGTGGGGATCCACAGCAGCCTTTCGGCCATGGTCATGTCGTTGCGGGCCTGGCCCTGACGCCGGACCGGGAGAGACAAGCGGGGCGATGCGTGGACATGGCCGCCCTGCACCGCCCCGCCGACCGTACTCCCATCCGGTGCCATCGGAAGTGGCATGGGCGTCGGTTCGGAAACTAGCCCCGCAGAATCGGGTATGATTTTATGCGGGGTAGGTTCTGCTTCGATTTCAGGGACTTGGTCATTTTCATGGGCCTCGAAATCGGCCAGGGCGATGGCCGCGTCGCGGCGATTGCGCGCGCCCAGCAGGCGAACGGCCTCGGTCAGATAGCTGTCGACGGTGGATTTCCCGAGCCCCAGCTCGGCGGCGATTTCCTTGGACCCTTTCAAGGCCTTCACCCCGCGCAGACATTCGCGATGGCGGCGGGTCAACAGGGCGAAACGTTCGGGGGTCATCACTTTTTCCGGCCACGCCGGGCGGATCGCCCGCGTGCGTTCCACGCCCTAGCCGCGAGAGTGGTGCCTCGCCAAGACACTCCTTGTCCGATTTGGCGACCGATTTGGCCAGGACACGAATATTTAAGGATTTGGATCGGCCTCCGTCGGCCTCACTCGCGCCGGGTCGAGGACGCGATCCCCTCGATCGAATCGAGCGCCTTCAACAGATCGTCAAACGCCGTGTCCTCCTGGACCGGGAAGGACCGCCGGAAGCCCGACCCCAGCACGTCGAGGTCGCGCTGGGTGAGCAGGCCGACCGCGACGATCGGGTCGGGTCGGCGGGGCGATTGGGGCGTGTCCTTCGCCATCACCGCCATCCACCATCGGTACGCGCGTCGCCGCGCATCGCGGACAATGGCGAACGCGCCGTTACCGCTTCGTGCCCCCTATCCGATACGGGGAATCGTGAAACGATCAGGCCGTGCATTATCCGAACTCCATCCATGACGGCTCAACCCGTCATTCGGCACAGCTGTTCCACGGATTTTCCACGACAAGACCGCCGGTTGCGATGGTTGCGGGAAAGGGCATCGCGGGAAAGGGCGGGACGACGGCGTTTCCGCAACTTGACACCCTTCCCTGTCGGCCCCGCCATTGCTAAGGCCGCTGGCGTCTACCGGATTTATTCCCGGCGCGCCTGCTCGCGGCTGCATGCTGCCGTGTCCCCCGGGCGTGCTCGGCTCGACCAAGAAGGGACGCCCATGACTGCGATAGGCCAGGACAGCCTGAAGACCCGCTCGACGCTGAACGTCGACGGCAAGACCTATGATTATTTCAGCCTCGCCAAGGCATCCGAGCAGCTCGGCGACATCAGCCGCCTGCCCTTCTCGATGAAGGTGCTGCTGGAGAATCTGCTGCGCTTCGAGGACGGCACAACCGTCACGCGCGAGGATATCCAGGCGATCGTCGACTGGCAGAAGACCCAGCGTTCGGACCGCGAGATCCAGTATCGCCCGGCCCGCGTGCTGATGCAGGACTTCACCGGCGTGCCTTGCGTGGTCGACCTCGCCGCGATGCGCGACGCGATCACCAAGCTGGGCGGCGATGCGGCCAAGATCAATCCTCAGGTCCCCGTCCACCTCGTCATCGACCACTCGGTCATGGTGGACGAGTTCGGCACGCCGCAGGCGTTCGAGGACAATGTCGACCTCGAATACCAGCGCAACATGGAACGCTATGAGTTCCTGAAGTGGGGCTCGAAGGCGCTCGATAATTTCTCGGTCGTGCCGCCGGGCACCGGCATCTGCCACCAGGTGAACCTGGAATATATCGGCCAGGCCATCTGGTCCTCGACCGAGACCGGCGAGCATGCGACCGGCTCGGCCGCGATCGCGTACCCGGACACGCTGGTCGGCACCGACAGCCACACCACGATGATCAACGGCCTGGGCGTGCTCGGCTGGGGCGTCGGCGGGATCGAGGCGGAAGCCGCGATGCTCGGCCAGCCCGTGTCGATGCTGATCCCCGAAGTCGTCGGCTTCAAGCTGACCGGCAAGCTCCAGGAAGGCATCACCGCCACCGACCTGGTGCTGACCATCACCCAGATGCTGCGCGCCAAGGGCGTGGTCGGCCGCTTCGTCGAGTTCTACGGCCCCGGCCTGTCGTCGATGACGCTCGCCGACCGTGCGACGATCGCCAACATGGCGCCCGAATATGGCGCGACCTGCGGCTTCTTCCCCGTGGACGACAAGACGCTCGACTATATGCGCCTGACCGCGCGTTCGGACGAGAATGTCGCGCTGGTCGAGGCTTATGCCAAGGCGAACGGCTTCTGGCGTCATGACGATGCCGCCGACCCCGTCTTCACCGACACGCTGGAACTCGACATGTCGACGGTCGTGCCGTCGCTGGCGGGTCCGAAGCGTCCGCAGGACAAGGTCGTCCTCACCGAAGTCGACGACGTGTTCAACGCCGACCTCGCCAAGGTGTACAAGAAGGACGAGGCCAAGCGCGTCTCGGTCGACGATCGTGGCCATGACATTGGCGACGGCGACGTCGTGATCGCCGCGATCACCAGCTGCACCAACACCTCGAACCCGAGCGTGCTGGTCGCCGCCGGCCTGGTCGCCCGCAAGGCGAACGCGCTGGGCCTGAAGCCCAAGCCCTGGGTCAAGACCTCGCTCGCTCCCGGTAGCCAGGTCGTCACCGATTATCTCGACAAGGCGGGCCTGACCGCCGATCTCGACGCGATCGGCTTCAACCTGGTCGGCTATGGCTGCACCACCTGCATCGGCAATTCGGGTCCGCTCGCCGAGCCGATCTCGAAGGCGATCAACGGCAACGACATCGTCGCCGCCTCGGTCCTGTCGGGCAACCGCAACTTCGAGGGCCGCGTGTCGCCCGACGTGCGCGCCAACTTCCTCGCCTCGCCGCCGCTCGTGGTGGCCTATGCGCTGAAGGGCACCGTCACGCAGGACATGCGCGAGACGCCGATCGGCCAGGGCAAGGACGGCCAGGACGTCTACCTCAAGGACATCTGGCCCTCGAACGACGAAGTCCGCAGCCTGATGGATGCGAACATCGACGACGAGATGTTCCGTTCGCGCTACGGCAACGTCTATGCGGGCGACGCCAAGTGGTCGGCGATCGAGGTGACCGGCTCGGACACCTATAGCTGGCCCGCCGCATCGACCTATGTCGCCAACCCGCCCTATTTCGAGGGCATGGAGATGACGCCGAAGCCCGTCACCGACATCATCGAGGCCAAGCCGCTCGCCATCCTGGGCGACTCGATCACGACCGACCACATCAGCCCGGCCGGTTCGATCAAGGCCGACAGCCCGGCAGGCATCTTCCTGCAGGAGCATCAGGTCGCCAAGAAGGACTTCAACTCCTATGGCGCGCGTCGCGGCAACCATGACGTGATGATGCGCGGCACCTTCGCCAATATCCGCATCAAGAACGAGATGGTGCCGGGCGTCGAAGGCGGCATGACCCAGTATGACGGCGAAGTGATGCCGATCTATGACGCCGCGATGCGTCACAAGGCCGACGGCACGCCGCTCGTCATCATCGCGGGCAAGGAATATGGCACCGGCTCGTCGCGCGACTGGGCGGCGAAGGGCACCAACCTGCTCGGCGTCCGCGCGGTCATCACCGAGAGCTTCGAGCGTATCCACCGTTCGAACCTGGTCGGCATGGGCGTCCTGCCGCTTCAGTTCGCCGAGGGCGTGACCCGCGAGACGCTGAAGCTGGACGGCACCGAGAGCTTCACCATCCAGAACGTGGCGGCGATCCGTCCGCGTCAGGATGTCGAGGTGATCCTGACCCGCAAGGACGGCTCGACCGAGACCTTCCTGACCAAGTGCCGCATCGATACCGTCAACGAGCTGGAATATTTCCTGAACGGCGGCATCCTGCAGTACGTGCTGCGTAAGCTGGCGGCCTAATCCGCCCGTCGGGGGCGGGCCGGTGGCCCGCTCCTCTTGCCGATGGCATCAGACGCCCGTCCGGATTTGTCCGGGCGGGCGTTTGCTTGTTCGCGGTGGCCGGGTCTACGCTTTACCCGTCATCTGTTCGCGTGAGCGTTGCGCGTCGTGGGGGAGCCTCAAGGCAAAATGGGGTTCGCGCAGAGGCGCGGAGAACGCAGAGACAGGATCTTGAAAAATCGCGCCTTTCTCCATGAGGAGAGAGGGGCAACGCGTCCCCAGGCGGCGACGCCTCTGCGCCCTCCACGCCTCTGCGCGAACCAAATACTTTTTAGGCCGGAGCCCCCGGTTCGACTCGACCCGAAGCGCCCTATCCCTGCCGGTGCGCCTTGCGCAGCGCGGTTTCGCGCTCCAGCCGTTCCAGCATCGCCTCGATCGACTCGTCCCCGCGAAGCGGCAGCGCGCCGCCGCGTTCCTCGGCAATGGGCTCGCGCATCGCGGGGATCGGCATGGGTTCGGGTTCGGCGCGGACCGGTTCGCGCGGGACGGCGCGGATCGCGTCCGGATCGAACGCGGCCAGCGGCATGTCGAGATCGGCTGGAAGCGTCCGTTCTATGTCCGGCATGTCCTCGTCCTCCGGCGGGGGCGGCGGTGCGCCCAGTTCGGCGGCGAGCAGCGGGCGACGCGGCGGCGCATCGGGGTGCCGGTCGGAGCGGCGGACGCTGGGGACATAATCCTCGTCCTCGGCATCCTCGGCCTTGGCGCGCCGGGCCAGCAGCCCGCCCGGACCCCAGAGAAGATAGGTCGCGGCCCACAGGACGGCCCCGCCGCCCGCGCCGATCCCGAACGCCAGCAACAGCCGCGCCTTGACGCCCAAGGGCGGTTGCGCGGCGGAGAAGATGTCGGCCAGCCCCAGCTGCGCGACCAGCATTTCCAGGCGCCAGACCGGCGCGACCAGCAGGATGAAGGCGAGCAGCACGCCGAACGCCCCGCCGACCAGCGCGGGCACGAAGCGATAGGGGGAAGGCGTCGCGGTGAAGGTCATGATCCGATCGGCGCCTTGCCTAGCAGGTTTCGGTAAACAGGTTCGTAACGGCGGATATTCGAGGCCCAATCGCGTTCGGTTTCAACAAAATATCGCCCCGCATCGCGCCGCGCCTCCCATATCCCGCGATTCGACAGCAGGTCCGCCAGCGCGTCGGCCAGCGCGACCGGATCGTCGGGCGGGAACAGCGTCCCCGTCTCGCCGTCGCGGATCAGTTCGCGATGCCCGCCGACATCGGACGCCGCGACCAGCCGCCGCTGCGCCATGGCCTCCAGCGGTTTCAGCGGCGTGACAAGATCGGTCAGCCGCATCTTCTTGCGCGGATAGGCGAGGATATCGACCAGCCCGTAATAGCGCTCGACCGCCTGATGCGGCACCCGCCCGATGAAGCGGATCGCCGACGCCACAGGCGAGGCCTGCGCCTGTGCGCGCAAGGCCGCCTCCATCGGACCGCCGCCGACCAGCAGCAGCCGCGCGCGGGGCCGCGCCGCGACCAGACGGGGCATGGCGGCGATCAGGTCGTCCAGCCCCTCATAATCATAGAAGCTGCCGATGAAGCCGATGACCTCCGCATCGTCCAGTCCCAGCTCGCGCGCCAATGCATCATCGCGCGCGGGCGGGCGGCCGAACAGGGTCAGGTCGACGCCATTGGGCGAGACGATAATCTTGTCCGCCGCGATTCCCCGCGCGATCAGGTCGCCGCGCAGCCCTTCGCAGATGACCGCGACCGCATCGGCGCGCGCACAGGCCCAGCCTTCCAGCGCGCGGGTCGCGCGGTAGCGGCGGCTGCCCTCGACACCCGTGCCGTTGCCGACCGCCGCATCCTCCCAGAAGGCGCGGATTTCATAGACCAGCGGCAATTTGCGCCGCCGGGCCACGACCCAGGCGGCCAGCGCATCGAGCACGGGCGAATGGGCGTGAAGGATATCGGGCCGGAACGCGTCGACCGCCGCGCCGATCGCCCGGACATGCGCGGCCATCCCCCTCGCCTCGCCGACCAGCCCGTCGGGCGTGCCGGTCGCGCTGGGGGTGCGGTAGAAGGTCAGCCCGTCGAGCATCTCGACCCCGCCTTCGCCCTTGCCCTGACGCGGCCCGGTCACCGCCGCCACCTCATGCCCCTGGGCGACCTGTGCCTTCAGGATCGCGCGCGTCCGGAACGTGTATCCGCTTTGCAGCGGCAGACCGTGGTCGAGGATATGCAGGATACGCATGGCGTTATGCCTGTCATGCCACCCCTTAACGCCGCGTCAACCGTGGGTTTATAAGCATGGCCGACCGCGCCGTTTTGGAATGGGAAGGAGGGGCGATGATCGACAGTTTCGCCCTGCTGCTGACCCATGGCTTGATGCTGCTGGCGGCGTGGCGCCTGCTGACCCGCCGCGATCTGGACCAGGAGGGCGAGGTCGAGCGTCCGTCGCGAATCAAACGCCCCGGCGAACGGCCACGCGGCGATGCGTGACCTGTTCCTGATCGGCTTTCTGGTCAGCCTGTTCGGCATGGGCCTGCGCCGCCCGTTCCTGCTGGTGCTGACCTATATCTATATCGACATCGTCTCGCCCCAGCGGCTGACCTATTATCTGCTGAACACGGTGCCGATCTCGCTGATCGCGGTGGTCGCGGCGGTCGGGGCCTGGGCGCTGGTCGACGACAAGCGCGACAGCCGGTTCACCGCGCGGCAGGCGGGCATCCTGATGCTGCTGATCTATTGCGGGATCACCACCTATTTCGGGGCCGATTTCCCGATCGAGGCGGCGGACAAATGGGGATGGGTGTGGAAGGCGCTGGCCTTTGCCGTCTTCCTGCCGCTGACCCTGCGCACCCGGCTGCGGATCGAGGCGCTGCTGCTGTTCATGGTCCTGTCGCTGGCGTCGATCGTCATCGTCGGCGGGGTCAAGACGCTGGTCAGCGGCGGCGGTTACGGCGAACTCAACCTGATGGTGAACAACAATACCGGGCTGTACGAGGGCAGCATCATCTCGGCGGTCGCCATCTCGGTCATTCCGACCATTCTATGGCTGATGCGGCACGGCACGATCTTCCCACCCGACTGGCGGGTGCGGGTGTTCGGGCTGGGGCTGGTCTTCGCCTGTCTGCTGATCCCGGTCGGCACCTCGGCACGGACCGGGCTGTTGTGCATCGGGCTGCTGGCGATCCTGATGCTGCGCGACGTCAAGCGGCGGCTGCTCTATATCGGCGCGCTGGCGGTCGCCGGGGTGGCGGTCGTGCCGCTGCTGCCCTCCTCCTATACGCAGCGGATGAACACCATCCGCACCTATCAGGGGGACGAGTCCGCCTCGACCCGGCTGGCGGTGTGGAAATGGACGCTCGACTATGCGACCTCCAACCCGTTCGGCGGCGGGTTCGAGGCCTATCTGCAAAATTCGGTGCGGTTCGACCTGACCTCGGTCGAGGGCTCGGCGCATGACTCGAAGGTGGAGAAGCGCGTCACTACCGACCGTGCCCGCGCCTATCACTCCAGCTATTTCGAGATGCTGGGCGAACAGGGCTGGCCGGGGCTGTTCCTGTGGCTGGGGATCAACCTGGCGGGGATCCTGCGGATGGAGGCGCTGCGCCGCCGTTACCGGGCCGCCAGCGATCCGCTGCACTGGGGCGGGCAGCTGGCGGGCGCGCTCCAGCACGGGCACCTGATCTATCTGCTGGGCGGGGCGTTCGTCGGGATCGCGTTCAACCCCTTCCTCTATCAACTGATGGCCGCGCAGATCGGGCTCGACACCTATCTGACCCGCAAGACGCGCGAGGCACGGCACAAGCCGCTGTTCCGCCCTACCACTTTCGCGCCGTCGACGTGATGCCGGGGCCCAGGATGTTGCCGCGGATCACCAAAGGCTCGCCCGCCCAGTTGCCGACGAACACCGGATTGAAGCCCGCGCCGGGCGCCAGCCGCGCGCGGTTATTCTCGACCACCAGCCCCGACGAGTCGTTCTTCGCCCCCTCCGGCGCGACGGTGATCAGCGTCGAGTGATTGTCCTTGTCGCGGCCGAAGACGAACTCGTTGCCCGCGATCCGCCCCTTCGCCCCGTTGGACAGGTCGATCATATAGTTGGTCATATGGCCCTGGCTGTCGTCGAAGCTGCTGTCCAGCACCTCGACATAAGGCGCGCGCGTCTTGACATAATGGCCGCCCTGCCCGCGCTCGAACCGGCAGGCGGTGACGCGCAGCGATCGGTAGCGGCCCATATAGATGCCATGCGCGCCGGTGCCGGTCGGGTCATGGCCCAGCCCCGAAAAGGTCGAATGGTCGACGCTGACCGTGCCGTTGGGATCGTCGGCGGAGAGGATGCCCGACTGGCTGTCCAGGAACATCGCGTTGCTGACCGACAGCGGCCCCTTCTCGATGCGGATGCCCGCGCCATTGCCGTCGCCGACCTCGATATGGCTGAACACGATGCCCTGCACCTGCGCGCCGCGCCCGCGCAGGACCAGCGCCGCCTTCCCCTCGCAGGCGATGCGGGTGAAGATCGTCTTGCCCGGCTCGGCGGCGATATAGGCAATCCGCCCCGCCGTCTGCACCGCGCATTCGCGATAGGTGCCCGGCGCGATCCGGATGGTCCCGTCGCCATCGCCGATCGCCGTCACCGCCTCCTGCAACGTGCCGAAGCCACGCCCGCCGACCGTGAAGGGCGGACCACTGCCCTGCGCGAGGGCGGCGGCCGACGTCATGCCGAGGAATAGGAGCGAAACCAGGCGCATGGAGGACATCCTGAAAAAGCGAACGGGCGCCGCATCCTGCCATGCATGGGCAAAGGATGCGACGCCCGCGATCGTCCCGCGAAGGGATGATGCCTATCCTCCCCATCTGCGATGGGGAGGATTGAGTTTACGCCTCTTCGGTTTCTTCCTCGTCGGCCAGTTCGTCTTCCAGCGCGGTCAGGATCGCCTGGTTGAAGGCGGGGATGTCATCCGGCTTGCGGCTGGTGATCAAATTGCCGTCGACCACGACCTCCTCGTCCACCACATCCGCGCCCGCATTGGACAGGTCGGTGCGGATCGAGGGATAGCTGGTCAGGCGACGCCCATCGATCACGTCCGCCTCGGCCAGCAGCCAGGGGCCGTGGCAGATGGCGGCGACGATCTTGTCGTCCTCCATGAATTCGGTGACGATCTCGACCGCGCGCTCGTTCAGGCGCAGCTTGTCGGGGTTGCAGGTGCCGCCGGGGATGACGAGCGCATCGTAATCGTCGGTATCGACCTCGTCGACGGTCAGGTCGGGGGTCGCGGTCTCCGCCTTGTTGATGTCGCCTTCCATGCCCTGGATCGGGTCGGACTTGAGCGAGGCGAGCGTCACCTTCGCACCGGCGTCTTCCAGCGCCTGTCGGGGCTTGAACAGCTCGACGGTCTCGAATCCGTCGGCGGCGAGCATCAGGACGCGTGCCTGGGAAAGATCGGCCATGATGAAAACTCCTGTCGGGAATGCCTGGGGGGATCGGCCCAGTCAGAACCCGCGACCGCATCGGCCGTTCCGGAACGAAGCGACCAGCGACGCATTTGCAAGGACGACCCGAGAGAGAGCGATGGCCACCCGATTAGTCTTTTGCGACGACAGCAAGCCCGGCATCACCCGGACCAAGGTCCGCGGGCATTGGGCCTATTGGAGCCCGAAGGGCGAGCGGATCACCGATCGCGACGAAATCGACCGGCTCAATCGCATCGGCCTGCCCCCCGCCTATCGGGACGCCTGGTTCTGCCCGCGCGCCAACGGCCATATCCAGGCGGTCGGCTGGGACGAGAAGGGGCGCAAGCAATATCGCTACCACCCCGATTTCCGCGAGGCGCAGGAAGCGGCGAAATATGAACGCTGCGCCGCGTTCGGCCATGCCCTGCCCCGGCTCCGCAAGCGGGTGGAGGCGGACCTGAAGAAGCGCGGCCTGTGCAAGGATCGCGCGGTCGCCGCCGTCGTCCGGCTGCTCGACAACGGCCATGTCCGGGTCGGCAACGAAGCCTATGCCGCCACCAACAAGAGTTTCGGCGCGACGACGCTGCGCAAGCGCCACGGGCAGGTGAAGGGCACCACCTTGCGCCTGCGTTACCGGGGAAAGTCGGGCAAGATGCGCGACATGACCCTGACCGACCGCTCGCTCGCCAGCTTCGTGAAGCGGTGCCAGGATCTGGACGAACAGCATCTGTTCGCCTGGGTGGACGAGGATGGCGAGGCCAATCCGGTCACTTCGTCGGACGTGAATGGCTATATCCGCGAAGCCACGGGCTGCGACTTCACCGCCAAGCATTTCCGCACCTGGGCCGCCAGCGTGGCGGCGTTCGAGGCGCTGGCGCTGGCCGAGGCGGACCTCAGCCTGAAGGCGATGCTGGAGCCCGTCGTCGCAAAGCTGGGCAACACCCCCGCCATCGCGCGCAAATCCTATGTCCACCCCTCGCTGATCGCGCTCGTCAAAGAGGGCCAAGCAGCGTTTCGCAAGACCCTGCGCCTGCCGCGTGCGCGCGCGGGGCTGTCCCGCGTCGAGTGCGGGCTGATCGCATTTCTGGAGGCCGGAACCCCGGCCAGCAAGGCGGCCTGACCGCCCCCGTACTCAAGGAGTCCCCATGGCGAAATCCTCGCCCAAGGCGCCGATCTTCGACGGCTCCCGCATCCCCGACCAGGTCAGGGGCATCGTCAACGCGACCTATCAATGGGTGCAGGATTACTGGCTCAAGGTGCTTATCGCGATCGGCATAGGTGCCGTTATCGTACTGGCGCTGCTCTGGGTCCGCAGGCTGGGCGACAAGCTGTGCAGCCGCCCCGGTTTCGCAGGGGGCTGGGGCATAATCCTGGGCCACGCCATCGCGCGGACAAACATGTTCTTCATCGTCACGCTCGCCGCGCAACTGGTCGCAGGCTATGCGGGCGCGCCGGGCGAAGTCGCCAAGACGATCAGCTTCTTCTTCACCATCGCCAGCGCGTTCCAGGCCGCGATCTGGGCGCGGGAACTGATCCTCGGCACGATCGAGCACCGCACCCAGTCCGAACATTATTCGGGCGAGGCGCTGCTCTCGGCAATGGGGCTGATCCGGCTGCTGGTCACGGCGGTGCTGTTCGCCGTCGCGCTGGTCGTGGTGCTCGACAATCTGGGGGTGAACGTCACCGGCCTGGTCGCGGGTCTGGGCGTCGGCGGCATCGCCATCGGTCTGGCGGCGCAAGGGATTTTCGGCGACCTGTTCGCCGCACTCGCCATCATCTTCGACCGCCCGTTCCGGCGCGGCGACAAGATCAGTTACGACAATACGAACGGCGTGATCGAGGCGATCGGCCTGAAATCCACCCGCATCCGCGCCTTTACCGGCGAGTTGCGGATCATCTCCAACCGCCAGCTGCTCGACAAGGAAATCCAGAACACGACCGTGCGCGACCATGTCCGGCTGTCGTTCATGATCGGCGTTGCCTATGAAACCCCGCCCGAGACGCTGGCGCGCATCCCGGCCCTGCTGACCGAGATCGTCGAGGGTGAAGGTGGCAAGGTCGCCCGCGCCGGGTTCGAGAATTTCGGCGCGTCGAGCCTGGACTTCGCGCTCCAGTTCGACGTGCCCGGCGACGACTGGGCCACCGCGCACGACCTGCGCAACCGGATGCTCGTCACGCTGATGAAGCGGTTCGCGGCGGAAGGGATTTCCATCCCCTATCCGACGCAGACGACCTATACGGCGGCCCCGGACGGGACGCTGGTCATGCCCTATCCGCAAGTCCAGCCGGTCGAGGTGCATCGGGCAGATTAATCCTCCCCTTTAAGGGGAGGTGGCAGCCCGAAGGACTGACGGAGGGGTGTCACGGCCAGCGGGGACACCCCTCCACCATGCTTCGCATGGTCCCCCTCCCCTTACAGGGGAGGAATAGATCGGATCAGATCCCGCCTTCGTCCAGCGACAACAGCGTGGCGTTGCCGCCCGCCGAGGTCGTGTCGACCGACACCGCCCGCTCCGCGCAGAAGCGGTACAGGTAATGCGGCCCGCCCGCCTTCGGCCCGGTGCCCGACAGCCCCTCGCCACCGAAAGGCTGGCTGCCCACCACCGCGCCGATCATCGAGCGGTTGATATAGAGGTTGCCGACCGCCGCCTCGCTCTCGGCGACCTCGCTGGCGCGGGCGATGCGGCTGTGCAGGCCCATGGTCAGGCCATAGCCCTTGGCATTCACCTTCGCGATCGTCTCGGACAGCGTGCCCGCTTCCCAAGTGGCGACGTGCAGGATCGGGCCGAACCATTCCTGGGTCAGGTCCTCGACGCGGTCGAGCCGGATCAGCGTCGGCGGCACGAACAGGCCCTCGGACGGGGCGTCGAGCGTCTTGATCGTGCGCGCCGTCATGGCCGCGCGATAGGCCATCAGCTTGTCATAGGCAGCGCGGTCGATCACCGGCCCGACATCGGTCGCCGGCTGGCCCGTGGGGCCGAGCACCAGCGTCTCCATCGCGCCCTTGAGCATCTCGATGACATTGTCCGCGACATCCGCCTGCACCAGCAGCAGCCGCAGCGCCGAGCAACGCTGCCCCGCCGAGCGGAAGGACGAGGTGATGACGTCCGCGACCACCTGTTCGGGCAGCGCGGTCGAATCGACGATCATCGCGTTGATGCCGCCGGTCTCGGCGATCAGCGGCACGATCGGGCGGTCGTCATCGGCCACCAGGGTCCGCGCGATCCGCTTGGCGGTGGCGGTCGAGCCGGTGAAGGCCACGCCCGCGATCCGGTGATCCTCGGTCAGCGCCTGGCCGACCTCCGGCCCGCCGACCGCGAGCAGCAGCGCGTCGCGCGGCACGCCCGCCCGATACGCCAGCTCGACCGCGGCTTGCGCGATGGCGGGCGTCTGCGGCGCGGGCTTGGCGACGACGGTGTTGCCGGTCACGAGCGCCGCGACCGTCTGGCCCAGGAAGATCGCCAGCGGGAAGTTCCACGGTGCCACCGTCGCCCAGACGCCGCGCCCTTCGAGGTGCAGCGTGTTGCGCTCGCCGGTCGGCCCAGGGAGTTCGACCGAACCCAGCCGCGCCCGCGCCTGCTGCGCATAGTAACGACAGAAATCGGCGGCCTCGCGAACCTCGCCGATCGCGTCGGGGATGGTCTTGAACGCCTCCTGCACCAGGATCGCCATCAGCCGCTCGCGGTCCTGCTCCAGCAGGTCGGCCAGCTTTTCCAGCACGGAAGCGCGGGTGTCGAGCGGCGTCGCGTTCCAGGCCGGGAACGCCGCATGGGCGCGCGCGACCAGTGCCGCCACATCGGCGGTGGCGGCGACCGGCGTCACGGCAGGCGCGTTGACCGCCTTCACCGTGGCGTCGAGCGTCGCGATGTCGCTGAGGTCGATGCCGGTCGAGTTGCGATGGCCCGGCGCGAACAGCTCGACGGGCAGCGGGATGCTCGGATGGCGCGCACCACCGACTGCGGCGATCTTGGCGACCGGATCGGCGAGGATCTCCGCCTCGGTCAGCCGCGCATCGGCGAGCTGGTGGACGAAGCTGGAGTTCGCGCCATTTTCCAGCAACCGGCGGACCAGATAGGCCAGCAGATCGCGATGCCCGCCGACCGGCGCATAGATGCGGCACTTATGACCCTGTTCGCGCACCAGCCGCTCGTACAGGCCGTCGCCCATGCCGTGCAGCCGCTGAAACTCGAAGTCGTGGCTGTTGCCCGCCCATTCCAAAATGGTCGCGACGGTCAGCGCATTGTGGCTGGCAAAGGCGGGGCGGATATTCTCCGCCGCCAGCATGTCCTTGGCGACCGCCAGATAGGACACGTCGGTCGCCGCCTTGCGGGTGAACAGCGGATAGTCGTTGAGCCCCTCGACCTGGGTACGCTTGATCTCGCTGTCCCAGTACGCGCCCTTGACCAGCCGCACGTTCATGATCCGGTCGAGGCCATTGGCCCAGGCGATGACCGCGCGCGCGCGCTTGCCATAGGCCTGCACCGCCATGCCGAAGCCGTCCCAACCCTTCAGCGCCGGCATCGCCGCGACACCGCCGATGATGTCCAAGCTCATCTCCAGCCGCTCGGACTCCTCGGCATCGACGGTCAGCGCGATGCCCTTGTCCGCCGCCTGCCGCGCGAGCTGCGCCAGCATATCGGTCAGCGCCGGCACGCACTCATAGGCGCGCGGCAGCTCGTAACGCGGATGGAGCGCGGACAGCTTGACCGACACCGAATGGCCCGCCGCCGGGTCGGAGCCGACCGCGTCGATCGCCTTCACATAGGCCTGGAAATAACGCTCGGCATCCTCATGCGTCCGCGCCGCCTCGCCCAGCATGTCGAAGCTGGCGGTGAAGCCCTTATTCTCGGGCTTCTTCATGCGGCGCATGGCTTCCTCGATGGTGCGCCCCATCACGAAGATCTCGCCCATCATCCGCATCGCGGCGCCGACCGCCTGCCGCACGAACGGCTCGCCCGCGCGCGACAACAGCCGCTTGAGCGGCCCCGCCTCGCCCTCACCGACCAGCGCACGGCCGACGACCAGGCCCCAGGTGGCCGAGTTCACCAGCTTGGACGCCGACCGCCCGGTATGCGCGCGCCAGTCCGCCTCGCCCAGCTTGTCGGCGATGAGGAGGTCGGCGGTCTCGGGATCGGGGACGCGCAGGAACGCCTCGGCGAGGCTCAGCAGCGCCACGCCCTCGGACGAGTTGAGGCGATATTCCTGGAGGAACTGGTTCACCCAGCCGCGATTCTGCGCGGCGCGCAGGTCCGCGAGCAGCCCTGAGGCATGGCCCATGATCCGCTCGCGCATCTCCGGCGTCGCGGCGGCGCGGTCGAGCAGCGGCTTCAGGACATCGGGTTCGGGGGCACGATACAGCGATTTCATGGTCTTACGCGCGTCGGCGGTAACGGCAGAGGTCATAGGTCCAGGTTCCGGTCGAGCGGCCCGGCGCGACCGAGGTGCGCCGTGAACCGCATTACGATGCTGTGATGGACCAGCGCTTAGCGGGAAATGTGGGGAATGGGTATCGTTTGATACGACCATCTCGCCCGAGATCGCCCCGTGTCCAAAATTGAATTTTGAACGATTTCGGACTATATGATTCGCAGGCGAGGACATCCGCCTTTCTGTAGAGCCCCGGTCGCTGCTACGGCCGGGGCTCAAATCCTTTGGGGCTCAGGCTGCTACCCGAGCCCCGCCGGGCACCTTACCTGTTGCGAACATCCACGATCTTCACGACCAAGGTCGCGAAGGCGATGATGACGCCCAGGATCAGGCACAGATCGGCAACGGACATCCGTGGTCCTTTCTGTGAGTGACGGCGGAAGTGCCGTCAGAGGCTTTGTGGCACATCCTGTTGAACGGCGTCAGGGGGAAGTCTTGTAGATAGGCTCTCTACAAGACGCGCAACCATCCCCGCCCCCGCATCGTTCTCCCGACAAACCCATGAAAGGAGAGCCATGATGGCCGACGACAGCCCCCAGGAAATCGCCGCCAAATTCCTCGACAAGCTGAAGGATAGCCCGTTCGTCATGATTGGCCTGAATGACGGCCAGCATTCCGAACCGATGACCGCGCAGATCGATGACGATCAGCCCAACACGCTGTTCTTCTTCGCGGGCCGCGACAACCGCATCGCGAGCGGTGGCGAGGCGATGGCGCAGTTCGTGGGCAAGGGACATGACTTCTTCGCCTGCCTCGCGGGCCATGTCTCGAAGGACGATGATCGGGCGCAGATCGACAAGCTGTGGAATAATCAGGTCGAGGCCTGGTTCCCGCAGGGCAAGTCGGACCCTAATCTGACCCTGCTGCGCTTCGACATCAGCTCGGCCGAGCTGTGGGAAACCGACATCTCGCTGTCGGGCCGGGTGAAGATGCTGTTCGGCGGCACGATCCGTTCGGAGGAGTCATCCAGCCATGCGGTGGTCGGCTCGGTCGCGTAATTCGCGATCGCTGGATTGCGAAACGCCCGGAGGCCATGGCTTCCGGGCGTTTTCCTATTTCCCCCGCCGTTCAGCCTGAGCGAAGTCGAAGGCCAAGGGAAACGGCTCGCCACACGCTTCTGGCCGAGGGCACCCCGTGGCCTTCGACTTCGCTCAGGCTGAACGGAGCGTGGGAGAACAGGTTCGGTGTGGAGCTTCAGCCCCTCACCCGTTGGCCTTGATCCATTCCTCGACCACCGGCGCGATGCGGTTGCGCCATTTGGAGCCGTTGAAGATGCCGTAATGGCCGACCTGCTCGGCCATGTAATAGCGCTTCTTCTCGTCGGGCAGGTTCGTCGCCAGCGTCAGTGCGGCGCGGGTCTGGCCCAGGCCGGAAATATCGTCGCGCTCGCCCTCGATCGCCAGGATGCCGATATCGGTGATCGCGCCCGGATCGACGCGCTTGCCATGGTGCAGCATCTCGCCCTTGGGCAGCGCGTGCCGCTGGAACACCAGTTCGACGGTCTGGAGATAGAATTCCGACGTCATGTCGCACACCGCGCGATATTCGTCATAGAAGCGCTTGGTCGCCTCAGCGCTCTCGTCGTCGCCCTGGACCAGATGCTTGAACATTTCCCAGTGCGAGATCATGTGGTTGCCCAGGTTCATCGACATGAACCCAGCCAGTTGCAGGAAGCCCGGATAGACCCGCCGCCCCGCCCCCGGATAGGTCATCGGCACGGTCGCGATCGCATTCTGCTCGAACCAGGCATGGGGCCGCTCGGTCGCCAGCAGGTTGACCGCGGTCGGCGCCTCGCGCGTGTCGACCGGACCGCCCATCAGGGTCAGCGTGCGCGGCGTGCAGGGATGCTTGTCCGCGCTCATCACCGAGGCCGCGACATAGGACGGCACCGAAGGCTGGCACACCGCCAGCATATGGGCGTTCGGCCCGATCTCGGTCAGGAAGTCGATCAGATAGTCGACATAATCGTCGAAATCGAACCGCCCGTCCGACAGCGGCACCAGCTTCGCGTCGCGCCAGTCGGTGATATAGACCTCGCAGGTCGGCAGCATCCGCTGGACGGTGCCGCGCAGCAGCGTCGCATAATGGCCCGACATGGGCGCGACGATCAGCAGCTTGGGGCTGCCCTCCACGCCCTCGCGGCGGAACCGCTTGAGCTGGCCGAAGGGCTTGCGCAGCACGATCTCCTCATGGACCGCAACCTCGCGCCCGTCGATCTCGGTCTTGGTCAGACCGAAGGCGGGCTTGCCGCGCGGCGCGGCGGCATGGGCGAACACCTCCAGCGCCGACCCCATGATCGCGCCGCCGCCCAGATAGGCGAAGGGATTGGCCGGGTTCTGGAGCAGGCCCGCGCCGAAATTGGCCAGCGCACTCGCACCCGCCAGCATCGAACGCTGCATTTCATAGGCGTCGTACAACATCGTCGATTCCCCTGCGCTCCCCAGCGGGAGCCCTGATTGCCATCGGTCTAGCACGAAACCGTTTGCGCGAGATGACCATAATATGGCCGACCGGTCATAGTGCCGGGTCGATGACAGGATCATGTTCACGATTACATGCCGCTGAACGCTTCAAAGCGGCCAAACGATGCCGGAGAGTCGACACCCGGCGTTGAGCCGCCGCCTCCGCGCTGCTAGGCCGCAGCGATCATGGCCAAACCCGCCGCCCCCCGCGACTCCGCCCCCGTTCCGGCCAGCCGCCGCATCAGCAATCTGAAGATGGTCTGGCGGTTCACGCTGCGCTACCCAGCGCATCTCGCCGCCGCCGCGCTGTCGCTGCTGGTCGCGGCCAGCGCGACATTGTTCATCCCGCGCACCTTCCAGAAGGTGATCGACCATGGCTTCGGCAACCTGACCAAGGGGGAGGATATCACCCCCTATTTCCAGGGGCTGCTGGCGGTGGTCGTCGTCCTGGCGCTGGCGACGGCGTTCCGCTTCTATTTCGTGTCCTGGCTGGGCGAGCGGACGGTCGCGGACATCCGCGTCGCGGTGCAGGCCAATCTGCTGCGGCTGGCGCCCCGCTATTTCGAGGAGAATCGCCCCTCCGAGATCGCCAGCCGGCTGACCGCCGACACCGCGATCATCGAGCAAGTGGTCGGATCGACCATCTCGATCGCGCTGCGCAATGTCGTGATCGGGATCGGCGGCACCATCTATCTGTTCGCGCTGTCGCCCAAGCTGACCCTGTCGCTGCTGGTCTGCATCCCGCTCGTCGTGCTGCCCATCGTGCTGCTGGGCAAGAAGGTGCGCAGCTATTCGCGCGACAGCCAGGACCGGCTGGCCGATATCGGCGCGATCGCGGTCGAGACGCTGGGCGCAATGAAGGTCGTGCAGGCGTTCGGCCAGGAGCGGCGCGAGGCCGAGCGGTTCGAACATGCCGTCAGCAACGGCTTCGCCACCTCGCGCAAGCGCTTCCTGCTGCGCGCGGTGATGACCGCGATGGTGATCGGGCTGTTCTTCGGCGGGCTGACCCTGCTGCTCTGGGAAGCGGTCGCCGATGTCGCCAGCGGGCGGCTGTCGGGCGGGTCGCTGACCGCCTTCGTCGTGACGGGGATGCTGGTCGCGGGTTCGTTCCAGGCGCTGACCGAGGTGTGGGGCGACATTTTGCGCGCGTCGGGCGCGGCGCAGCGCCTGGCCGAGCTGCTCGCCGAACAGCCCGAAATCGCCCCGCCCCCCGCCCCCGCCGTCCTGCCGGTCGTGCCCATGGGCGCGTTGCGGTTCGAGCATGTCGTGTTCCACTATCCGACCCGGCCCGAGGTCGCCGCGCTGAACGACTTCTCGCTCGACATCCGACCGGGCGAGACGGTGGCGGTGGTCGGCCCCTCGGGCGCGGGCAAGTCGACGCTGTTCCAGCTGGCCGAGCGTTTCTACGATCCGCAGGGCGGCCAGATCTCGCTCGACGGCGTGTCGCTGCGCGATGCCGATCCGGCCGCGATCCGGGCGCGGATCGCGATGGTGCCGCAGGAGACGGTGATCTTCGGCGCCTCGGCGCGCGACAATCTACGCTATGGCCGGTGGGACGCCGGCGACGATGAGCTTTGGGCCGCCGCAGAGGCCGCCAACGCCGCCGATTTCCTGCGCGCGCTGCCGCAGGGGCTCGACACCTTCCTGGGCGAAGGCGGCGCGCGCCTGTCCGGGGGGCAGCGCCAGCGGATCACCATCGCCCGCGCGCTGCTCCGCGATGCGCCGATCCTGTTGCTGGACGAAGCGACCAGCGCGCTCGACGCCGAGAGCGAGCAGCTGGTGCAACAGGCGCTGGAGCGGTTGATGGCGGACCGGACCACATTGGTCATCGCGCACCGGCTGGCGACGGTCCGGGCGGCCGAGCGGATCGTGGTGATGGACGGGGGCCGGATCGTCGAGCAGGGCCATCATGCCGAACTGATCGCGCATGGCGGGCTCTATGCGCGGCTGGCCAGCCTGCAATTCCACGACTGATAGGGCCGGTTTAGTACCAGTTACTTCTGGAGGGGCGTGGCCTTCGACTTCGCTCAGGCGGAACGGGTGTCAGGATTTAATCCGTTTCCTATCGCCGTTCAGCCTGAGCGCAGTCGAAGGCCACGCCCCGCCGCCCCGACAAAATCCCGAAAACTCAAACCATTACCCCATAACCTAAACCCGCTTGCGGCCCACGCCCCTCTCCCCTAGTCTCCGACAATACCATTTCAATACCGGAGAACGAGGATGACGCGGCGGGCAAACAGGTGGAACGGCGGCGTCATCGCGGCGGTCGCATTCGCGAGCCTCTCGGCCCCCTCGGCGCAGGCCGCCACCCCCACCCTTCCCGCCATCTTCCCCGCGCCGACCACGATGACGCTGGGCGACGGGGCGATCGCGCTGGGTCGCCCGGTTACACTGATCGTCGCGCCCGGCACCGAGCCCGCCACCGCCGCGCTGGTCCGCACGCTTCTCGCCAAGGCGGGGATCCGCGAGGTCGCGACCGCCAGCCGCCTGCCCGCCACCCCCGACCGCCCGACGATCGTGATCGGTCCCGACAGCGCCGCGATCGTCCGCGAGGCACTCGCACGGAGCGGCGCGACCGCCGAGGACCGGACCGAAGGCTATACGCTGACGACCCGCAGCACGGGCGCGGGGCTGATCACGCTGGCGGGGCATGACGCCGACGGCCTGTTCCATGCGGTGCAGACGCTGCGCCAGTTGCTCGCCCGGCCGACCATCCCCGCGCTGACCATCCGCGATCATCCCGCCATGCCGATCCGCGGCACGATCGAGGGCTTTTACGGCAAGCCCTGGTCGATGACCGACCGGACCAGGCATCTGGACTTCCTGGGGGAGATGAAGGCCAACACCTATGTCTACAGCCCCAAGGACGACCCCTTCGCGCGCGACAAGTGGCGCGAGGCCTATCCGGCGGCCACGCTGAGCGAGCTCGGCACGCTGGTCGCGCGGGCGCGGGCGAACCATGTCGATTTCGTCTATGCCATCTCGCCGGGGCCGAGCATCTGCTTCTCCAACCCGGCGGACGAACAGGCGCTGCTGCGCAAATTCGCGGCGCTGCGCGGGATCGGCGTGCACAGCTTCTATGTCGCGCTGGACGACATCGAATATCAGAAGTGGAACTGCGACGCCGACAAGGCGGCGTTCGGCCCCTCGGGCGCGGAGGCGGCGGGGGTCGCCCAGTCGAAGCTGCTGAACGCGGTACAGGCCGACCTGTTGCGCCAGGACCCCGCCTCGCGTCCGCTGATCATGGTGCCGACCGAATATTACGACGCCAAGGAAAGCCCCTACAAGGCCGCGCTGCGTGCCCATCTGAACCCGCGCATCGTCGTGCAATGGACCGGCACCGATGTCGTGCCCCCCGCCATCTCCATCCCCGATGCCAAGGCCGCAACCAAGGCGTTCGGGCGCAAGACGCTGCTATGGGACAATTATCCGGTCAACGACTATGCCAGCTCGGCCGGGCGGCTGCTGCTCGCTCCCTATGCCAAGCGCGAGGCGGGGCTGTCGTCCGAGCTGACCGGCATCCTGTCCAACCCGATGAACCAGGAAGCGCCCAGCCGGATCGCGGTGACGGGCGTGCTGGCCTTTGGCTGGAACGACAAGGGCTATGACGCGGACCGCACCTGGCATTATGCCGCGCACGATCTGGCGGGCAATGACGCGCGCGCGACGGCCGCGCTGCTGGAACTGTTTGATACCCAGCATCTGGCCCCCACCTTCGGCAGCCAGCCCTGGCAGGAACAGGCGCCGAAGCTGAAGGCGCTGCTCGACCATGTCCGCGAGGCGCTGGCCAATGGCGACGAGGCCGAGCGGCGCGCGGCGATCGCGGCGCTGGGCCACAAGGCCGATGCGCTGGCCGATGCGCCCGACACGATCCGCGCGGGCGTGGCCGATCCGGGCTTTGCCGAACAGGCCGCCCCCTGGCTCGATGCGATGCAGCTCTGGGGCCGCGCGCTGCAACAGACCGCCGCCGGGCTCGACGCCGCCGACCGGGGCAACCCGGCCGCAACGCGCTATTTCGCCGATGCCAAGCGGATCGCCGCCCAGGCCGCCGCGGTGCAGACCATCCCCGGCGCCACCCGCTTCGGCGGGCCGGTCAAGATCGCGGACGGCGTGCTCGATACATTCGTCGCGGACGCGCCCAACCTGATCGCGGTTACGGCGAAACCGTAACCGTTCGGCTGGCGCGGCGGCCATCGGGGGTGCGGGTGCGAAGCTCGACCGCCCCCGTCACCGCCACCGGCCCGTCATAGCGCCGCCACGCGGTGGCGCCGCCCATGCGATACTCGATCGGGGTGCCGGGAAACTCGGCGTTCGCTTCCAGCCGACCGCCCGCGATCCGCGCACCCGGCGGGGCGAGGCGATAGGTCACGCCCGCCCGGTCGAGCATCCGCATCTGCACGCTTATCCGCCCGGCAAAGTCGCGCCAGCCCGCCAGCAGCTTTGCCCGGTCCACCCGCGCATCGCCGGGTTCATAGCCCGCCCCCGCGACATAGGCGGGCTCCCAGTCCGGCTTGCGCCACGCCCGCTCGGCCAGCGCGAGCAGGCGCGGGAACAGCATATAGTCGACCTGGCTGTCGCGGCGGACCGTCTCGCTCCACAATTGCGCCTGGATACCCGCGATCTCGCGACCGGGCTGGAGCGGCACGGTGTCGGCGATGGACTTGGGCTGGGCGAGGATATTGGGGATCAGCGCGGCATTGGCGGCCAGATTGCCCGGCATGAAGCCGAACACCTGGAAACTGTCCACCCCGCGCGAGGCCCAGTCATAGCCCGTCTCGTCCGGATCGGCGGCATAGGGCATGTCGAAATAGCCGAGATCGGGGATCGACAGCACGGTCTTCCACCCGTGATTGGCCTGTCCATGCGCCTCGGCGACGCCGCCTGCGTGAAGGTTGCTCCAGATGTTGGTCTGGACCTTGGCGGGCATCCTTGCGGGGTCGGTATGGCCCAGGCCGTCGCTCCACCCCGCGACCGCGATGCCGCGCCTGGCGAGATCGGCCGAAATCCGCTCGATGAAATAGGCGCCCAGCTGCTTGGGTTGCAGGCCGGTCCTGGCCATCATCACCTTGCAGGCGGGCGACTGGGTCCAGGCGCCCGCCGTCTCGTCCGCGCCGATATGATAGGTGGTCAGCGGCACCCCCGCCGCCTTGTGCAGGCCCGCGATGGCGTCGATCACCGTGTCGATGAACCGATAGGTGCTGTCGATACAGACGTTCAGCGTGTTGTCGTCATAATGCTGGACGCTGGAATAGCGGGTGGTGTCGCCCGGCTCGACCAGGCGGAAGCGTTCGGCGCCCACGCGGTCGCCTTTCGCCATCAGCCGCTGATAGCGGACCTCCATCGACCGGATCGCCGCGCGCGAATGGCCCGGCATGTCGAAGGAGGGGATGACCGCGATCTGCCGCGCGGCGGCGGCGCGCAGGATGTCGGTATAATCGGCGGCGGTCAGATAGCCGTTGCTCGGCGCATCGCGCGCCGGGTCCGCGCCGAGCTGGGGCGAGAGACAGGTCTTCTCGCTGAGGTCCTCGCAGCGATAGGCGCCGATCTCGGTCAGTTCGGGCAGCGCCGCGATCTGGAGGCGCCAGCCCTCGTCATCGCCCAGATGCAGGTGCAGCGTGTTGAGCTTATACGCCGCCATCTGCTCGATCAGCTTGAGGATCTCGGCCTTGCTGTGGAAATTGCGCGCCAGGTCGATGTGCAGCCCGCGAAAGCCGTAGCGCGGCGCGTCCTCGACGATCAGCGGACGCAGGCGCGGGCCCTCCGCCGCCATCTGCTGCGCCAGCGACCGCAGGGCATAGGACGCCCCCGCCGCATCCGCCGCCGCGATGGTCACGCCGCCCTGGCCGATGGTCAGACGATAGCCCTCCGCCGCCAGACCCGCCGTCTTGCGGATGGTCAGCGGCACGCGGCCCACCGGCAATCCGGCCAGCGCGGGCGCGATGGCGGCGCGAGCGATGCCGTCCGTGGTCACGCGAAGTCCCCCGGACAGATCGATCGGCGCACCGGCGGGCCGCCTGACCGTCATCGGCCTGGGCAGGATCGCCACGTCGACCGGGCTCGCCGCCCCCCGCTCGGCATAGAGCGCAAAAGCGCGCTCGGGCGTCCGCCACAGCGTCTGGTCGTCGGGTGCGCTGCGGGCGAGCGTGGCCTCGTCGGTCATCGGCGCGACGAAGGGCAAGGTCTCCAGCCCCGTCTCCGCATCGGTCCCCGTCCGGGTCGCTGCGATCACGCGCGGCGCGAGACCGGCGGCGGCCAGCGTCGCGTTGGGCATCATGTGATTGCGCGAGAAGAACGCGCCCAGCCCGGTCAGCTTCACATGATAGACCTGCCCCGGCGTCAGGCTCCGGCCGGGTTTCAGCGTCAGGACGTTCAGGTCGCCGTTGATCGTCCGATTGTCGAACAGGTCGCTCTCGACCTTCAACACCGGGTTGACCAGGCTATAGCGGATCTCGACCGGCAGGCTGGGCGCGTCCCTGGGCACGGCGATGGCGATATCCGCCTCGAAACAGCGCGGAATGCCGGTGGGGCAGGATGCCGAACGGTTGGTCAGGATGGTGTATCGATAGCCCATCGTCGCGGCCAGCCGGTCCAGATCGGCCTGCGCCGGAGCCACCGCCAGGATCGCGGCCGAAGCCCATAAAGTCATCATCATCTGCCCGTCCCGCTACGCCGTACTGGTATTACATTGGATCATGACAAGGCTGGGCGCGCAAGCCAAACACATTCCTCCCCCCGCAAGGGGAGGGAATAGAATGCCGGGGGTGACGTCGCCCGCCCCACCGCCTATCTCCATCCCATGAAAAAACCCCAGCCGGGTCTGCCGACCCGTGAGCAAATCCTCGCCTTCATCGAACAGTCGGACCAACCGGCGGGCAAGCGCGAGATCGCACGCGCCTTTGGCCTGTCCGCACAGGAAAAGATCGGGCTGAAGGCGCTGCTCAAGGACATGGCCGACGAAGGGCTGATCGACAGCGCGCCGGGCCGCGCCTTTCACAAGATGGGCGGCTTGCCCAAGGTGACGGTGCTGCGTGTCGTCGATGTCGATGACGGCGGTAATGTCTGGGGCCAGCCGGAACGCTGGGAAGCCGACGGCATCCCCATCCCCCGCCTGCGCATCCGCGAACGCAAGCGGGGGAGTCTGGGCATCGGCCAGCGGGTGCTGGCGCGCACCGAGGAAGCGGGCGGTGGCTGGATCGCGCATGTCATGAAGACGATCGCGCCCGCCTCCGAACAGGTGCTGGGCGTGTTGCGCGAGGAAGCGGGGCGCTTCTGGCTGACCTCCGTCGACAAGAAGGACCGGCGCGAGATGATGGTGTCGGACACCGGCGGCGCGGAAGCGGGCGACCTGGTGCTGGCCGAGAAGGCGGGCCGCCCGCCGCGCATCACCGCGAAGGTGGTCGAGCGGCTGGGCGATCCCTTCGCCCCGCGCAGCTTCTCGCTGATCGCGATCCACAAGTTCGAGATTCCCGACCGCTTCCAGCCCGAAACGCTGGAGGAGGCCGAGCGGGTCGCGCGCCAGCCGCTGGGCGACGACCGCGAGGATTTGCGCGACCTGCCGATCGTCGCGATCGACCCGGTCGATGCGCGCGACCATGACGACGCGGTCTGGGCCGCGCCCGACGACGATCCCGCCAATCCCGAAGGCTGGCGCGCCATCGTGGCGATCGCGGATGTCAGCTTCTATGTCCGCCCCGGCTCGGCGATCGATAAGGATGCGCGACGGCGCGGCAATTCGGTCTATTTCCCCGACCGCGTCGTGCCGATGCTGCCCGAGATCCTGTCGGCGGATGTCTGTTCGCTGAAGGAAGGCGAGGACCGCGCCGCGCTCGCCTGTCATTTGCAGGTGACGAAGGACGGCAAGCTCAAGGGCTTCCGCTTCACCCGCGCGGTCGTCCGGCTGGCGGCGAACATCGCTTATGAAGACGCGCAAGCCGCGATCGACGGCGAGCTGTCGCATCCACTGACCGAAACGGCGCTACGGCCGCTCTGGGACTGCTGGGCCGCGCTCGCCAAGGCGCGCGATGCGCGCGAGCCGCTCGACCTCGACCTGCCCGAGCGGCGGGTGGTGCTCGACCAGAATGGCCGCATCCTGTCGGTCGCGCCGCGCGCGCGGCTGGATGCGCACCGGCTGATCGAGGATTACATGATCGCCGCCAATGTCGCCGCCGCCAAGGCGCTGGAGGCGAAGAAGGCACCCGTGATGTACCGCGTCCATGAGGTGCCCAGCCGCACCAAGCTGGTCGCGCTGAAGGAGTATCTCGAAACCTTCGACATCCCCTTTGCCATGGGCCAGGTGATCCGCCCGGCGACCTTCAACCGGATCATCGACAAGATCGGCGACGCGGACTTCAAGCCGCAAGTGATGGAGCAGATCCTGCGCTCGCAGACCCAGGCCTATTATGCGCCGGTCAATCAGGGGCATTTCGGCCTGTCGCTGGGCTCCTATGCGCATTTCACCTCGCCGATCCGGCGCTATGCCGACCTTGTCGTCCACCGCGCGCTGGTCGGCGCGTACAAGCTGGGCGATGGCGGATTGCTGCCCGAGGGCGAGGAGATGGAGCGGCTGGGCACGTCGATCAGCCAATATGAGCGCCGCGCGATGGAGGCGGAGCGCGAGACGATCGACCGCTATGTCGCGGCGTACCTCGCCGAGCATGTCGGCCAGGTAGTCGAGACGCGGATCACCGGCGTTACCAATTTCGGCTTCTTCGCGACGGTCGACGGCGTGGGTGGCGACGGACTGATGCCGATCCGCGATCTGGGCGGCGACTATTTCCATTATGACGAAAGCTCGCAGCAATTGTTGGGCGAGAAGAGCCGCGAAATCTACAAGCTGGGCCAGCGCCTGCCGCTGCGTCTGGCGGAGGCGAACCCGGTATCGGGGGCGCTGCGCTTCGAACTGCCCGACGGCAAGGGCGCCAAGCCCGAGCCGCGCCGCGTGCTGAAACGGCGCGGTAGGCCCGCGAACATCCGCCACAACGGCAAGCGGCGGTAAATCCTCCCCGGCACGGGGAGGGGGACCAGCGCAGCTGGTGGAGGGGGCGCGCCGCAAGCTCTGTCCTATGTGGAAGCCCCCCTCCACCACCGCTTCGCGGCGGTCCCCCTCCCCGTGCCGGGGAGGATTGGATCGCTCCCCCGCCCCCATGCGTACCGTCCCCATAGGAGACACGCGCATGGGCAATATGGTGGACGGCGTCTGGCACGCCGACGGGCTGTTCAAGTCGGACGAGAAGGGCAGCTTCAAGCGCCCGGACTCGGGTTTCCGCGACTGGGTGACGGCGGACGGCGGCCCCGGCCCCGATGGCCAGCCCGGCCACCGGGCCGAGCCGGGGCGCTATCACCTCTATGTCTCCTATGCCTGTCCCTGGGCGCACCGGACGATGATCGTGCGGGCGCTCAAGGGACTGGAGTCGATGATCGACCTGTCGGTGGTCGATCCGCTGATGCGCGAGAATGGCTGGACCTTCGCGACCGAGCGCGGCGGCACCGGCGATAGGCTGCACGGCGCGGACTATCTGTGGCAACTCTATGCCCGCGCGCGCGACGGCTATAGCGGCAAGGTGACGGTGCCCGTCCTGTGGGACAAGGACCGCGACACGATCGTCAGCAACGAATCCGCCGAGATCATCCGCATGCTGAACGGCGCGTTCGACGGGCTGGGCGCGCTGGAGGGCGACTATTACCCGTCTACGCTGCGCGGTGAGATCGATGCGATCAATGAAACCGTCTATGACCGGGTGAACAACGGCGTCTACAAATGCGGCTTCGCCAAGAGCCAGGAGGCGTATGACGCGGCGGTCGCCCCGCTATTCGCCGAACTCGATACGCTGGAAGAACGGCTGACGGGGCATGACTGGCTGGTCGGCGACCGGATGACCGAGGCGGATATCCGGCTGTTCACCACGCTTGTCCGCTTCGATGCGGTCTATCACGGCCATTTCAAATGCAATGTCCGCCGGGTGCAGGACTATCCGGCGCTGGAGGGCCTGCTGGAGCGGATGCTGGCCATTCCCGCGATCGCGGAGACGGTGCATCTGGATCACATCAAGACGCATTATTACGCCAGCCATCTGGAGCTGAACCCGACCGGGATCGTACCCGCCGGGCCGGACCTGCCCTGGGCGGGATTGGTGCGAGGCTAGCCCCTCTTCTTAAGCCCCTCCCGCAGGCGGGAGGGGTTTGGGGAGGGCATGGAGTCTCGCAGAGACCATCGCCTGTGGCCTACCCTCCCCCATCCCCTCCCGCCTGCGGGAGGGGATGGGGGAGGATCAATACGCCCGGCCGATCAGCACCCGCTCTACGCCCGCGCGGCCGGTGAAGATGCAGGGGCCGTCATCGCATCCCGTCTGGCCCATCGGCGCGTTGCGGATGGTCAGCTTCAAGCCCTTCAGCTTCTCGACCACCTGCTCCAGTTCCTCGCCGGTCGGCTTGGCCCAGCGGACATCGACCCAGCCGGGGTTCTTGCGCGCTTCGGCGAAATGCGCCTCGACGCCCGCCCAGTCGTCGACGGGGACGATCTGCGCCTTCAACCGCTCGGCCGACTGGCGATGGAGTTCGCCCTGGATATCGGTGAGCAGCGCCTCGATCCCCGACACGAAGTCACCGCGCGGGCTTACAACCGAGTCGAGCTTGCCGTCCTCGCGGTACAGCCGGTCGCGGCGGATCACCGAGACGTTGCCGCCCGCCATGTCGCGGCCGCCGACCTCGATGATGACCGGCGCGCCCTTCTTGACCCAGCCCCAGCGCTTGTTGGCAGCCTTTTGCGCGCGCGCATCGACCATGGCGCGGATCGGCTCGCCAAGCGCCGACTGGCCCACCAGTTCCTTCTGCAGATCACGGCAATAGGCGAGCAGCGCCTCGTCCTCGGGCTGATCGCGCAACATCGGCACGATCACCACCTGCCACGGCGCAACCTTGGGCGGCACGCGCATCCCGTCATCGTCGCCGTGGACCATGATCATGCCGCCGATCATCCGGGTCGACACGCCCCAGCTGGTCGTCTGCGCGAAGTCCAGACCGCCTTCGGCATTCTGGAAGCGGATATTCTGCGCCTTGGCGAAATTGTCGCCCAGAAAATGGCTGGTTCCGGCCTGAAGCGCCTTGCCATCCTGCATCATCGCCTCGATCGAATAGGTTTCGACCGCGCCGGGGAAACGCTCATTCTCGGGCTTCTCGCCCGCGATGACGTGCATGGCGAGGCAGTCCTCGGCGAAGCTGCGATAGACTTCCAGCATCTGGATCGTCTCGGCGCGCGCCTCGTCCACCGTCGCATGGGCGGTATGCCCCTCCTGCCACAGGAATTCGGCGGTGCGCAGGAACATGCGGGTGCGCATTTCCCAGCGGACGACATTGGCCCACTGGTTGATCAGCACCGGCAGGTCGCGCCACGACTGGACCCAGCGGGCAAAGGCGGTGCCGATCACCGTTTCCGAGGTCGGGCGCACGACCAAAGGCTCCTCTAGCTTCGCCTCGGGATCGGGGACCAGGCCGCCCTTGCCGTCCGCGATCAGCCGGTGATGCGTGACGACCGCCATCTCCTTGGCGAAGCCGTCGACATGCTCGGCCTCCTTTTCGAAATAGGATAGCGGGATGAACAGCGGGAAATAGCAATTTTCATGCCCTGTCGCCTTGATGCGATCGTCGAGCAGCCGCTGGATACGCTCCCATATGCCATAGCCCCAGGGGCGGATGACCATGCAGCCCCGGACACCCGATTCCTCGGCCAGATCGCCTTCGGCGATGACGGACTGATACCAGGCGGAGAAATCCGCGTCGCGGGTGACGGACAGAGCATGCTTCATGCCCGCCCGATAGCGGCAAAGACCCGGTTTCGCCAAGCCGCTACGCACCGCAGGGCATCGACAATCAGAAAAGCAGGAAAATCCAGGACCAGGACAGGATCGTAATGAACAGGATGACCAAAAGGGCCATTCTCGGCTTCATCCGCCCGTTGTCGCGCACGACTTCATCAGTCTTTTTCGATAGATGCGAACCATCTTCGCTATCGCTTCCTTGCGGACGCGCCGACAAGTTACGAATGTCCACGCGCCCTTCATGCTGATCGATCATATCCCCCGCCGCTCATCTCTGGTATGAAAACAAGGATGTATGGCATAATGGCCATATGTCATCTCTGTCATCATAAGCGGCCGCATATTGCGTCTACATCATCCATTTGTGGTATGTCGCGTAAAGGAATTTCCGATAGCGACCACTCCATGGTCGACCCAAGGCTTTTGGACGAAATATATGCGACGGTTGCGGATCGCAATCGCTGGCCGCAACTTCTCGAAAATCTCTCGAGACACTTTGGTGCTCGCTGTGCCTGCCTCTTCGCCACTTCGGAATGGCAGAATTTATTCATCATGTCATTGAGACATGATGATTTCTTCCAACGCTACATCGATCAGGGGTGGTTGGAACCCAATGTCAGAGCCGCGCCGCTCGTCGCCGAACACGCGCCCCGGTTCCGTACCGACAGCGACCTGCATCATCCGGACATGATGGCCACTCTCCCGGTCTATCGCGACTTTCTGATCCCCGAAGGATATGCGATCGGTGCCGGGACCGTCATCCAGGGCGTGGCGGACAAGATGATCACCGTCACGCTGGAGGGTTTTGCCAGCGAAGCCAGTGCCCGCGCCGCCCTGCCTCAGCTGGATCGGCTGCGCCCGCATCTGGCGCGCGCGGCCAGCCTTTCGATGCAGATGAACCAGGTCGCCGCCCAGGCGACGGTCGATGCGCTAGACCTGCTCAACACCCCCGCCGCCGTCATCGAACGCAGCGGACGGCTGCGCGCCCATAACCGACAATTCGAGGTCGGGATGGGCGATCGTATCACGACGGTCCAGGGACGGATTCGCTTTCGGAACACCGCCATCGATGCCAAGATCCGAAGGGCATTGGCCGCCAGCCGCACCGATGCGGTGGTCAGCGCGACGATCCTGCTGGACGCGCATGCCATGATGCCGCCCTGCGCCCTCCACTTCATCCCGCTGCGCCAAATGGCCAGGTCGCGTTTCGACGCCGACGGCTTCATCATCATAGCCGCAGACCCTGCCAACCGGTCCGTCCCGAAGGCGGGGCTGCTCAAACTGCTGTTCGACCTGACCCCGGCGGAGGCGATGCTGGCGGTCGAACTGGCGGCCGGTCGATCACTCCAGGAGGCGGCGATCATCCGCGGCATCAGCTATGCGACCGCGCGCACGCATTTGCGCTCCATATTCGGCAAGATCGGTTGCACCCGTCAAAGCGAACTGGTTGCCATGCTCTGCCACCCCGCCCTGTCGGTGGGCCAGGCCACGCCGTAGCCGGGCATAGGGCGGCCCCAGACCAGCCTCGCCCATTGCCGTTTTTGAAATGCTCTTCTAAGCGCAGGGTCATGACCGGCGACCGCGTGCTCAAAGGCATCGGCCTGCGCCTGATCGCCATCTTCTTCCTGTCGACCATGTCGGCGCTCGTGAAGCTGGCCGAGTCGCGTGGGGCGACCTTGTCCGAAACCATGTTCTTTCGACAGCTTTGCGCGCTGCCGGTCGTGCTCGCCTTCGTCATGGCGGGGCCGGGGCTGGCGTCGCTGCGCACCACCCGGTTGAAGGGCCATGCCAAGCGGGCGATGGTCGGGCTGGTCGGCATGGTCTTCACCTTCGGCGCGGTCATGCTGCTGCCGCTGGCCGAAGCGACGACCTTCCAGTTCACCGTGCCGATCTTCGCCACCTTGCTCGGCGCGCTGGTGCTGGGGGAGAAGACCGGGTTGCAACGGTGGAGCGCGGTGCTGGTCGGCTTTGCGGGCGTGCTGCTCGTCGTGCGGCCGGGGGCGAGCGACATGTCGATGTTCGGGGCGGGCGTCGGGCTGATGGCGGCGATGTTCGTAGCGATCGTCGCGATCGTGCTGCGCCAGTTGCGCGACGAACCCGCGACCACGACCGTCTTCTATTTCACCATCCTGACCTTGCCCTTCATCGCCCTGCCCTATGCCTTCCACCTGAAGATGCATGATCCGCTGACCTGGGTGGTGCTCGTCTCGATCGGGCTGGCGGGCGGCATGGGGCAGCTGGCGCTGACCGGCGCATCGCGGCTGGCTCCCGTCGCCGCCGTCGTGCCGATGGACTATTCGGGGCTGATCTGGGCGACCGTCTATGGCTGGCTGATCTTCGGGGCCTTGCCCACGGCGGGAACCTGGCTGGGCGCCCCGGTCATCATCGCCAGCGGATTGTTCATCGTCTGGCGCGAGCAGCGGCTTGGCAAGCAGCAGACGATCTCCGCCGCTGCGGAAGATTGACATCATTCCTGCCCTTGCAGGGAGGATTTTCAGCGCACCTCCCACCGCGTCGGCGCATTTTCCTGCCAACCCGCACGGTGGAGCAGCGGGGTATCGTCGTCCCACTCGGCATGACCCAGGCACAGATAGGCGGTGAAGCTCCAGTCCTGGGGCACCTCGAAGATCCGCTCCATGGCGGCGGGGTCGAGGATCGAGACCATTCCCATCCCCAGATTGGCCGCCCGCGCCGCCAGCCAGAGCGTGTGGATCGCCATCGCGGTCGACTGACGCAGCGTCTCGGGCATGGTGCGACGGCCCAGGCCGTGCCCCTCCGCCGGATCGACATGGGTGAAGACCGCCAGCTGGACCGGCGCGGCGTCCAGGCCCGCCAGTTTCAGCGCGCGGTACGCCGCGGCCTGTTCGTCGGCATAATCGGCCGCAGCCTCTTCGTCGCAGCGTCGGAAATCGGCGCGGACGGCGGCGCGCAATGCGGGGTCCTCGACGCGGATCACCCGCCATGGCCGGGCATTGCCGACCGAGGGGGCCAGCGCCATCGCCTCGGCCAGCCGCGCCAGCACCGCCTCGTCGATCGGATCGGTGCGGAAATGACGGACGTCGCGGCGCCAGCGCAGGATCGTCTCCAGCGTCGTTGCGTCGCTTGTGTCAAAGCGCATGCTGGTCCCTTTTCCGCCCCGGAGCATCCTGCCCCGCTTGCGCGTTGCAGCACCAGGCTTCAATCGATTTATCTGTCATGAAGAAGGAGACCAAACGGCTGTGAGCGAACGGAAATTGATGCTGCTCGGCTGGATCGCGACCGCCACGGCGGTGGCCATGTACCTGTCCTATATCGACCAGATCCAACTCAACCTGGCGGGCCAGAAGGGTTCGGTGATTCAGCCGCTGGCGACGATGGTGAACTGCTCGCTCTGGGTCGCCTATGGGTTTTTGCGCGAGAAGCGGGATTGGCCGATCGTCTTCGCCAATGCGCCCGGCGTAATCTTGGGCGGGATTTGCCTGTTCACGGCGCTCTAGCGATGTCGCCCCAGCGAAGGCTGGGGCCTTTGGCGACGGCAGCTGACGATCGCCAGAGATCCCGGCCTGCGCCGGGATGACGATGCCCCCGCGCCACCGCTCGGGCGGCGCGGGGAACAGCCGATCAGGCCGCCTTGTCCTTCCACACCAGCACGGGCTTGCGCGCGGCCAGCGTCTCGTCGAGGCGCGCGCGCGGCGCGAAGTGCGGCGCGGTCTTGAGCGACGGGTCGCCCGCCTTGGCGCGTTCCGCCACCGAGGCCAGCGCGCCGATGAACTGATCGAGCGCGGCCTTGGACTCGGTTTCGGTCGGCTCGACCAGCATCGCGCCGTGGACGACCAGCGGGAAATACATGGTCATCGGGTGGAAACCCTCGTCGATCAGCGCCTTGGCGACGTCGATCGTCGAGAAGCCCTCGGCCAGCCCTTCGTCCGAGAAGATGGCTTCGTGCATGCACGGGCCGCTCTTGGCGAAGGGGGCGTCGAGCGTGCTCTCCAGCGAGCGCAGGACGTAATTGGCGTTGAGCACCGCATCCTCAGCGACCTGGCGCAGCCCGTCGGCGCCGTGGCTGAGGATATAGGTCAGCGCGCGGGTGAACATGCCCATCTGGCCGTGGAAGGCGACCATGCGGCCGAAGCTGTCGGCATGATGGTCCTCGGCATTTTCTTCCTCGACCAGGCGGAAGCCCTCGCCCGTCTTCTCGACGAACGGCATAGGCGCGAACGGCGTCAGCGCCTCGGAGAACACCACCGGCCCCGAACCCGGCCCGCCGCCGCCATGCGGGGTCGAGAAGGTCTTGTGCAGGTTGATGTGCATCGCATCGACGCCCAGGTCGCCCGGACGCACGCGCCCGACGATGGCGTTGAAGTTCGCGCCGTCGCAATAGACATAGCCGCCCGCCGCATGGACCGCGTCGGAAATGTCCTTCAGGTCACGCTCGAACAGGCCGCAGGTGTTCGGGTTGGTGATCATGACGCCCGCCACGTCCGGCCCCAGCCGCGCCTTCAGCGCCGCGGTGTCGACTCGCCCGTCCGCGGTCGCGGGAATGTCCTCGACCGAAAAGCCCGCGAATGCCGCCGTTGCCGGGTTGGTGCCATGCGCCGATTCGGGGACCAGGATCACCTTGCGATGACCCTCGCCACGCTTCTCCAGCGCCGCCTTGATCGCAAGGATCCCGCACAGCTCGCCATGCGCGCCCGCCTTCGGGCTCATCGCGACCGAGGTCATGCCGGTCAGCGTGACCAGCCAGTGCGCCAGCTGGTGAATGACCTCCAGCGCGCCCTGCACCGTGTCGACGGGCTGGAGCGGGTGAACGTCGCTGAACCCCGGCAGCCGCGCCATCTTCTCGTTCAGGCGGGGATTGTGCTTCATCGTGCACGAACCCAGCGGGAAGAGGCCGAGGTCGATCGCGTAATTCTGACGCGACAGACGGGTATAATGGCGGACCGTCTCCGGCTCCGACAGGCCGGGCAGGCCGATCGGCGCCTTGCGACTCAGGTCGCCCAGACGCGAACCCGCGACATCGCCCTCGGCAAAGTCGACGCCGGTCGTCTCGGCATCGCCGATCTCGAAGATCAGCTTTTCCTCGAGCATCAGCGCGCGGTTGCCGGTGAAGGTCGCGCTGACCTCGCCGTCCTTGGCCTCGGGGCTCGTGGGCTTCCAGCCGCTCTGGTTGATCGTCATGCCAGCACCTCCTCAAGCGCTTGGGCAAGCGTCTCGATATCCTCCGCCGTCACCGTTTCGGTGACCGCCACCACCAGTCCGTTCGCGAGCACGTCCTCGCCCGGATAGAGCCGGCCGAGCGACACGCCCGCCAGCACACCGCGCTCGGCGAGCGTCCGCACGATCGGACGTGCCTCGCGGCCCAAGTCGAGCGTGAACTCGTTGAAGAACACGTCGTTGACCAGCTTGACGCCGGGCACCTTCGCCAGACGGTCTGCCGCGCGGCAGGCCTGCGCGTGGTTGATCCCCGCCATCCGGCGAAGCCCCGCCTCGCCCAGCAGCGTCATGTGGATCGAGAAGGCGAGCGCGCACAGCCCCGAATTGGTGCAGATGTTCGACGTCGCCTTTTCGCGGCGGATATGCTGCTCGCGGGTCGACAGCGTCAGCACGAAGCCGCGCTTGCCGTCCGCGTCCACCGTCTCGCCACAGAAGCGGCCGGGCATCTGGCGGATATACTTATCCTTGCAGCCCATCAGGCCGACATAGGGCCCACCGAACTGAAGCCCGACGCCCAGCGACTGGCCTTCGCCGACGACGATGTCGGCGTCCATCTCACCGGGTGCGCGGATCGCGCCCAGCGCGACCGGCTCGGTCACGACGGCGATCAGCAGCGCCTTCTTGGCGTGGCACGCCTCGGCCAGCGGGGTCAGGTCGGCGATACGGCCGAGAATGTCCGGATACTGGACGACGACGCAACTGGTGTCGCCGTCGATCGCCGCGATCATCTGGTCGATATCGGTCTCGGCGGTCAGGACCGGCGTGCCGGTCTCCAGCGTGTCGCCGGTGTACTTGGCCATCGTCTTGGCGACCGAGACATAATGCGGGTGCAGGCCCGAGGACAGGATCGCCTTGGACTTTTTGGTGATGCGCCGCGCCATGCCGATCGCTTCCCAGCAGGCGGTCGAGCCGTCATACATGGAGGCGTTGGCGACATCGGTGCCGAGCAGACGCGCGACCTGCGTCTGGAACTCGAACAGCATCTGCAACGTGCCCTGCGCGATTTCCGGCTGATAGGGCGTGTAGGCGGTCAGGAACTCGCCGCGCTGGATCAGGTGATCGACGCTGGCGGGCACATGATGGCGGTAGGCGCCGCAGCCCAGGAAGAAGGGCACATCGCCCGCCACGATATTCTTGCGCGCGAGCGCGGTCATGTGCCGCTCGACCGCCAGTTCGGAGGCGTGGTTAGGCAGTCCCTCGATGGGGCCGGACAGGCGGGCGGATTCGGGCACGTCGACGAACAGGTCGTCGACCGATCCCGCGCCGATGACCGAGAGCATCTCAGCCCGGTCGGAAGAGGTAAGGGGCAGGTAGCGCATGCGTTCCATTTCTCCGCCCCTCACCCCGAAAACCTCGCGGATCGAGGGGTCATCGCCCTTCCCTTCTTCTCCCCTCCCGCAGGCGGGAGGGGTCGGGGGAGGGCAGTCGGCTTCAACAAGCCTGATGATCGGGGGAGAGCGAGTCCCCTCCCCCAGCCCCTCCCGCCTGCGGGAGGGGAGTAGGAAGGTTAGAGCTTCGCGACGAACGCGGCGTAGGCGGTTTCGTCCATCAGGCCGTCCAGCTCCGACGCGTCCGACAGGGTGATCTTGAAGAACCAGCCCTCGCCTTCGGGATCGGTGTTGACCAGCGCGGGCTCGTCCGACAGCTGGGCATTGCCCTCGATCACGGTGCCCGAGACGGGCGCATACACGTCTGAAGCTGCCTTGACCGACTCGACCACGGCGGCCTCGTCGCCCTTGGACAGCTCGCGGCCTTCCTCGGGGACGTCGACGAACACGATGTCGCCCAGCGCACCCTGCGCGTAATCGGAGATGCCGACCGTGCCGACATCACCGTCGACGTCGATCCACTCATGATCTTCGGTGAAATAGCGGCTCATGGTCACTTGGCTCCTGAACGAACGTAACGATGGGGGACGAACGGCATGGCCGTGACGGTGGCGTCATGGATCTTGCCGCGCTGAAGCAGTTTGAGGGCCGTGCCGGGCGTCGCCAGCTCGGTGGGGACATAGGCCATGGCGATCGGCGCGCCCATCGAAGGGGCGAAGCCGCCGCTGGTGACGCGACCGATGACCGAGCCGTCCTCGGCGACCACCGACGCGCCCTCGCGCACCGGCTGGCGGCCCGCGACGGTCAGGCCGACACGCTTGACGGCGGGGCCGTTCTCGCGCTCGGCGAGGATGCGCTCCGCACCCAGGAAGTCGGCCGCCTCGCGACGCTTCTTGGCGAGCGCGAAGCCCAGATCGGCCATCACCGGCGTCGTCTCCGGGTCGAGGTCATGGCCGTAGAGCGGCAGCCCCGCCTCCAGACGCAGCGAGTCGCGCGCGCCCAGGCCGATCGGCTTCACTTCCGCCTGCTCGCAAAGCACGTCGGCGAAAGCGGCAGCATGCTCGGCGGGAATCGAGATTTCGTAACCGTCCTCGCCGGTATAGCCCGAGCGGCTGATCCACAGCGGCACCTCGTTCCACACGAAGTCGGCGGCGGTCATGAACACGAGGTTCTCGACGCCCGGCACGATCCGCGACAGCGCATCGACCGCCTTGGGCCCCTGGAGCGCCAGCAGCGCCTGCTCGTCGAGCAGGTTCAGCGTCGCATCGTCGGGGATGAAGTCGAGCAGATAGGCGATATCGTCATACTTCGTCGCGCCGTTGACGACCATGTACAGCTCTTCCGCACCATCGAGGGTGCGCTTGGTCACCATCAGGTCGTCGAGGATGCCGCCCTCTTCGTTCAGCAGCAGCGAATAGCGGTTCTTGGCGGAGCCAAGGCCGGTGATGTCGCCCGGCAGCACCTTTTCCAGCGCGGTGATGACCGGGGCCAGACCATTGTCGCCGGTGAAGACCACCTGCCCCATATGGCTGACGTCGAACAGCCCGGCCGACTCGCGGGTCCACAGATGCTCGGCCATGATGCCTTCATACTGGACCGGCATCTCATAACCCGCGAACGGGACCATCCGCCCGCCGCGCGCGCGGTGCCAGGCGTCCAGCGGCAGCGTCTGGATGATCTCCTGACCCTCGGGGGCGTCTTCTACATTCAGGTCGGTTGCGTCGCTCACGGGGCCGGTCTCCGTCAAAAGGGTGTCGGCTAGGGACGCGTGTCTCCTACCCGATCCGATCCCCCTCTGTCACGGAACCTGAGAGCTTTCGCCGGAAATTCCGGCTTACCCCTTCGGTGGCGCCGCGACCGGGGTCGAGGCGCGCTTTCCAGAGTGTCGATGGCGATCGCGCGGTCCCATTTGCCTGAGAGATTCCGGGGTGGTTGCTCCTTCGGCGGCCGGGTCTTGCCATCTGAAAGATGCACCCGGCGCTCTCCCGCGCGCGCCTATGTCGGACATGTCCGACATCGACGCCGCGCCCTCTGCCGACAGGGGGTGCCCAAGTCAATCGGGGGTGCGATCAATATTGTGGATTAAGCGGCTGGATGGGGACCGGGGGCCGCAACCCCAATTCGTTCCCCGGCGAAGGCCGGGGCCCAGATGCCAAACGGTCCGAGGCGCGCGCGCCCATCGCGTGGGAGGCAAAAGCGAGCGATCGGCCGGAGCCTCCCACGCCACGACACGGCGCGCCACAGGCCTTACCGCAACTGGGCCCCGGCCTTCGCCGGGGCACGCCGGAATCACCGCGTCGCGTTATACTTCAGCTGCGCCTCGGTCAGCTGGAACCCGACCAGCGCCTCGAAGCTGGCGCTTGCCACCGCCTGGCGGATCTCGGGCTGGCTCAGCGGATCGACCGCCGCGTCCTCGTCGCCCGCCTTGCGGCGACGGGTCAGCTTCTCGCGGACATCGTCGGGCAGGGTCGCGGCGGCGCGCGCGATGGTGGTGGAGGCCTCGCCCGCCACCTGGCCGCGCGCCTGGCCCGCGTCGAAATGGACCAACACGCGGCTCACCCGCTTGGCGACGACATTGGTCCCGCCGCGCACGATCGCGATATAATAGGGCAGCGTCACGTCGCGCGCGGCGGCGGTGTCGGTGCGCCGCGCCTCGACGTTGAAGGTCACGGTGGTGACGATGTCACTGCCCGCATCGGCGCAGGTCGAGCGGACGTTGGTCATATTGGCGACCAGATCGATCGCCCCCTCGTCGGTCGCGCCCGGCGTCTTGAACAGGGTCACGTCGCCGGTGCCCGCCGCCACGCCCACCACCGGGCAAGCCGAGCGGACGGCGGTGATCCCGCCCGACGCATCGATCTCACCGGTGCGGGCGCAGCCCCCCAGCACGAGCGCAAGGGCAACGGGCGCCAAGACGGAAACGGGGAGCGATGCTTTCACAGGTCGAAACGCCTATTCTGGATGCCGAAGCAGGATGCCGGTTTGGCCGCCAGCATAGGAACCGGGTTGGACGCGCGCAAGCAATGGCGTAGAGCCGCAGCATGACCGATGCCCCCAAGCCGCCGCTCGACCTGTTGATCGCCGCCCCGCGCGGCTTCTGTGCGGGCGTCGACCGCGCCATCCGCATCGTCGAGCTGGCGCTCGAAAAACATGGCGCGCCCGTCTATGTCCGGCATGAGATCGTCCACAACAAATTCGTCGTCGACAGCCTGAAGGCCAAGGGCGCGATCTTCGTCGAGGAACTGGACGAGGTGCCGCCGCACGCGCATGTCGTCTTCTCCGCGCACGGGGTGCCCAAGTCGGTGCCCGCCGATGCCGAGAGCCGGGGCCTCGACTATCTCGACGCCACCTGCCCGCTGGTGTCCAAGGTCCATCGCCAGGCCGAACGGCTGGTCGAGATGGGCCGCCATATCGTCTTCATCGGCCATGCCGGCCACCCCGAGGTCATCGGCACCTTCGGCCAGGTGCCGCAGGGCTCGATGTCGCTGGTCGAGACGGTCGCCGATGTCGAGGCGTTCGCCCCCGCCGATCCCGACAATCTGGCGTTCCTGACCCAGACCACCCTGTCGGTCGACGACACCGCCGCGACGATCGAGGCGCTCCAGCGCCGCTTCCCCAACATCCTGGCACCGCGTGGCGAGGACATCTGCTACGCCACCTCCAACCGCCAGGCCGCTGTCAAGGCGATCGCCGCCGAGTGCGACGCGGTGCTGGTGATCGGCGCGCCCAATTCGTCCAACTCGCTGCGACTCGTCGAGGTCGCCGAGCGGGCGGGCAAGCGCGCCCAGTTGATCCAGCGCGCCGCCGATCTCGACTGGGCGTTCCTGGACGGGGTCAGGACGCTGGGCCTGACCGCCGGGGCCTCGGCGCCCGAGCTGCTGGTGCGCGAGCTGGTCGACCGGCTGTCCGAACGCTTCACCGTCACCGAACGCGAGGAAGAGACGACGCGCGAGACGATCGCGTTCAAGCTGCCGCGCGGTCTGGAAGCGGCCGCCTGAACCATGGCCGTCTATACGCAGGTTTCGGCCGAGGCGCTGTCGGCGTTTCTGGCACGCTATGACGTGGGCGAGCTGATCTCCGCCAAGGGGATCGCCGAGGGCGTCGAGAACAGCAATTACCTGGTCGACACCACGACCGCGCGGTTCATCCTGACCCTGTATGAAAAGCGCGTGGCGGCGGGCGACCTGCCCTTCTTCCTCGCGCTGCTCGACCATCTGGCGGCCAAGGGCCTGGCCGTGCCGCCCGCGATCAAGGACCGGCAGGGCGTCGAGATCCAGGAACTGGCGGGCCGCCCGGCCTGCCTGATCCAGTTCCTGACCGGCGTGTCGCTGTCGCACCCGACCCCGGCGCAGGCGCTGGCGGCGGCGGACGCGATGGGCGCGATGCACCGGGCGGTGGCGGACTTTCCGCAGAGCCGCGCCAATTCGATGGGCCATGCCAGCTGGCACCCGCTGTTCGAACAATGCGGCCGCGACCTCGACCGGATCGAGCCGGGCCTGCACGATGCGATGGGCGAGGCGCTCGACACGGTGCTGGACGGCTGGGACGCGCAGAGCCTCGACGCCTGCGTTATCCATGCCGACCTGTTCCCCGACAATGTGCTGGTGCTGGGCGATCAGGTCACCGGTCTGATCGACTTCTATTTCGCCTGCACCGACTATCGGGTCTATGACCTCGCCGTGATGCACTCGGCCTGGAGCTTCGACGCGGCCGGTGAGACCTATGCACCCGAAATCGGCGCGGCGCTGATCGAAGGATATGAGCGCCACTTCCCGCTGTCCCACACCGAGCGCGCGGCATTCGCGAAGCTGGCGATGGGCGCGTGCCTCCGCTTCGCGCTGTCCCGCGCCTGGGACTGGCTGAACACCCCGGCCGATGCGCTGGTGACGCGCAAGGATCCGCTCGCCTATTGGCGGCGCTATATCGCCTATCGCGACGGAAAGGCCGGACTGTGACCCCCGTGGAGATCGCCACCGACGGCGCGTGCAAGGGCAATCCCGGCCCCGGCGGCTGGGGCGCGCTGATCCGGTCGGGCGCGCATGAGAAGGAATTGTCGGGCGGCGAGCCGCTGACCACCAACAACCGCATGGAGCTGATGGCGGCGATCGAGGCGCTGAACGCGCTCAAGCGCCCCTGCGCGGTGACGCTGTCGACCGACAGCCGCTATGTGATGGACGGCCTGACCAAGTGGATTCATGGCTGGAAGCGCAATGGCTGGCGCACGGCGGACAAGAAGCCGGTCAAGAATGCCGAGCTATGGCAGGCGCTGGTCGCGGCGGCGGAGCGGCACCAGATCGAGTGGAAATGGGTCAAGGGCCATGCCGGCCACCCCGACAATGAACGCGCCGACAAGCTGGCGAGCGACGCGGCGGAGACGTTCCGGAAATAGCCGCTTCCGGGCGGCGCGTGGCTATCGCGAGAACCGCGCCGCCGCATAGCGCGCCGCATCCACGCCGCCCGGCATATCCCCCTGGCCCAGCAGCAGCGCCGCCGCCATGCGTGACGCGGCGGGGGCGGTCTGGATGCCGAAGCCGCCCTGCCCCGCGCACCAGAAGAAGCCCGGCACCTTGGCGTCGAAGCCATAGACCGGCGCACGGTCGGGGGCGAAGCTGCGCAGCCCCGCCCAGCGGCGCTCGACCGCCGCGACGCGCCAGTCGACCACCTTTTCCAGCCGGTCGATGGCGACCGCCACGTCCCATTCCTCGGGCGCGATGTCGCAGGGGATGCTGGGCGTCTCGTCATGCGGGGTCAACCACAGCCGCCCGCCCGCCTCGGGCTTGAAATAGAATCGGCCGTTGATGTCGATGACATGCGGCAGGCCGGACGGCGCGGGCGGATCGGTGCGCAACTGCATCATCGTCCGGCGATAGGGCGTGATGCCGACCGGCGCGGCCCCCGCGATCCGCGCGACCTCGTCCGCCCAGGCGCCCGCCGCGTCGACCAATATCCGCGCCTCGACCGGCCCGGCGCGCGTCTCCAGATGCCATAGCCCGTCGCGGCGTTCGGCGGCGACCAGTGCGGCATCGGTCCTCAGCACTGCGCCCGCCCCGCGCGCGGCCGCCAGATAATCGGCATGGAGCGCGGCCACGTCGATATAGGCGCAGCTCGGCTCCCAGATGCCGCGCACCCATTCGGGGCGAAGGCCGGGGATGCGCGTGGCGGGATCGACCGGCGACAGGTCCACCCCGCTGCCCGCGAAATCGCCGAGCAGCCGCTCGATCTGCGCCGAATCCTCCGCGCGCCCGACGTGAAGCGAGCCGAGCGGGGTCAGATACCCGCCGTCGCGCAGCGTCGCGCCGGAGGCGGTGGTCAGCGGCTGGACCGCCGGGCCGCCATAGGTTTCCGACCAGAAGGCCGCCGAGCGCCCGGTCGCATGGCGTCCGGGCATGTCCTCCGCTTCGAGCAGGATGACGCGCGCACGCGATCCGATCGCCGCCGCCAGGCTCGCCCCCGCCATGCCCGCGCCGACGATCGCGATGTCATGGCTCATGCGGCGACCCCGGCCAGGAACGTATCGATCGCCTCCAGCGCGCGCAGTCGCACCGGGTCCGCCTCGCGCAGCAGCTCATGCGCCGCCTCGTCGCCGAAGCGGACCGTGCGCGCGCCGATCCGGGCGGCGACCCGCGCCGCGACGCGCGAATCGACCAGCCGGTCGGCCTCGGCGATCAGCATCAGCGTCGGCAGGCCCAGCCGGTCGAGCCGGGGATCGCGCGACAGCCCCCGGATCGAGCGCGACGCCTCCGCCAGCCATCCCCAGCTCGGCGGCCCCAGCGCCAGCTCGGGCATCCGCGCGTACCAATAGGCCTCGTCCTCGTAGCGCGTGACGTCATGGGTCAGGTTGCGCTGGCGGGTATGGCGGCCCGCCCCGTCATCGGCGCGCCAGATCGCACGCTCGCCCCGGCCGAGCGCCGCCATGGCGCGGATGAGAATCGCCCCCAGCAGCGCGCCGGTCGGTAGGCGAAGCCCCAGCATCGGCGAGACCAGCACCAGGGCATCGGGATCGACCGCGCCCTCGACCACGGCGCGCAACGCCAGATGGCCGCCCATCGAATGGCCGAGCAGGACATGGCGAAGCCCCACGCCGTCCTCACCCCGCCATTGCTGCCAGAAGCTGCGCAGGTCCGCGACATAGACCGAAAAATCGGCGCCATGCCCGACATGCCGGTCGGCGAGCAGGCGTCCCGATCCCCCCTGCCCGCGCCAGTCGAACGCGGTGACGCTCCAGCCGCGCGCCACCAGATGCGCGAAGACCTCCAGATATTTCTCGATCATGTCGGCGCGTCCCGTCTGGAACAGCAACCGGCCGACCGGCCGCGCCGCCACCCAGTCGAACCGGCGATGCGCCCAGCCGTCGGGCGCGGTCCAGTGCGACAGCCGCGCATCCGCGGGGAAGGATCGGCGAAGGGCGAAGGCGTCGGTCATCCGCCTCCCGGTTACGGTTTAGAAAGCCCTGCCGTCTAGGTGGTTCTATGATGGAATGGACCATTGTCCGTATCGCGCTGATCGGTGCGCTGACCCTGTTGCTGGTGGCGGCGGGGATCGAGGACGCGCGCACCCGCGAGATCGCCGACCGCAAGAACGCCGCCATCGCGCTGCTCGCGCCGCTCTGGTGGTGGGCCTCGGGACTGTCGGTCTGGCCCGATATCGTGGTGCAGCTGGCGGTCGCGGGGTTCGTCTTCCTGCTGTTCGCGCAGGCGTTTCGCGTCGGCATGATGGGCGGCGGCGACGTGAAGATGATCGCCGCGCTGGCGCTATGGCTGCCGCTGCAACCGCTGTTCCGGATGCTGCTGATCATGTCGATCGCGGGCGGCGTGGTGACCTTCGCCATGATCCTCGACCATCGGTTGCGGCGTCGGCGCCAGCGCGGGGAGGCGCGGCCGATCGAGGTTCCCTATGGCGTGGCGATCGCGGTGGCGGGGCTTATGATCCTGCGGGAACCGATCTTTAACCCATTCAATCATACCTGATTTTCCTGAACAGGCCGGGCAGAGGGTTCGGCGACGAGGCCAAGAGCGCGGGATGGACAGTCGCAAATTGTTACTGGTGTTGGGCGCGTTGGTGGTCGCGGGGATGACCGCGCTGTTCGCCCGGACCATCACGTCGGGCAGCAGCGCGCCGCAAGCCGCCGCCGCCGTCATCGTCGCGCCCGCCGAATCGGGCCCCGAGGTGCTGGTCGCGACCCGCACCCTGCCGGTCGGCACGATCATCGACCCGACCGCGCTGAAATTCCAGCCCTGGCCCAAGGACATGGTCCAGGGTGCCTATTATGTGAAGGGCCAGGCCGATCCCACCAAGCTGCAGGGCACGGTGCTGCGCTATGCGATCACCGCCGGACAGCCGCTGACCCAGGGGTCGGTGGTGCCGCCGGGCGACCGGGGCTTCCTGGCCGCCGCACTCACGCCGGGCATGCGCGCGGTGACGGTGCCGGTATCGGCGCAGACGGCGGTGGCGGGCTTCGTCTTTCCCGGCGACCGCATCGACATGGTGCTGACCCAGGATGTCGCGGGCGGCGGCGACGGCCCCCCGCTGAAGGTGTCGGAGACGATCATGCGCAACGTTCGCGTGCTCGCCACCGACCAGAGCACCGACCATCAGGCGGGCTCGGACGGCAAGACGGCGGTCCACCCCTTCACCACCGTCACGGTCGAGACGACGCCGAAAATGGCCGAACAGCTCGCCGTGGCGCAGACGGTCGGCACGCTGTCGCTGTCTCTGCGCGCTCTGGCCGACCAGCCCGACCGGACCGCAGGCGCGAGCCAGCCGATGATCGACCGCGCCTCCTATGTCACCGGCGGCGACGTGTCGCGCTATCAGCGCCGGACGGTGCCCGGACGCCAGGCCAATGCCGGGCCCGATCACGGCGCGATCCCGATGCCCGGCGGCGCGATGCCCTTGGCGGGCGGTGCGGGTGCGGGTGCGGGCGCGGCCACGGGCATGGGCGCCCCGGTTCGCGAAGGCGGCGTGCAGGTCACGCGCGGCCATGGGTCGGGCGATTCGGGTCCGTCCACAGCTGGAAGGATGAATTGAACATGGCGTCCCGGTCCATCCTGGCGGGCTCGGCACGCGCCGCCGCCCATATGCTGATCCTCGCACCGCTGCTCCTCGCCCCCGCGCCATCCGCCGCCGCCGATCCGGAAGGCTCCACGGTCGTCAGCGACGGGTCGGGCGCGATGGAGATCAACACCGGGCGCGCGCGCCTCATCACCCTGCGCCGTCCGATGACCGATCTGTTCGTCGCCGACGACAGCATCGCCGACGTCCAGGTCCGCTCACCCACCCAGCTCTATATCTATGGCAAGAAGCCCGGCGAAACGACCATCTCGGCCACCGGGCGCGGCGGGACGGTCGTCTATTCGGCGACGGTGCGGGTCGGCAACAACACCGATTCGATCGGCCGGATGCTGCGGCTGGCCATGCCGGAGGCCAAGATCGCCGCCACGCCGATCAACGGCATGATCCTGCTGACCGGCACCGTCGCCTCGCCCGATGATGTCGCCGAGGCGGAACGGCTGGTCCAGGCCTATGTCGGCAAGGACACCCGGATCATCAGCCGGTTGAAGACCGCGACCCCGCTTCAGGTGAACCTCCAGGTCCGCATCGCCGAGGTCAGTCGCAGCTTCGTCAAGACGATCGGCGTCAACTTGCTGAGCCGCGACAATAGTGGCGGCTTCCTGTTCGGCGTCGCGTCGGGCCGCAATGCCGGGACGATCAGCGACGTCACCGATCCGACCACGGGGCAGATCATCGGCACCCGCTATGGCTTCACCTCGGGCGACGCGCGGACGTCGGTGGGGCTGGCCGGACGGGTGCTGGGGATGAACCTGCTCGCCGCGATCGATCTGGGCGAGACGCTGGGCCAGGTCTCGACGCTGGCCAATCCCAACCTGACCGCGCTGTCGGGCGAGACCGCGACCTTCCTGGCGGGGGGCGAGATTCCCATTCCGCTCACCAGCGGCTTCGGCGCGGTGTCGGTCGACTATAAGCAATATGGCGTCAGCCTGTCCTACACGCCGACGGTGCTGTCCGACGGGCGGATCTCGCTGCGCGTCCGGCCCGAAGTCTCGCAAATCTCGTCGGTGGGGTCGGTCCGGATCAACGGCACCTCGATCCCCGCTCTTTCCACCCGCCGCGCCGAGACGACGCTGGAGCTGGGTTCGGGGCAGAGCATGATGATCGGCGGGCTGTTGTCCAATACCCATGACAACAGCATCGAAAAGGCGCCGTGGCTGGGCGACCTGCCGCTGATCGGCTCGCTGTTCCGGTCCAACGCGTTCAAGCGCAACGAGACCGAGCTGGTCATCATCATCACCCCCTATCTGGTCAAGCCGGTCGATTCCCCCTCGGGCATCGCCCTGCCGACGGACGGCCAGCGCCCGCCCAACGATGCCGAGCGCGTCCTGCTGGGACGGGTCGCCGCCGGGTCCGGAGAGCCGCGCCCCGTCCCCACCCTGGCCCCGCCGGTCCAGGGTCGCCCCGTATCCGGCGCCGCCGCGCCGGTCGGAGCCGCGCCCGCCGCGCGGCCCGGCAAGGCCGTTCCCATGCCGGGCTTTTCCGAATGATCGCCCGCCCAAGGATGCCCCGCCCCATGCGCCGCGCCCCGCTTTGCCTGACGTCCCTCGGCCTGCTGCTGTCCGCCTGTAACGCCGGTGGCCAGCACGGGCTGGAAACCGCGCATCAGCCGGTCGTGTCGCAGACCGACTATGCGCTCGACCTCGCCGTGTCGCGCGGGCAACTGGCGGCCGACGAGGATCACCGCCTCGACGGCTGGGCGCGCAACCTGCGGCTGGGTTATGGCGACCGCGTGACCGTCGAGGACCCGGCGGGCGAGGCCACCGGCGCCTATCGCCAGGTCGCGGCGGTGATCGGCGCTTATGGCCTGCTGCTCGGTCCGTCCTCGCCCATCGCGCAGAGCCCGGTCGCGCCCGCGACGATCCGCGTGATCGTGACCCGCGCCCGCGCGACGGTGCCCGGCTGCCCCGACTGGCGCAGCGATCTGGCCCCCGACTGGAGCGGCGACACCTCGTCCAACCATGGCTGCGCGGTAAACCGCAACCTGGCGGCGATGGTCGCCGATCCCCGGGAACTGGTCCGCGGCACCGACGGCCCCGCCACCGCCGACCCGCGCTCCGCCACCCGCGCGATCGTCGCGATGCGGCGGGCGGGCACCACGGGCACGGGCGGCACCACGCTGCGCGATCCCAACGCGACCGCGAGCAGCGGCCCCGCGCCGACCAGCAGCGGAGAGCCCCAGTGAACGCCCCCTGGAATCCCCAACGCGCGCTGAAGCGCGACCCGTTCCAGGCCTATGTCTGCGACGACTGGGCGGCCGAGGCGATCCGCCCGATCGCCGACGAACAGGGATGGTCGCCGGACAAGGTCTTCAAGACCGGCATGCGCGGTGCGATCCAGTCGCTGGCGGTGTCGGCCAGCCCGCAGATCCTGCTGGTCGACCTGAGCGACACCGACGATGCGGTGGGGGAGATCAACAATCTGGCCGAGGTGTGCGAACCCGGCACGATCGTCATCGCGATCGGGCAGGTCAACGACGTCCGCCTCTATCGCACGCTGATGAACAGCGGCATCCATGATTATCTGCTCAAGCCGCTGAGCGCCGATCAGCTTCGCGACACGCTCGAACAGGCGCGCGCGATCCTGCACGCCCCCCGCCCCGCCGACCAGACGCCCGAGCGGGCGCATTGCGGCGTCGCGGTGATCGGCGTGCGCGGCGGCATCGGCGCCTCGACCATCGCCACCTCGCTGGGCTGGCTGATGGCGGAGCGGCTGGGGCGTTCGACCGCGCTGCTCGACCTGGACGTGCATTTCGGCACCGCCGCGCTCTCGCTCGACCTGGAGCCGGGACGCGGACTGGTCGACGCGATCGACAATCCCAGCCGGATCGACGGGCTGTTCCTGGAACGCGCGATGGTCAAGGCGTCGGAGCGGCTGGCCATCCTGTCCGCCGAGGCGCCGATCAGTGCGCCGATCCTGACCGACGGCATCGCCTTCGCCCAGTTGCAGGAGGAGATGCGGCTGACCTTCGAGACGACGCTGGTCGACCTGCCGCGCGACATGGCCCTGCAACAGCCGATGCTGCTGAACACCGCCCAGACCGTGGTGCTGGTGACCGAACTCACTTTGGCCGCCGCGCGCGACACGATCCGCATGCTCGCCTGGCTGAAGCTCAACGCGCCGCAGGCCGCCGTCCTGCTCGTCGCCAACCGGGTCCAGCCCGCCGCGCTCTGCGAGATCGCGCAGAGCGATTTCGAGGGGTCGATCGAGCGCCCCGTCGATGTCCTCATCCCCTATGACCAGAAACTGGTCGTGCAGGCCGCCAAGCTGGGCAAGCCGATCGCCGAACTGGGCAAGTCCTCGCGCACCGTCGCGCCGATGATCGCCATGGTCCAGCGCATCTGCGCCTCCACGGAGGACGCCGCCGCCCCCGCGCGGCGCGGACTGCTCGACCGGTTCGACTTCAAGGCGCTGCTGTCGAAGCGCGCCGGGACGGCCTGACCGGGTGAGCATCCTGGCGACCCTGATCCTGGCGGTCGGCGTCTTCGCGACGCTGATGCTGGTGATGGCCGCACTGTCGGCCCCGTCGACGCCGCGCGCACAGTCGCGGCGGCTGGCGGGCCTGCGCACGCGGGTCGCGCTCGATCTCGACAAGCCCGCCGTGGCGGCCGCCTCGCGCGGGATCGCGTTCGCCACCGATACCCGCATGGACAAGGCGTTCGGCCGGTTGCTGCCCAACCCGGCGAAGCTGGCCAGGCGGCTGGACCGGGCGGGGCGCGGCTGGACGGTGGGGCAATATGGCCTGGGCTGCGCCGCCGTCGCGCTCGTCACGCTGATACTGGGCCTGATGATCGGGCTGTCCTTTGTCCTGGCGCTGCTGCTGGGCATCGGGATCGGGCTGTGGTTGCCGCATGTCTTCCTGTCGATGACGATCGGCCGCCGGATCGCGAAGTTCACCGCCCGCTTTCCCGACGCGATCGAGCTGCTGGTGCGCGGGCTGCGCTCGGGCCTGCCCATCGCCGAGACGATGGCGGTCGTCGGCCAGGAGGTGCCCGGCCCGGTCGGCGAGGAGTTTCGCGCGGTCTATGACCGGATGCGGATCGGCCGGACGATGGATGCCGCGCTTCAGGACGTCGCCGACCGGCTGGAGACGCCCGAATTCCAGTTCTTCGTCATCGCCATCGCCATCCAGCGCGAAACCGGCGGCAACCTGGCCGAGACGCTGTCCAACCTGGCCGATGTGCTGCGCAAGCGTGCGCAGATGAAGCTGAAGATCAAGGCGATGTCGTCCGAATCCAAGGCGTCGGCCTATATCATCGGCGTCCTGCCCTTTGCCGTGTTCGCCATGATCTGGCTGATCAACCAGCCCTATATGGCGCGCTTCTTCATCGATCCGCGCCTGATGCTGGTCGGCGGCGTCGGCATCCTGTGGATGGGGCTGGGCGCGTTCATCATGTCCCGCATGATCAATTTCGAGATTTGAATGCGCAGCCCCGCCCCCTCTTCCGCGACCGGCCCGTTCGGCCTCGACGCCGCCTCCACCGCCACGCTGCTATGGGGCGTCTGCATCCTGGCGCTGCTGTTCGTCGGCTATCTGCTGATCGGCAGCCGCGATCCGATGAAGGCGCGGGTGCGCACCCTCAATGCGCGGCGCGAGCAGCTCAAGGCCGGGACCGCCGCCCCGCCCCCGTCGCGGGCAAGGCTGATCGACCGCGACACGATGCTGAACCGGATGCACGTCATCCTCGATTCGCTGAAGATGTTGCAGGACGAACAGGTCCGCGCGGTCCAGACCAAGCTGCTCCAGGCGGGTATCCGGTCCAAGGAGATGGCGGTCGCGGTGATCTTCGGCCGCTTGGCGCTGCCGATCGTGCTAGGCGGGCTGATCGCCTTGTGGGTCTACGGCACCGACGGTTTCGCCACCTGGAGCCCGTTCAGCCGCAACATCCTGGTCGCAGGCACGCTGCTGCTGGCGTACAAGGCCCCCGATCTGGCGCTGAAGAACCAGATCACCAAGCGCAGCCAGGCGATCCGCAAGGGCCTGCCCGACGCGCTGGATTTGCTGGTCATCTGCGCCGAGGCCGGGTTGACGATCGACGCGGCCTTCATGCGCGTGGCGCGCGAATTGCGCCGCGCCTATCCCGAGCTGGGCGACGAGTTCCAGCTGACCTCGGTCGAGCTCGGTTTCCTGACCGACCGGCGGCAGGCGCTGGAGAATCTGGCGATGCGCGTCGATCTCGATTCGGTCCGCGGGGTCGTCACGACGATGATCCAGACCGAGAAATACGGCACCCCGCTCGCCAGCGCGCTGCGCGTCCTGTCGGCCGAGTTCCGCAACGAACGCATGATGCGCGCCGAGGAAAAGGCCGCGCGCCTGCCCGCGATCATGACGGTGCCGCTGATCCTGTTCATCCTGCCGACGCTGTTCGTGGTGATCCTGGGCCCCGCCGCCTGCTCGATCAAGGATACGCTCGTCACCGGCCAGTAACACTCGCGCAACCACCGACGCGTCCGGTCGTTGTCCGGACGTAACAGGCAGGGATCGACCGCGATGCTGTTCACTTCGACGACACAATTCGCCGTGCTGGGGCTGGTCCTCATCGCAGGGTGGCTCTTCGGCTTGGCGAGCCATCCGGGCGGCCGCAAATGGCGCACCCGCTATTCGACCGAGCGCGACGCCCATGCCGCGCAGGTGAAGGACACCGAGACCAAATTGTCCGCCGCACAGGCCCGCATCGCCGAGCTGGAGCGCGAGAACCAGCGGCTGGCCAGTGCGCAACCCGTGGCGGCGGCCCCCGTGACGGAGCGGGCGCCGTACCGCCCGGTCGCCGCCACCGCCGCGCGTCCGGCCTATCCGGCGGGTGAGCGTCGGGGCTGGTTCGATTTCGGCAACCGGGTCTCGACGCGCGGGTAACGGGGTTTCATCGGGTGTGGGCTCGGTGAGACACCCTGCCCTCCCCCGGCCCCTCCCGCCTGCGGGAGGGGAGGGACTTGGGGCGCATTCAGCCCCAAATCACCGATTGCACCGTGCAACGCGATCGAGATGTACGCTGCCCGCGCCCCTAGGCACGCCCCTCCCGCAGGCGGGAGGGGATGGGGGAGGGAAGGCTCCCGGCGAACCGCTCCCCTCCCCGCGACCGATTACCGCGCCTTCAACGCCGCCTGCGCCGCCGCCAACCGGGCGATCGGGACCCGGTACGGGCTGGCCGAGACATAATCCAACCCGACCTGCTCGCAGAAGGCGATCGACGCCGGGTCGCCGCCATGCTCACCGCAAATGCCCAGCTTGATGCCGGGGCGCGTCGCGCGGCCGCGCTCGGCGGCCAGGCTGACCAGTTCGCCGACGCCCTCGACATCCAGGCTGACGAACGGGTCCTTGGCGTAGATGCCCTTCTCGACATAGGCGCCCAGGAAGCGCGCCGCATCGTCGCGGCTGACGCCCAGCGTCGTCTGGGTCAGATCGTTGGTGCCGAAGGAGAAGAACTCGCCCACCTCGGCGATTTCCCCGGCCTTCAGCGCGGCGCGCGGCAGCTCGATCATGGTGCCGACCAGATATTCGACCGTCTTGCCCCGCTCGGCGAACACGGCCTGCGCGGCCTTGTCGACCACCGCCTTCATCAGCTCCAGCTCGCGCCGGGTGGCGACCAGCGGGATCATGATCTCGGGGATCGGGGCTTCACCCGACTTCTCCGCGACGTCCAGCGCCGCCTCGAAGATCGCCCGCGCCTGGATTTCATAGATTTCGGGGTAGGTCACGCCCAGGCGACAGCCGCGATGGCCGAGCATCGGGTTGAACTCGTGCAGTTCGCTCGCCCGGCGCTTCAGCGTATCCACGTCCACGCCCGCCGCCGTCGCGACCTCGGCGAATTCGGCCTCCTGCTGCGGCAGGAATTCGTGCAGCGGCGGGTCGAGCAGCCGCACCGTCACCGGCAGGCCCGCCATCACCTCGAAGATCGCGGTGAAGTCGGCGCGCTGTTCGGGCAGCAGCTTGGCGAGCGCGGCGCGGCGGCCCTTTTCGTCGGAGGCCAGGATCATCTGGCGCACCGCGGTGATCCGCGCGGCGTCGAAGAACATATGCTCGGTCCGGCACAGGCCGACGCCCTCCGCGCCGAAATCGCGCGCGGTCTGGCAGTCGAGCGGGGTTTCCGCATTGGCGCGGACCTTCAGGCGGCGAACCTGATCGGCCCATTCCATCAGCGTGCCGAAATCGCCCGCCAGCTCGGGCTGGACGGTCGCCACCGCGCCGACCATCACCTCGCCGGTCGAACCGTCAAGCGTCAGGATATCGCCCTCGCGCACCTCGCGCGAACCCACGCGTAGCAGCTTCGCCTTGTTGTCGATCGACAGGCTACCCGCGCCCGAGACGCAAGGACGACCCATGCCGCGCGCCACGACCGCCGCATGGCTGGTCATGCCGCCGCGCGCGGTCAGGATGCCCTTGGCCGCGTGCATGCCGTGGATGTCTTCCGGGCTGGTTTCGACGCGGACCAGGATCACCGCCTCGCCCGCCGCCGCCGCGCGCTCGGCGGCATCGGCGTCGAACACCACCTTGCCCGAGGCCGCCCCCGGCGAAGCGGGCAGCCCCTTGGTCAGCACGTCGCGCCGGGCATTGGGGTCCAGGGTCGGGTGGAGCAGCTGGTCGAGCGCCGCCGGATCGACCCGCGCGATCGCTTCCTCGCGGGTGATGAGGCCCTCATTGGCCATGTCGACCGCGATCTTCAGCGCAGCCTTGGCGGTGCGCTTGCCCGAGCGGGTCTGGAGCATCCAGAGCTTGGCCTGTTCGACCGTGAACTCGATGTCCTGCATGTCGCGGTAATGGTTTTCCAGCCGGTCGAAGACGGCGGCCAGTTCGGCATAGACCTCCGGCATCGCCTCTTCCATCGAGGCGGGCTTGGCCTTCGCTTCCTCGCGCGCGGCCCTGGTCAGATACTGCGGCGTGCGGATGCCCGCGACGACATCCTCGCCCTGCGCGTTGATCAGGAACTCGCCATAATAGGCACGGTCGCCCTTGGACGGATCGCGGGTGAAGGCCACGCCCGTCGCCGAGGTGTCGCCCATATTGCCGAAGACCATCGCCTGCACATTGACGGCGGTGCCCCAGTCGGCGGGAATGTCGTTCAGGCGGCGATAGACCTTCGCGCGCTCCGACTGCCACGACCCGAACACCGCGCCGACCGCGCCCCAGAGCTGGTCCTGCACATCCTGCGGGAAGGGCTTGCCCCATTGCTCCTCGACCAGCCCCTTATAGGTCGTGACCAGCGCCTTCCAGTCGGCGGCCGACATCTCTGTGTCGAGCGTGAAGCCGTTATCCTCCTTGGCGATCTCCAGCGCTTCCTCGAACGCGCCGTGATCCAGCTCCAGCACGACATCGGCGTACATCTGGATGAAGCGGCGATAGCTGTCCCAGGCGAAACGCTCGTCACCCGCCTTCTTCGCCAGCCCCTCGACGGTGGCGTCGTTGAGGCCCAGGTTCAGCACCGTGTCCATCATGCCCGGCATCGACACCCGCGCGCCCGAGCGGACCGAGACGAGCAGCGGGTTTTCCGGGTCGCCGAAGCGTTTTTCCGTCACCGCCTCGATATGCGCGATGCCGTCCGCCACCTCGTCGCGCAGTTCCTGCGGAAACTGCTCGCCATCCTCGTAATAGCGGGTGCACATCGCGGTCGAGATGGTGAAGCCCGGCGGCACCGGCAGCCCGATCGACGCCATTTCGGCCAGGTTCGCGCCCTTGCCGCCAAGCAGGTTCCTGTCCCCCTTACCGCCGTCCGAAACGCCGCCGCCGAAGCGGTACACATAGGTCATCGGTTCGATCCTTTACTGGTCGTATCGTCCGACGCCCTGGGGACACAGGCGTCGGTGTTAATAAGGCGATATTGCCGGAGGGGAAGACAGGAAGCTGTCGGTCCGTCTCCCGATCCGGCTCAACTCATCCCTCGATCCTCGAAAAATCCGCCACCATGTGAACGGCGGCCCGCACACGGGCGAGCAGCGCGAGGCGCACCGCCCGCTTGGCCGGGTCGGCGTCGTTGACGGTGACATCGTCGAAGAAGCGGTCGATGGGCGCACGGAGCGAAGCGAGCGCGGCCATGGCGGCCTCGAAATCCTCGGCCTGCACCGCCTCGGCCGCCTTGGGCTCGGCGGCGTCGAGCGCGGCGATCAAATCGGCCTCGGCGGGTTCGGGCGTGTAGGTCGGCGCGGTCCAGCCCTGGTCGCCCTCGACGCCTTCCTTCTTCAGGATGTTCGCGGCGCGCTTATAGCCTGCGAGCAGGTTGATGCCGTCGTCGGTGGTGACGAAGGCTTGCAGCGCGCTAACGCGGGCGAACAGGCGGACGAGGTCGTCCTCACCGCCGAGCGCGAAGACCGCGTCGATCAGGTCATGACGGACGCCCGCTTCGCGTTGCTGGACCTTGAGGCGGTCGGCGAAGAAATTAAGAATTTTTTCGATCGCCGCATCGTCGTTCAAGTTCAGTCGCATCATAATGTGAAGAGCCCACGTTTCACGGGCGTTGAAATCCACCGTCCACTGCAATGGGCCTTCTGGTGACTTTATATGGTTCTTAATTTCCTCAATACGCGACAGATCCCCAAACATCTTTTGGAAATTGCCACTTTCCTGACACCCAGCTCTCACCGCCTTCAGAAAATAAGTAAAAGCAACCTGACGCAGCACCAAAGAGAGCGGAAGGCGTAGTGCGTTCAAGTTTATCAAATCCGACAAGCCAATGCAGGCACGACGCAATGCAAACGGATCTTTTGAACCAGTCGGTGTCAGGTCCATCAAGAAAAAGCCAAACAACGTATCCAGCTTATCGGCCAGCGCCACGGCCACCGTCACCGGCGCGGCGGGAACGTCATCGCCCTGCCCGACCGGCTTGTAGTGATCGCGCACCGCCTCGGCCACCGCCGGGTCTTCGCCCTGTGCGGCGGCATAATAGCCGCCCATCAGGCCCTGCAATTCGGGGAACTCGCCGACCATGCCGGTGACGAGATCGGCCTTCGCCAGTTCGGCCGCGCGGCGCGCCAATGCGGGATCGCAACTCGGAACGATGCCCTCGCTCGCCAGCCATTCGGCCAGCTTGGCCACCCGCTCGACCTTGTCGGCGACGGTGCCGAGCTTTTCGTGGAAGACGATCTTTTCCAGCTTGGGCCGCAGATCGTCGAGCTTGGTCTTCAGGTCCGTCTCGTAGAAGAAGCGCGCGTCGGACAGGCGGGCGGCAAGCACCTTGCCATTGCCCTCGACGATCTTCGCGCCGCCATCACTCGCCTCGATATTGGCGGTGCAGACGAAGGCGTTCGCCAGCTTGCCGTCGGCCGAGCGGCAGACGAAGTACTTCTGGTTCACCCGCGCGGTCAGCTGGATGACCTCGGGCGGCACGTCGAGATAGGCTTCGTCGAAGCGGCCGAGCAGCGGCACCGGCCATTCGGTCAGCCCGGCATTCTCGGCGACCAGCCCTTCGTCCTCGACCAGTTCCAGCCCCGCCTCGGCGGCCAGCGCCGACGCGCGCTCGCGGATGATCGCGGCACGCTCGTCCTGATCGACCAGCACCTTGGCGGCGCGCAGCTGCTCGACATAGGTGTCGGCGCCGGTCAGCACGATCTCGGCGGGCGCGTGGAAGCGGTGGCCCCGCGTGACATTGCCGCTGGTGATTCCGGCGATCTCGAACGGCACCACCTGGCCGCCGAACAGCGCGACGATGGCATGCAGCGGGCGGACCCAGCGCATCGACTCGGTCGAGGCGGACTCCGCCCCCCAGCGCATCGACTTGGGCCAGGGGAAGGCACGGACGATCGCGGGGATCGCCTCGGCCAGCACCTCGGCGGTCGCGCGGCCAGGCTTTTCGGTGATCGCGAAGAGCACGCCGTCGCGCTCGGTCAGCTGCTCGCGCGTCAGCCCGGTCTTGCGCAGGAAGCCCTCCAGCGCCTGGGGCGGGGCGGAGGCACGCGGGCCCTTCACTTCCTCGGACACCGCCTCGGTCGCGGACGGAAGCCCCTTGGCGATCAGCGCCAGACGGCGCGGGCCCGCATAGGTGACGACCTCACCCGCCGACAGACCGGCCTTGGCGAGTTCGGCGGCGAACAGCTTGGCGAGATTCTCCCGCGCGCCCGCCTGCATCCGGGCGGGGATTTCTTCGGAGCGGAGTTCGAGCAGAAAATCGGTCATCACGCGGCCCAGCCGTTCTTGTCCATCCAGGCGCCGCACGCGCCCTTCGCCAGATCGCGGACGCGGCCCATATAGGCCTGGCGCTCCGCCACCGAGATCACGCCGCGCGCCTGCAGCAGGTTGAAGGTGTGGCTGGCCTTGATCGCCTGTTCATAGGCGGGGATGGGCAGCTTCGCCTCCAGACAACGCTCGCACTCGGCCGCCGCCTTGCGGAAGGCGTCGAACAGCGTTTCCGTGTCGGCCACCTCGAAATTCCAGGTCGACATCTGCTTTTCGTTTTCGAGAAACACGTCGCCGTAGCTCACGCCCGCATCGTTGAAGCGCAGGTCGTAGACGTTGTCGACGTCCTGGATGTACATGGCCAGACGCTCGAGCCCATAGGTCAGTTCGCCCGCAACCGGCTTCATGTCGTAACCGCCCATCTGCTGGAAATAGGTGAACTGGGTCACCTCCATCCCGTCGCACCAGACTTCCCAGCCCAGGCCCCAGGCGCCCAGGGTCGGGCTTTCCCAATCGTCCTCGACAAAGCGGATGTCGTGCTTGGCCATGTCCACGCCGATCGCGGCCAGGCTGCCCAGATACAGGTCCTGCAGGTCGGCGGGCGAGGGCTTCAGGATCACCTGATACTGGTAATAATGCTGGAGCCGGTTGGGGTTCTCGCCATAGCGGCCATCGGTCGGGCGGCGGCAGGGCTGGACGAAAGCGGCGTTCCACGAATCCGGACCCAGCGCGCGCAGCGTGGTCGCGGGGTGAAAGGTGCCCGCCCCCATCTCCATGTCATAGGGTTGCAGGATCACGCATCCGCGCTCGCTCCAATAGTCATGGAGGGTGAGGATCATGCGCTGGAAGGAAAGTGGTCCTTCCGGGGGTCCGTTCCGGGTCAGCATAACGCGGCAGGCTTTGGCTCATGCCCCCTTCGCGGTCAAGGCGAGCCGCCGCGCCCGCGATGCCGCCAGTCAGCCAAGCATGATATTTTGTCAGGTCTTGTTGACATGGTCACGACTCACTGTCACTTTGTCATGGTCACCTGACATTCCGTCATGCACAGGTGACAAAGGGAGGTTGCCATGCAAGAGGAGGTGGACATGAAAAATCGCCTCAAGGTGCTGCGCGCCGAACGCAACTGGAGCCAGGCGGAACTCGCCGGGCGGCTGGACGTGTCGCGACAGGCCGTCAACGCCATCGAGACGGGGAAATACGACCCCTCGCTGCCGCTCGCCTTCCGCATCGGCCGCCTGTTCGACATGCCCATCGAGGAGATTTTCGATGACGAGCATCATGGTGAGTGAGTCGCCGGACTGCGATCCGCAGGAACCGGAACGGATGACGCGCGGCGGAGGCCCGGCCTATCTGATCCGCCGGGTGCGATCATGAGCCGCCGCCTGACCCGCACGGTGATCGGGACCGGCATCGCGCTGTCGCTGCTCGGCTGGGGCGCCGATCGCGTGGGCGGGATCGCGTTCGACACGTTCCGCCCGAAGATGCAGGCCGCCCCCAAGGCTGCGCTTCCGCATTTCTCCGTCCATCTTTCCATCGAGGTGCGGCCATGACCATGAACGCTTCGCGTATCGCCAAGGGACCAAGCGAACGCGCCAATCACCGCCTACTTGCCATATCCGGCGCCGTCGGCGGGATCGCGGGGTTGTCGACCGCGCTGATCGTTTTACAACAGCCGCAGGGTGCAGCCCGCCCAGACCTGTGGTCCTCCCCACTGCCGCTCTGGTTCGCCGTGCTGATGGCGCTGATCTGGGGCGTGGTCATCCCCATCATCTCATGGCGCTGGCATCGGGTGGTCGACGAGCACGAACGCCAGGCTTACCGCGACGGTGCGGTCGCCAGCTTTTATACGGTCGGCCTGGGCGTGCCCGTCTGGTGGTTCCTGTGGCGCGGCGGCGTGTTGCCCCCGGTGCAGATCGAATGGGTGTACGGCGCGATGCTCGCGGTCGCCGGCCTGGTCTGGCTGTGGCGCAAGTACATTTGATCCCCTTCCCTTTCCGAAAGCCCGATCCCATGAAGACGATCATGAAGACCGCCCTCACCTCGCTCGCGTTGATGCTGGCGCTCCCCGCCTGCGCGCAGAGCAAGCCCGCCCAGGCCCCCAATGACGCGGACCCCGCCTTGTGGGTGGTCAAGGATGCCGACACCACCATCTATCTGTTCGGCACCATCCATGTGCTGAAGCCCGGCCTGACTTGGTTCGACGAGGCGGTGAAGACCGCCTTCGACAAGTCCGACCAGCTGGTCCTGGAGATGGTCGAGCCCGACAAGGCGACGATGCAGCAGATCGTGCTGAAGAACGGCTTTTCGCCCACCGGGCCGACGCTGACCGAACAGCTGCCCGCCGACAAGCGCGGCGCCTATCTGAAGGCGATCGCCGATCTGGGCGCGCCGCCCCAGGCGTTCGACCGGATGAAGCCATGGCTGGCCGCCGTCACCCTGTCGATCGCGCCGCTCCAGAAACAGGGTTACGATCCCGCCAACGGGCCGGAAAAGGTGCTGACCGAAGCCGCCAGGTCGGAGGGCAAGCCGGTCGAGGGGCTGGAGACCGCCGAGCAGCAGATCGGCTATTTCAACGGCCTGTCGCCCAAGGCGCAGATCGAGTTCCTGACCTCGACCGTGGACGAACTGCCCAAGGCGGGCGAGGAAATGGCGAAGATGGTCGACGAATGGGCGCATGGCGACCCCGATGCGCTGGCCCGCGACATGAACGAGAGCCTGAAGGACTCGCCCGAGGTCGCCAAGACGCTGCTGACCGACCGCAACGGCCGCTGGGCGAGCTGGATCAAGCAGCGGCTGGCCAAGCCCGGCACGATCTTCATGGCGGTCGGCGCAGGCCATCTGGCCGGGGACGACAGCGTCCAGGCGCAACTCGCCAAGCAAGGGATCAGGGCGCAGCGCATCGCCTATTGAGGCGCGGCGGCCGACACCTTGCCTTTTGCCGTCTTTGCGGCTATGCGCCCCCGCTTCCGGTCATGGTCATCCCTGGAGGCGTGATCGGGAAGCTATATCCCTTTTGTTTCGGAGTTACTGGAATGAGCGACACCCTTACGCTCGCCGCCGAGACGCGCGATCAGGTTGGCAAGGGAGCCTCCCGTTCGCTGCGTCGTGAAGGCCGCGTCCCCGCCGTGATCTATGGCCAGAACAAGGCCGCCGCGTCGATCCATCTCGAAGAGAAGGCGCTCGTCAAGGCGCTGATGACCGGCCACTTCTTCACCTCGGTCATCATGGTGGACGGCCAGCGCACGCTGGCGAAGGACGTCGCGTTCCATCCCGTCACCGACCGCCCGCTGCACGTCGACTTCCTGCGCATCGGCGAGCATGAGACCGTCACGGTCGCCGTTCCGGTCGTCTTCACCGACGAGGACGAGAGCGGCGTGAAGCAGGGCGGTGTCCTGAACATCACCCGCCACGAGATCGAGCTGGTCGTCGACGCCGCCAACATCCCGACCGAAATCAGCATCTCGCTGAAGGGTCTGGCCGTGGGCGACTCGATCCACATCTCGGACGTGAAGCTGCCCAAGGGTGCCGAGCCCGCCATCGACGACCGCGACTTCGCGATCGCCACCATCGTTCCGCCGACGGTTCCGACCGCCGCGGACGAAGCGGCCGATGCGTCGGAAGGTTCGGAAGAGGCCTGATCCGGCCTCGCTCTCTCTCACGAGCGAGCGAACGAAAATCAGGGCAGGTGGCGGCGACGCCCCTGCCCTTTTTCGTGCCCCGCAAACAGGCACGAAAAAGGGGCCGCCGAACCGGGTGGTCCGACGGCCCCGCTCATCCCCGCTCGGGGAATCGTAGGAACGGAGGGGGTGTTCCGGCTCAGCCCTGACCCTGGCTCAGAAAGCCGGTCAGCTCGGTCTTCGACACCTTCTTGCTCTTGTCGGTGTCGGCTTGGGCAAAGGCGGTGCCCACCCATTTCTTGGTCGCAGGCGACTCGGCCTTGGTCGACGGGTCGGTCTGAGCCTTCAGTGCGACCATCCATTGGGTGAACTCGGCCTTGTTCAGCTGGCCATCACCGTCCTTGTCATAGGTCGGGAACTGGGTGTCGACGACCTGCGCGATCTGGCTGCCGGTTGCCTGGACCTGGCCCTCGGCGGGGGCCGCCTGGGCGGGCGCGGCGGGTTCTGCCGACGGCGTGGCGGCCTGCATCGGATCAGCCGTGGTTGTCGTCGCCGATTGCGGCGCCGCCGGCGTGGTCTGGGCGGGGGCGGGCGCAACCTGCGCAAGCACCGGAGCAGACGCCATCATGGCACCGGCAAGAAAAGCATATTTCATCATCTCGTCTCTCCCTTACTCTGGTCGATCGATGACTATGAAGACCGGAAACGCATCTTCGCCTTTAGTGATACGATCCCGTTCGGCATTTGACCATATGGGGTTTGCATCTTCGGATTTGAAGGCTCGGCTCGTCCCTGCTAACGGCACGGCACACCGTGATTCCGAGAGGGAGTGCACGGTAAGCCGTGCCGTTTCCACGACCTGAAGGTGCCCCGATGATTCCGCGCTATTCCCGTGCTCCCATGACCCGGATCTGGGATCCCCAGACCCGTTTCCGCATCTGGTTCGAGATCGAGGCGCACGCCACCGACGCGCTCGCCGAGCTGGGCGTCGTCCCGAAGGAAGCCGCCGCGCGCATCTGGGAAGCCGACAAGGCGGCGGGCGATTTCGACATCGACCGGATCGATTCGATCGAGGCGGAGACCAAGCACGACGTCATCGCCTTCCTGACCCATGTCGCCGAGCGGACCGGGCCGGAAGCACGCTTCCTGCACCAGGGCATGACCTCGTCCGACGTGCTCGACACCTGCCTGGCGGTGCAGCTGGCGCGCGCCTCCGACATTCTGCTCGAAGACCTCGACGCGCTGCTCGCCGTCATCAAGCGCCGCGCGCTGGAGCACAAGCTGACCCCGACCATCGGCCGCAGCCATGGCATCCATGCCGAACCGGTCACCTTCGGCCTGAAGCTGGCGCAAGCCTATGCCGAGTTCGACCGCAACCGCGCTCGCCTGGTCGCGGCGCGCGCCGACATCGCCACCTGCGCGATCTCGGGCGCGGTCGGCACCTTCGCCAATATCGACCCGCGCGTGGAGGCCCATGTCGCCGAGAAGATGGGCCTGACCGTCGAGCCCGTTTCGACCCAGGTCATCCCGCGCGACCGCCATGCGATGTTCTTCGCGACGCTGGGCGTCATCGCCAGCTCGATCGAGCGGCTGGCGACCGAGGTCCGCCACCTGCAGCGCACCGAAGTCCTGGAGGCCGAGGAATATTTCTCGCCCGGCCAGAAGGGCTCGTCGGCGATGCCGCACAAGCGCAACCCGGTGCTGACCGAGAACCTGACCGGCCTGGCCCGCATGGTGCGCGGCTATGTCACCCCGGCGCTGGAGAATGTCGCGCTGTGGCATGAGCGCGACATCAGCCATAGCTCGGTCGAGCGCTATATCGGCCCCGACGCGACCATCACCCTCGACTTCGCGCTCGCCCGCCTCACCGGCGTGATCGACAAGCTGGTCGTCTATCCGGCGCGGATGGAGAAGAACCTCAACAAGATGGGTGGCCTGGTCCATTCGCAGCGCGTCCTGCTGGCGCTGACCCAGGCGGGCGTGAGCCGCGAGGACAGCTATCGCCTCGTCCAGCGCAATGCGATGAAGGTGTGGGAGTCCGACGGCGAACTGTCGCTGATGGAACTGCTCAAGGCCGATGCGGACGTGACGGCGGCGCTGTCGCCCGAAGAGATCGAGGCGCGGTTCGACCTCGATTACCATTACAAGAATGTCGACACGATCTTCGCGCGGGTGTTCGGCGCGTAATCGGTCGGGGGGAGTCCCATTGGCGGCTTGTCCCGCCGAGACGGACTCCCCTCCCCCAACCCCTCCCGCCTGCGGGAGGGGAGTTGCCTGGGGAAGCGCTTACCCTCTTTCCTCTCCCCTCCCGCAAGCGGGAGGGGCTGGGGGAGGGAACCCGGCCAATCAAATACGATCGGCCCATAAGTCGTCACATGACGATCAACCGGCCGTGAGCCCCCTCACCCCACCCACTGCGCCAGCCAGTCCGCCACCGCCTGCGGCGTCATCGCCCGCGCATCGGCCAGCGCGGTTTCTCGCCCGGCATTAACCAGCTTGTTGGTCTTCGGATCGACGATCAGCACCGCGGGCACGCCCGCCAGCCGCCCGGTGATGCCGTAAGAGGCCGGGACATCCATATTCTGGTCGAACCGGCCCACATCGACCGTCACCACCTCGAAATGCCGGGCGACGAAGGGCCGCATCTTCGGCGACTCCATCATCCCCGCCAGTAGGCGGCAGTCGAGGCACCAGTTGCCGCCCATATCGATCAGCACGCGCTTGTGCGCCTTGACCGCCCGCGCGCGGGCCGCCGCGATGGCCGCCTTGGCGTCGCCCGCATGATAGGGCAGCGGCAGGGGCTTGGGCAGCGCCTCGAAACTGGCGATCCCGACGCGCGGCGCGGCGACCGGCGCGGCGGCGGGGAGCAGCGCGCACGCAGCAAGAAGGGGCAAAGCGGCTTTCCACGGCGACATGACAATCTCCATCCTGATGACCGCCATTGGAGCGCGACCATCGCCGCAATGCAATATGGCTTTGCTTGGGGGCTGGACGCCGCGCCTATGCCCCACTGGCCGGGATCAGCGTCGGCACGTTCCGCACGGCGAGCAGCCAGCGGTAAAAGGCATCGATCAGATACACCCGAAGTGTGGTCGGCTCGACGCTCAGCTTCTTCACCCCCTCCAGGCACTCGGGCGCATTGACGAGCATCGCCTGTTCCAGCCCCCGGACCAGATCGCTGCCCTGCGGCGCGTGGAACAGCCGGGTCGCGAGGACCGGCTGGGTCTGAACCAGGCAGGCGGCTACGACGAACCCCGATTTCTCCGGATTCTGCCGATAGCGGTTATGGGCGGTTTCCACCTTGCGGAAGCGCGTGCGTACCGCCGGGTCGAAGGTCTGCGCGGCATCGAGCGACGCATCCGGCGCAAAGGCGCGCAACGTCCGCTCGAGCAGGATTCCGCGATGGAGGAGATCCTGTCCCGCCAGCGCAGGGTTCCACGGCGGGCTGGATCCCAGCGGCGGGTAACATCCCCAGTTGGTGACGATGACCATGCCCTGCGCATATTCGGTGCTGGCCAGCGACGGGGGCCCTTCGACCGCCTTGCGCAACCAGTCCCGGCTGGCCTTGTCGAAAGCACAGGCCAGGAACTGGTCCGCGCGTTCATAGGCGATGTTGACCTGCGTATTGTCGACCGGCGCCCAGCGGACATTGACGGGCAAGGCGTCGCGCGGAAGGCTGAGCGCCTGGACGATGATCTCGTCGGACGATCCCGCATCCGGGAGAAGTATCTTTTCGACTTTCCGGGATGGAACGGCTTGCGCCGCGACAGGTGCCAACACCATCGCACCGAGGGCGATCAAGCATCCAGGCAGGTGACGCATCGCAGGACTTCCTTGTCAAAGTCGCGCGACAATCATGACTCCCGCCTTGCTCGGGAGTCAACAGGGCCAGGATGGACGATCATCCCGGCCCCGCACCGTCTGACAATATCAATCGACGGAAAACCTTGCTTATTCGCCCGCGAAGACACTCTTCAACTTGGCGAAAAAGCCCTGGCTTTCAGGACATTCGTCCCCGGTCTCGGTTTCGCGGAACAGTTCGAGCAATTCGCGCTGGCGGGTCGACAGCCGGGTCGGCGTCTCGACTTCGATCTGGATGACCAGATCGCCGGTGCCGCGCCCTTGCAGGACGGGCATGCCCGCCCCGCGCTGGCGGAGTTGCTTGCCCGACTGGATGCCCGCCGGAATCTTGATCTCGTGCATCCGCCCGTCGAGGCCGGGAATGGACAGCGCCCCGCCGAGTGCCGCCGTGGTGAAGCTGATCGGCGCACGCGCGAACAGCGTCGTGCCCTCCCGCTCGAAGAGCGCGTGCCGCTTGACGTGGAGGAAGATATAGAGGTCGCCCGCAGGCGCACCGCGCGCGCCCGCCTCGCCTTCACCGGTCAGGCGGATGCGGGTGCCCTCGTCGACGCCCGCCGGGATGTTGACCGACAGCGTCTTGGTCTTTTCGATCCGGCCGTCGCCGCGACAATCGGGGCACGGATCGGCGATGATCTGGCCTGCGCCCTGACAGACCGGGCAGGTCCGCTCGACCACGAAGAAACCCTGTTGCGCGCGGACCTTGCCATGGCCGCCGCAATGCTGGCAGGTCTTGGCGCTGGTGCCGGGCTTGGCGCCGGTGCCGTCGCAGGTGTCGCAGGCAGCCGAGACGTCGATCGTGATCTCGGTCGACTTGCCATGGAACGCCTCTTCCAGCGAGATTTCCATGTCGTAGCGCAGGTCCGCGCCGCGTCGCGGCTGTTGCCGCCCGCCGCCGCGTCCGCCGCCCATGAACTCGCCGAAGACGCTTTCGAAAATATCGGAGAAGGCGCCGAAATCCTGCCCGCCATGGCCGCCGCCACCGCCGCCCATGCCCTGCTGGAAGGCCGCATGGCCATAGCGGTCATAGGCCGCCCGCTTCTGGGGGTCCTTCAGGCAGTCATAGGCTTCGCTGATCGCCTTGAACTTGGCCTCGGAGTCCTTGCAGCCCGCATTGCGGTCCGGATGGTACTGCATCGCCAGCTTGCGGTAGCGCGACTTGATCGTCGCATCGTCCGCGGTGCGCTCGCATTCGAGCAGTTCATAATAGTCGATCGTCGTGCTCATGCCCGGTCTCGCCCCGTCCGCCTGTGCGTGGCCCGCCGACCGACCGTGCCGTCAGGCCGGACGGAGCGGACGCCCAAGCGCTTCGCCACTTCATGCCCCGAAAGGCGGTATTCTCAACAGCAACCGAAGGCCCGGCCCGCCGACAGGCAGACCGGGCCGACAGCCTTACTTGGTGTCGTCGACTTCCGAGAATTCGGCGTCGACCACATCGTCCTGCTTGGCCGCACCGGCATCGGCAGAGGGCGAAGCCTCGGCCTGCTGCTGCTTCTCGTAGATCGCCTGGCCCAGCTTCATCGCGACCTGAGCGAGGGCCTGCGCCTTCTCGTTCATGGTGTCGGGGTTGCCACCCTCGACCGCCGTCTTGGTCTCGGCGATGGCCGCCTCGATTTCCGACTTCAGCGACGCGTCGACCTTGTCGCCATTGTCGGCAAGCTGACGCTCGGTGGTGTGGATGAGCGACTCGGCGTTGTTCTTGGCCTCGGCCTCGGCACGACGCTTCTTGTCCTCTTCCGCGAACTTCTCCGCGTCACGGACCATCTGGTCGATGTCACTGTCCGACAGACCGCCCGAGGCCTGGATGCGGATCTGCTGCTCCTTGCCGGTGCCCTTGTCCTTGGCCGAGACGTTGACGATGCCGTTGGCGTCGATGTCGAACGTGACCTCGATCTGCGGCACGCCGCGCGGCGCGGGCGGGATGCCGACCAGGTCGAACTGACCCAGCAGCTTGTTGTCCTGCGCCATCTCGCGCTCGCCCTGGAAGACCCGGATCGTCACCGCATTCTGGTTGTCGTCGGCGGTCGAATAGACCTGGCTCTTCTTGGTCGGGATCGTCGTGTTGCGGTCGATCATCTTGGTCATGATGCCGCCCAGCGTCTCGATACCCAGCGACAGCGGGGTCACGTCGAGCAGCAGCACGTCCTTGACGTCGCCCTGCAGCACGCCCGCCTGGATCGCCGCGCCCATGGCGACGACTTCGTCGGGGTTCACGCCGGTGTGCGGGTCCTTGCCGAAGAAGTTCTTCACGACCTCACGGACGCGCGGCATGCGGGTCATGCCGCCCACCAGCACCACGTCGGCGATCTCGTCGGCCTTCATGCCCGCATCGGCCAGCGCCTTCTTGCAGGGCTCGAGCGTGCGCTGGATCAGGTCCTCGACCAGACGCTCAAGGTCGGCGCGGGTGATCGACTTGACCAGGTGCTTCGGGCCGTTCTGGTCGGCGGTGATGAAGGGCAGGTTGACCTCGGTCGACTGGGCCGAAGACAGTTCGATCTTCGCCTTTTCGGCCGCTTCCTTCAGACGCTGGAGCGCCAGCTTGTCCTTGGTAAGGTCGATGCCCTCTTCCTTCTGGAAGCCCGACGCCAGGAAGTCGACGATCTTGTTGTCGAAGTCCTCGCCGCCCAGGAAAGTGTCGCCGTTGGTCGCCTTCACCTCGAACACGCCGTCGCCGATCTCGAGGATCGAGATGTCGAAGGTGCCGCCGCCAAGGTCATAGACCGCGATCGTCTTGCCGTCCTGCTTCTCCAGGCCGTAAGCCAGTGCCGCCGCGGTCGGCTCGTTGATGATGCGCAGCACTTCGAGGCCCGCGATCTGGCCGGCGTCCTTGGTCGCCTGGCGCTGCGCGTCGTTGAAGTAAGCGGGAACCGTGATGACCGCCTGGGTCACCGTCTCGCCCAGATAGGATTCCGCGGTTTCCTTCATCTTTTGAAGCGTGAAGGCCGAAATCTGCGACGGGCTGTAATCCTTGCCGCCCGCATTCACCCATGCGTCGCCGTTCGGACCGCGCGCGATGGCGTAGGGAACCAGCTCGGTGTCCTTGCGGGTGACGGGATCGTCATAGCGGCGGCCGATCAGGCGCTTCACCGCGAAGATGGTGTTGTCGGGGTTGGTCACCGCCTGACGCTTGGCGGGCTGGCCGATCAGGCGCTCGCCATCCTTGGCGAAGGCGACGATCGACGGCGTGGTGCGCGCGCCTTCCGCATTCTCGATGACCTTGGGCTTGCCGCCCTCCATGACAGCGACACAGCTGTTGGTGGTGCCGAGGTCGATGCCGATCACTTTTGCCATAAGTCTCTAAATGCCCCTCAAGAACATAGTCTGGAAGTCCAATGCCGGGGTTCGCCGGTCCCGAAAGCGGCAACCCGAAAACCCCGTTCACTGGCCGGATATAGGTGGGCGATCCGTTGCCGCAAGATTGGATGGAACCTAGTGTGGTCTCGGGATTTGCCGAAACGAGAGGGTTCATCATGCGTCGCGCCGTTTTTCTGGGCCTTTGTGCGCTTGCCGGGGCGACGCTGACGGGATGCGCGCAAAAGCCGGAACTCTACGCCGAGGAAGGCTGGGTCCGTCTGGCCGCCGTGCCCGGCCGCCCCGCCGCCGCCTATTTCATCGTCCATGGTGGCGCCAAGGCCGTCGACCTGATCTCGGTCAGCAGCGACGTCGCGATCACCAGCGAGATGCATGAAGGCGGGATGGCGATGAAGAAGGTCGACAGCGTCCCCATCCCCGCCGGGGGGACCGTCACCTTCGCCCCCGGCGGACGGCATGTCATGCTGTACGACATGAACCCCGGCGTGAAGCCCGGACGGATCCTGTCGCTGCTCCTGTCCTTTTCCGACGGCACCCGTCTGCGCCAGGGGGCGCGGGTGATCGGAGCGGGCGATCCGGCGCCGGAATAAGCCAAGGCCGATCGACATTCAGCCATGCCTTTCCGTCCCTCGCCCCTCGCAGAGGGGAGAGGGTTGCGCAGACTTGGCGTTTGCGAAAGCAAAGGCTTAGTCGGAGCTGGGTGAGGGGTGGATGCGCGCAGCGCGCGAGCCTTTGGGCTCGCTCAACCCCTCACCCAAGCTGCGCTAGCCAGCAGGCTGGCAAGCTTCGCTAACCCTCTCCCCTGTCCAGGGGAGAGGGGAAGAAGAAGAAGCAATCGTGAATGTCGATCGGCTCTGGGGACGATCCGCCTCCCCCCGATGACCGGAAAATGACGGCGGACTGATTTATTTTTCGAGCATCGACCTAAATCGGTAATGAATCGGTCCTTCATGTGTCAAACAAGCGCCATACAGCGCGCCCCGCTGGCTCGAACGAGCCAGAAATGGGGGAATTTTGACCATGTCCGATACGAACGACACCCGGTTCAGCCTGCGGCGGATCGCCGACCGGCGGACGCTGCTGCGCGGCGCTGCGGGTCTGTCGATGCTGCCGCTGACGGGGGCGCTGGCGGGGTGCGACGACGATGCGCTGCTGAACGCCAGGCCGACCACGACCGGCGGAACGGCCGCCGCCACGCCGGTCGGCACCACCAGCTTCTCGATCGCGGTGCTGCCCGATACGCAATTCTATTCGCGCTATGCGACCAATGACGAGAACCGCCAGTTCCAGCGCAAATATGGCTCGGAGCCCTATGCCGCGCAGACCCAGTGGATCGTCGACAACGCCCAGGCCTATTCGATCCCCTTCGTCATCCATCTGGGCGACGTGGTGGACCAGGTGCGCAAGCCCGCGCAATGGGCGGTGGCCGATGCCGCGATGAAGCGGCTGGAGACGGCGCGCATCCCCTATTCGATCCTGGCGGGCAATCACGACGTCCTCTACGATGTCGATTACCACGTCCCGTCCGACCAGCAGAACGGCACCGACAGCCAGCGTACCTTGTCGGCCGAGCCCTATCTCAACTGGTTCCCGACCTCGCGCGCGCAGGCCCAGACGACCTTCCGCGAGCGCGACCGCACCGGTTTCCACGAATATCACATCTTCGAGATGTACGGCGTGACGTTCATGGTGCTGTCGCTGTCCTGGCGCATCTCGGACGCTGGCATCCTGTGGGCGCGCGACGTGATCCGGCGCAACCCGACCCTGCCCGTGATCCTGGCCAACCACCAGCTGCTCAACATCGACAAGGACGGCAAGAGCCCGCTGGAGACCGATTACGGCCTGATGCTGTGGAACAACCTGATCCGCGACAACGACCAGATCTTCATGACGCTGAACGGCCATCACCACGGCGCCGCGCTGCTGACCAAGACCAACGACTTCGGCAATCCGGTCCATGAGATGGTCGTCGATTACCAGATGGCCTATCAGGGCGGCAACGCGATGATGCGGCTGTACGAGATCGACTTCTCGGCCAACAAGATCGACGTGATGAGCTTCTCGCCCTGGGTGGTCCAGAAGCCGAAGGCGACGCTCAACCAGTTCGACCGCGCGGTGCTGGAGGATGCGAACAACCGCTTCACGATCAGCATGGACTTCAAGAAGCGCTTCGCCCGCTTCCTGCCGGGCTTTGCCTATACCGAGATGACGGCGGGCGTGCCGATCCTGCCGCGCGTCCGCTCGGCGCTGCTGAACGGCTATACCGAGCCCGCCGCACCCGCCGAGGTGCTGCCGCGCGACGCCGACGACTATCCCAAGATCGCCGAGACCGCCGCGCACTGGCGCGTCGCGAGCGGCATCGTCGACGGCAAGATCGTCCAGGTCGGCGAGACGCTGCCCGACGTGACCGGCCGCAACCCCATGGCGCGCGTGCCGCTGTCGGGTCCGGCGATGGTCGAGGACGTGGTCTGGTCGACCGACCGCCACCGCCTGTCCTCCGCACCGGGCAGCGTCCGCTTCCGCAACACCGACAAGGTGACCGCGCGCAGCAGCGCCTTTGCCACCGCGACCAGTGCGCCGATCAACGCGGCGACCTTCGGCGCGGGCTATACGGTCGAGGCGTTCATCAAGATCGACGCCAACTGGACGGTGACCAACCACCGCTGGGGCAATATCCTGTCCCGCAACGGCAATCGCGGCAATCTGCCGGGCTTTGCCGGGGGCGACCGGCAATCGCCGCCGGTGCTGTTCGCCATCTCGTCGCTGCGCGAGATCCAGTGGGAGGTCGTGCCGTCCTCGAACACCGCCTATCCGCAGGCCAACTGGTCGGGCGAGGTGATGGTCGACACCTGGTATCACATCGCGATCGTCAACGATCCGGTGGCGAACGAGACGATCCTCTATGTCGACGGCGCACCCGTCCTGCGCAACAGCGCGGGCCAAGTCGGCATCGCGACGCTGGCCGCCGACATGCCCTGGGTGCTGGGTGCCGCCTGGTGGGACGGCGCGCGCAAGGACGGCTATTTCGGCCATATCGGCGAGGTGCGCATCGTCGCCAAGCCGCTGTCCAACAGCCAGTGGCTGACCGCGCGGCGGAACTGATGCATCGGGGGCGGACCGCGATGGTGGCCCGCCCCTTCCCTCTTCGCCAGACGAGCCCCATCTGGTCCCCATGACCAAGCGCGCGCTCACCCCCGGCGAGGAACGACTGGCCCGGTCCGTCTTCGGCGATGCGATCGATTATGCGAAGGTGCGGCTGTCCCCGACCAAATGGGCCTTCTTCCAGCCGCGCGACACGGTGATGGCGCCCACCGGCTGCATCCATTTCCACCCCAAGGGCGATTTGTGGCGCGAGGATTTCGGCGCCTGTCCGCTCCATGAGCAGGGGCTGTTCATCCATGAGATGGTGCATATCTGGCAGCACCAGCGGGGCATTGTCCTGCCGCTGAAGCGCCATCCCTTTTGCCGCTACGATTATGCGCTGAAGCCGGGACAGGCCTTCGCGCGCTATGGGATCGAGCAGCAGGCGGAGATCGTCCGCCATGCCTTTCTGCTGAAGCGCGGCGCGGTGGTGGCGGGGGCGCCGCCATTGGCGCAGTATCAGACGCTGGTGCCGTTTCGGGGCGATTAGCGGGCGTTTGCCTTTGGGGCGGGGGCCCTCCCCCATCCCCTCCCGCCTGCGGGAGGGGCGCGTTGCGTGGCCATGTCGGGTTCACCCCCGAAGAAGCGCTTGCGGTGACCGCGAGCCCCCCCCTCCCGCAAGCGGGAGGGGATGGGGGAGGGAAAGCCGCGCATCCCTCAACAAAAAAGGGCGGACCAACCGGCCCGCCCCTTCCCCATTCCTCTGGAACCGATCAGTCCGGCTTTTTCGCCACCGCGACCAGCGCGGGGCGCAGCAGGCGGTCCTTGATCATATAGCCCGACTGCATCTCCTGCACGATCGTGCCCGGCTCCTGGTCGGAGGGCATTTCGATCATCGCCTGATGCTTGTTGGGGTCGAGCGGCTGGCCCATCGCCTCGATCTTAGTGATGCCGTGGCGGCCCAGCACGCTGTCCAGCTCGCGGCCGGTGGCGTCGAGGCCAGTGACCAGCCCCTTCCACTTGTCGTCGCTGCGCAGATCGGCTGGGATCGCCGCCAGCGCGCGCTGGAGATTGTCGGCGACCGACAGGACGTCGCGCGCAAAGGCGGTTGCGGCATAGTTGCGCGCGTCCGCCGCTTCCTTTTCGGCGCGACGACGGACATTCTGATTCTCGGCCTGGGCATAGAGATATTGCTGCTTGGCCTCGGCCAGCTGGTTCTCCAGCTCGGCCAGACGGTCCTGCCCCGCCACTTCGGGCGCGGCCTCGGCCGTTTCCTCACGCAGGTCGTTCTGGGGTGCGTTGGTCGTGTTCTCGCTCATCATAATCCCTGTTCAGCCCATCATCCGGGCAAGCGTTGCCGCCGTGAAATCCACCATGGGCACGACGCGGGCATAGTTCAACCGCGTGGGGCCAATTACGCCGACCACGCCGACCACTTGGCCGTCCAGCCCGCGAAACGGTCGCGCGATCACCGACGATCCCGACAGCGCGAACAATTTGTTCTCCGCGCCGATGAAGATGCGGGTCGAATCCCCCGCACGCGCCGAATCGAGGAGGCTGGCAATCTCCTGCTTGCCCTCCAGATCGTCGAGCAGGTCGCGCACCCGTTCCAGATCGGCGGCGGCGGCCGCATCGATCAGCCGCCCCTGCCCGCGCACGATCAGGATGGGGCGGCGCTCGCCATCCTCGCTCCACACCGCCAGCCCCTGTTCGACCAGCGCCCGCGCCGCGCCGTCCAGCGCCGCGCGCCCCGCCGCCAGCTCGCGTTCCAGCCGCTCGCGCGCCTGGCCCAGCGTCAGCCCGGCGAGCGTGGCGGAGAGGTAATTGCCCGCCTCGACCAGCGCCGAGGGCGTCATGCCCGGCGGTAGCTCCAGCACCCGGTTCTCGACCGCGCCGTCCTCCGCCACCAGCACGGCCAGCGCCTGGGTCGGCGAGAGCGGCACGAAGCCGATCGAGCGCAGCTTCATCTCGCGCTTGGGCACCATCACCAGCCCCGCACAGGCCGACAGGCCCGACAGCACCGCCGTCGTCGCCGCCAGCGCCTCCTCGACCGGGCCGGAGCGCGCGGCACGTGCCTCGATCGCGGCGCGTTCCTCGATGCTGGGCTCCATCGCATGCATCATGCCGTCGACGAACAGCCGCAACCCGACATCGGTCGGCATTCGCCCCGCGCTGGTATGCGGCGCGGCGAGCAGCCCGCGCTCCTCGAGTTCCTGGAGCACGTTGCGGATCGAGGCGGGCGACAGGTTGATCCCCGACAGCGCGATGGTCTTCGACCCCACCGGCTGGCCGCTGGTGAGATAGCTGTCGACCACCACGCGAAAAATATCGCGCGCCCGGTCGGTCAGCTCGGTGATCGGTGGCGTGACCATGCCGGAAATGTAGGCATTCCCCGCACGCCGCTCAACCGCGATCGGGAGACGCCCCTTCTTCTCCGCGCCCTCTGCGCCTCTGCGCGCAAAAAAGGAGATTGTTCGCACGAGGCCGCGAAGGCGCGAAGATTGCCAGTCCCCTCTTCGCGGCTTCGCGTGAACCATTTTGTCGCGCAGAGGCGCAGAGGACGCAGAGAGAAGAAGCGAGTGTCTTCCGATCGCCACCGTCCGCTCTGGCGCTACCGGCAGGGGCCGGTTAGGGCTGGGGTCAAGGAACAAGGAGAAGACTATGCGCCCGTCCGGCCGGATGCCCGACCAGATGCGTCCCATCACCATCGAGCCGAATTTCACCCGCCACGCCGAAGGTTCGGTGCTGATCGGGTTCGGCGATACCAAGGTGCTCGTCACCGCCAGCGTCGAGGAGCGCGTGCCCCCCTTCCTGCGCGGCAAGGGCGAGGGCTGGGTCACGGCCGAATATGGCATGCTCCCCCGCGCCACCCATACGCGCGGCAGCCGCGAGGCGGCCAAGGGCAAGCAGTCGGGCCGCACCCAGGAAATCCAGCGGCTGATCGGCCGTTCCCTGCGCGCCGTCTGCGACCTGAAGGCGCTGGGCGAGCGGCAGATCACCATCGACTGCGACGTGATCCAGGCCGATGGCGGCACCCGCACCGCCGCCATTTCGGGCGCGTGGGTCGCGCTGCGCATGGCGGTGAACAAGCTGATGGCCGAGGGCAAGCTGACCAGCGACCCGATCCGCAACAAGGTCGCCGCCGTGTCGTGCGGCATCCACAAGGGCACGCCGGTCCTCGACCTCGACTATATCGAGGATTCGAATGCCGATGCCGATGCAAATTTCGTGCTGATCGAGAACGGCCATATCGCCGAGGTTCAGGCAACCGCCGAGCACGCCACCTATGACGAGGAGGCGCTGCTGCGTCTGCTGCGTCTGGCGCGCATGGGCTGCACCGAGATCTTCGCGGCGCAGGACCGGGCGATCCGCGCATGAGCGGCGAAGGCAACGGCCGCCAGGCGATCCGCAAGCTCGAACCCGGCAAGCTGGTCCTCGCCAGCCACAACAAGGGCAAGATCGTCGAATTCCGCGAACTGCTCGCCCCCTACGGCGTCGAGGTGATCGCGGCCGCCGACCTCGACCTGCCCGAGCCCGAGGAGACCGGCACCACCTTCGTCGCCAATGCCGAGCTGAAGGCGCTGGCCGCCGCCGACCTGTCGGGGCTGCCGGCGCTGTCGGACGACAGCGGGCTGTGCGTCGATGCGCTGGGCGGCGATCCGGGGCTGTTCTCGGCGCGCTGGGCGGGGCCGGAAAAGGACTTCGCCATGGCGATGCGCGCGGTCGAGGATCGGCTGAACGAAGAGCCGGACATGAGCCGGACCGCGCATTTCGTCTGCGCGCTGGCGGTCGGCTGGCCCGACGGGCATGTCGAATGGTTCGAGGGCCGCGTCGACGGCGCCATCGTCTGGCCGCCGCGCGGGGACAAGGGCCATGGCTATGACCCGATCTTCCAGCCGATCGGCTATAGCGAGACCTTCGCCGAGATGGACCAGGACGAAAAGAACCGCATCAGCCACCGCGCCGATGCGTTCGGCCAGCTGGTCAAGGCGGTGTTCTGACCTTCTATTCCTCCCCTGAGAGGGGAGGTGGCAGGCCGAAGGCCTGACGGAGGGGTGTCGCGCTATCGAGAGGGTGACACCCCTCCACCATGCTGCGCATGGTCCCCCTCCCCTTGCAGGGGAGGAAATTTGTTACCCCTTGGCCAGCCGCTTCTGGTTCGCGGTCACCGCCTTGTGCACCGGCGCCATCGCCTGGACCGGCATCGACGCGCCGATCAACATGGCGCGGGCCATCGACTCCCACGCATCGATGATCCCGCCGCGCGGATCGTGCCGCGACAGACGCGACAGGGCCGCCTGATCGCGGTTCCAGACTTTCGCCGACTGGTCGAACGCCTTCACCTTCTCGCTGACCATCAGCGTCATTTCGGCGACCGAAGACGTGCCCGTCGCCATCGCCCCCATGCGGGTCGCGATCACGCTTTGCGCGCTCAGCATCGCCTCCCCGGCCATCACCGCGAAACGCGCGGGCGCGCTCCAGAAGGCGATCCACGCCATCGGATCATAGGGATTCGCCATTGCGCCGTTCCTTTTGCCGCGTCCGTCGAGTCAGAATGCCCGTTCGCCAAAGACGTTGCCCGTCGGGCTATAGCGGCAAACAAGGAAGTCGTCGCGTGCGTTGCTCGCCATCGCGCATCCGACCGCCGTGGAACGCGCCCAGACGATCTGGGTATAATGCGCCACGTCGCCGAACTGCCCGGTCCGGCTCGATTGCGGCACGGGCAGATTCAAGAAGTCGCGCTTCTCGGCGACCCAATGCCCCATCATCTCGTCATAGCGATAGGCGCCACGCGTGCCGGTCCACAGATTCTCGCCCTGCCGGGTCGGCCCCTGCGGCTGTTCGGCATGCTGGAAGCGGCCGGTGCGCGCCATGTCCTGCGCATAGGCCAGCGCGCTCGCCGCCAGCCGGTCGTCCCAGGCCAGGGGCGGCAACCCGATCTCCGCCCGCGCCGCGCGGTGCCCGGCCAGCATCGCTTGGCGCAACAATCCGGCCCCCCGCGGTGCGGGCGCATCGGAGGGGCGCGCCTCGACCACGCGCGCGGGCGGACGCTCCCCCGTTCCCGGCCGCGAGGACGGGACCATTTGGCCGCATCCCGCCAGCAACAGGGCGAAGACGGGAATCGATAAGAGATGGCGAAGCGCACGCATCGCCGCCATATCGGGCCGCATCATGTCCTCCGCAATATCGCCGACCCCCGCCCCGCTCGCGCTCTATGTCCACTGGCCCTTCTGCGTCTCCAAATGCCCCTATTGCGATTTCAACAGCCATGTCCGCGAGTCGGTGGACCAGGCGGCGTGGCAAAAGGCGCTGCTCGCCGATCTGGCGCATGAGGCAGAGGCGCTGCCCGACCGGCGGCTGACCTCGATCTTCTTCGGCGGCGGCACGCCGTCGCTGATGCCCCCCGCCACCGTCGCCGCGATCCTGAACGCCGCCGAGCGCCACTGGGGCTTTGCCGAGGGGATCGAGATCACGCTGGAGGCCAATCCCTCCTCGGTCGAGGCGGCACGTTTCGCCGATCTGGCCGCCGCCGGGGTCAACCGCGCCTCGCTGGGCGTACAGGCGCTCGATGACGAGGCGCTGCATTTCCTGGGCCGGGCGCACGGCGTGGACGAGGCGCTGCGCGCGCTCCAGACCGCGCAAGGGGTGTTCGGGAGGGTCAGCTTCGACCTGATCTATGCCCGCCCGGGCCAGCCCCTGCCCGACTGGGAGGCCGAGCTGAGCCGCGCGATCGGCTATGGCACCGAGCATCTGTCGCTCTATCAGCTGACGATCGAGCCAGGCACGCGCTTCCACACCGAGGCGGCGGCGGGACGGCTGACCATCCCCGACGGCGACGCCGCCGCCGACCTGTTCGAGGCGACCCGCCAGCGCACCGCCGCCGCCGGGCTGCCCGCCTATGAGACGTCCAACCATGCGAGGCCGGGGGCGGAGAGCCGTCATAACCTGACCTATTGGCGCTATGGCGATTATGTTGGGGTCGGCCCCGGCGCGCATGGCCGCCGCGAGGGCGTGGCGACGGTGCGCCGCAAGAAGCCCGAAAACTGGATGGCGGCGGTCGATCGCAACGCCCACGGCATCGAAACCGAGGAAACGCTCGATCCCGTCACCCGCGCGACCGAGGCGCTGGTTATGGGCCTGCGCCTGCGCGAAGGCGTCGACCTGCCCCGCATCACCGCACTGGCCGGGGGTCGGGAGATGGTCGACGCGAAAGCCGTAGCGACACTCTCTCGCCAGGGGCTTGTCCGGCATGCCGACGGGCGCCTGATCGTGACGGGAGATGGCGCTCTGCTGCTCGATGCCATCCTGCGCGACATCGTACTCTGACGACTTTGAGCGTCACCATGCCGATTTCGAGCGCGTTGGCTTTGCGACGAATGGTACGCATTTGGTAATAAAAACCCGGCCGCCGGGCTTGCTGTGGTAACAATGCAACAACTGAACCGAAAGTGAATGAAATTTCCGTTCAGGGTTGGTTCAATTTGTCTATTTTCGACAGATTCTGAAATTTAGTATGACAAACCAGCAGTTTAATCGGTGCTTTAGATCAATAATACAATATATTATACTATATTGACCCCGGTTTTGCGCTCTGCCTAGATGCCGGACAGAGGCCTGAAGAACAGGTTCAGGCCTTGATCTGGTGTCCGACCCATAAACGGGCGGGCACGATGAAGGGGGATTTACATCGATGGGGATCGAAGCAATGCGGCGTCGCCGCAAAGGCATCCTATTGTCCGCAGCGGCCGGGATCGTCGCCGTTTCCAGCTTGACCGTCGTGGCGGCACCCGCCGCCGCACAGGGTTATGTCAACGTCATCGCCAGCGGTCAGGTCACCGACGCATCGGGCAAGCCGATCGCGGGTGCCACCGTCACCGTTACCTCGGACGCGCAGGGTTTCACCCGCAGCGTCAAGACCGATCGCGATGGCAGCTATCAGATCCCGGAACTTCCGCCAGGCACCTACAGCTTCACGATCACCGCGCCGGGTTTCACGACCTATAACGAGGAAAAGGTGGCTCTGCGCGCCGGATCGTCGTCGAACCGCTTCGCGCTCGGTGGCGAGGTCGAGGGCAATGCGGGCGAGATCATGGTGTCGGGCAAGCGTATCCGCACCTCCGACTTCGACAGCACCACGACTGGCGCGGTCATCGACGTCGCCGACATCGCCACCCGCCTGCCGGTCGGTCGCGACCTGCAATCGGTCATCCTGCTGGCGCCGGGCGCCAATGCGGGCGCGGGTGCGTTTGGCGGCCTGCCGTCGATCAACGGCGCGGCGGTATCCGAAAACGCCTTCTTCATCAACGGCCTGAACATCACCGACTTCCGCAAGAGCCTGGGCGCGGTGACGGTTCCGTTCGACTTCTACCAGACGGTGGAAACCAAGACCGGCGGCTATGCGGCCGAGTTCGGGCGTTCGACCGGCGGCTTCATCAACGCGACCACCAAGTCGGGTTCGAACGAGTTCCATGGCGGCATCATCTTCACCGCCAGCCCCAACGAACTGATGAGCGCCACGAAGGACACCATCTATTCGGACAACAAGCATAGCCGCTATGATTCCACGTCGATGACGGCGGAACTTTCGGGTCCGTTGTGGAAGGATCACCTGTTCTTCTACGGCCTGTATCAGTCGCGCAACATCAGCTCGATCACTGCGGGACGTCAGTGGTTCCCGGCAACCAACACCTTCCTCGGTACCTCGCGTTACGCCTACCGTACCACCTCTCCCTTCTTCGGCGGCAAGATCGACGCGGTCATCACCAATGGCCAACGCCTGGAATTCACCTATTTCGACACCTCGGGCGAGGGCACGACCCGCACCTATGGCAACACCAACTCAGTGGCCAATCGCTGGAACCCGGTGACTGGAGTCGACGGGCCATATCAGGGGCAGAGCTATGGCCGTTACGGCGGCAAGAACTATGTCGGCCGCTACACCGGCGTGATGAGCAAGTGGCTGACGGTGTCGGCGGCCTATGGTCGTAACGAGAATGTCAGCTTCGGCCAGTCGATCAACCGCTTCGGCACCAATCTGCCGCCGGTCAGCGATTCGCGCACAGACTCGCCGATCAGCCTGACCAACCCCGGCGGCGCGATCCAGTCGGCCGAAGACGTCCGCAAATTCTACCGCACCGACGTCGACGTCTATTTCAAGGCGCTGGGCAGCCACCATGTCCGCTTTGGCTATGACCGTGAAGATCTGGCGTCGAAGGTTCAGAATCTCGGCAGCGGCGGCGGTATCGGCTACACGATCTTCCGCGCTCGCGCGGGCGACCAATATGGCCTGCCGATCGGCACCGACTATGTGCGCCAGTCGACCTACGCCGTGGGCGGCGGCTTTGCCTCGCGCAACGATGCCTTCTATGCGCAGGACAGCTGGTCGCTGATGGACAACCGGCTGAACCTCAACCTTGGCCTGCGTCTCGACCGGTTCGAGAACAAGAATGGCGATGGGGCGACCTTCTACAAGTCGGGCAACCAATGGGGTCCGCGCCTCGGCCTGACCTTCGATCCGATCGGCAACCAGACCGACAAGATCTATGGCAGCTTCAGCCGGCTCTTTATCCCCGTGGCGGCCAACACCAATATCCGCCTGGCGGGTGGTGAGACCTTCTACTGGCGTACGAACGTCTTCAACGGCCTGGACGCCAACAACGTGCCGATCCTCGGCGCGCCGGTGCTCTATGCCGGTGCGGCGGCCTGCCCCGATACGGGCATCCGCAACTGCGACGTCACCGGCACCGGCCGTGCACCCGACACGCGCAGCGTCGTCGCGCAGGGTCTGAAGCCGCAATCGGCCGACGAAATCATCATCGGCTATGAAAAGCGGGTCGACCGCTGGCGGTTCAACGCGTTCCTGACCGTCACCAAACTTAACGAGGTGCTGGAAGACGCGGCGATCGACTTGGCCGTCAACAACTATTGCAAGGCGCAAAACATCTCGGGCTGCGGCAATACCTGGGATGGCTTCCATCAATATGTGCTGATCAATCCGGGTCGCGGTGGTTCGATCACCCTGTCGGATCCGATCAACGGCGAAACCACGCTGCGGACCGTCAACTTCACCCCCGAACAACTGGGCTATCCCAAGGCGCAGCGCTTCCACCGCTCAATGACCTTCCGCGCCTGGCGTGAGTTCGACGGCGTGTGGAGCCTCGAAGGGTCCTATGTCTATGGCAAGACCTATGGCAACTATGAAGGCGGCGTGAAGAGCGACAACGGCCAGAGCGATACCGGCCTGACCCAGGACTTCGACCAGCCCGGCCTGACGCGCGGCATGTACGGCTATACGCCGAACGACCGTCGCCACGTCTTCAAGCTGTTCGGTAGCTATCAGCTGGGCTGGTTCAACTTCGGCTTCAGCTTCTCGGCCACCGCGCCGCGCAAATATGGCTGTATCGGCCGCGTGCCGCTCGATGTTGACCCCTATGCGCGTGCTTATGGCGCGGCGGGTGCCTATTGCCAGGTCAAGCCGGACGGCTCGATCAACACCGATCCGAACACCGCCTACCCGGTCCAGCTGGTCCGGCGCGGCACGGCATTCGATGGCCGTTGGTTGTTCACCGACAATCTCGACATCTCGACGAAGCTGCCGATCGGTCGCTCCAACGCGACGATCCGTCTGACCGTCTTCAACTTCCTGAACCTGAAGACGCCGAGCAACTTCAACGAGTTCGGCACCAACAATGCAGGTACGGCGTCGATCTACTACCAGACGATCACTGGCTATCAGGCCGGTCGCAACGCCCGGTTCCAGTTCCAGTACGCCTTCTGATTTACCCCCGAAGCCTGTCTGGGCCGCGTTGGCGCAGACAGGCTTCGACTTCGGGCCGGGACGAGCGATCGTCCCGGCCTTTTTTGATCAGGAAGACATCACTCCCCAAACCCGGTCGGGGCGGGGGATACGGTGATCGTGGTGCCGTCGCGGATTTCCTGCACCTCCAGCGCGCGTTCGGCCACGCCGTCGCGGCCGAAGCGGAAGGCGCCGTCGATCCCGGAGAAGCCGTCCGACGCGCGCAGCCGGGTTTCGGGGAACGGCGCGTTCATCTTCCAGTCGCGGGCGATCCGCACGGTCAGCAGGACCGCGTCATAGCCCAGGCTCGACAGGCGATAGGGCGCGGTCCTGAACCGGGCGCGGTATTTGGTCGCATATTGCCGGTAGAGCGTGTTCGACACGCTGGCGAACCAGGCCCCGTTCAGCGGCGCGCGCGCGGCGATCCCCGATTCGGAGTTCCACAGCTCGGTTCCCAGCAGATGCGTGTTCGCGCCCGACCCGCGCTTCAGGATCGGGGCCGCCGCCGCCGCCGCCGCGCCGCCATCGGCGACCAGTACCGCGTCATAGGGCGCCTTGGCGTTCAGCCGCTGCGCCGCCGCCGCGATCCCGCCCGCGACCCGGCCATAGGGCTGGAGCGAGACGACCTGCCCCCCCGCCCCCTCGACCGCGCGGAGAAAGGCGGTCGAGGCGCGCTCGCCATACAGGCCGTTGGGGACGAGGCCCGCAAAGGTCGTGACGCCGCGCTCATGCGCGAAATCCACCACCCGGTCGATCGACTGGGCGGGCGTATAGCCCATCAGATAGGTGCCGCCGCCCGCGACCCCGGCATCGTTGGAAAAGCTGATGACCGGCACCCGTGCCGCCCGCGCGACCGGCGCGACCGCGCGGACATCCTCGGACAGCAGCGGCCCCAGGATCAGCTGCGCGCCCTCGGCGATCGCCTTCTGCGCCGCCGCCGCCGCGCCGTTCGCGGTGTCGTAATTGGTGATTCGGATCGTGTCCGCCTGCGCATCGAGCAGCGCCATCATCGTGGCGTTGGCGATCGACTGGCCCACGCCCGCATTGGCGCCCGACAGCGGCACCAGCAACGCGACGCGGTGGCGCGCGGTGTCGCGCGGCAGGCCGTGCTCGACCTCGGTCGACGGGCGCGGCGTCGTGGGCACGGGCCGGGTCTGGGGCTGTTCGACGGGCCCGCGCGGGACGATCGTCTGGCACGCTCCCAGGAACAGCGTCGTCGCCAGCGCCAGGCCGCGCCCGATCCGCCAGCCGTGAAATTGCGAGCCGCCCGAATCTGCGGCCCCCGGTTGTACGAACAGCCCTGCCTCTGTCATGACGATCCCCGTGACCCAATCCGAACACACTCTCGAACCCGGGCTGTACATCGTCGCGACCCCGATCGGCAATCTCGGCGATCTGTCGCCGCGCGCCGCCAACATATTGACAAACGCCGATGTCATCGCCGTCGAGGACAGCCGTGTGACCGCCGGTCTGCTCCGCCATATCGGGGTCAAGCGGCCCATGCAGCCCTATCACGACCACAATGCCGAGCATGTCCGCCCCGGCCTGATCGCGCGCATGGCGACCCAGGCGGTGGCGCTGGTGTCCGATGCCGGGACACCGTTGATCTCGGACCCGGGTTACAAGCTGGTGCGCGATGCGCGCGCGGCGGGGCATGCGGTGGTGACGATCCCCGGCCCCTGCGCCGCCATCGCCGCGCTGACCCTGGCAGGGCTGCCGACCGACCGGTTCCTGTTCGCGGGCTTCCTGCCGCCCAAGGAAAAGGCGCGCGCCGATGCGATCGCCGAGATCGCCGGGATCCGCGCGACCCTGGTCCTCTACGAATCGGGGCCGCGCCTCGCCGCGACGCTGACCGCGCTGGCGGAAGGGCTGGGCGACCGCGAGGCGGCGGTGACGCGGGAAATCACCAAGAAGTTCGAGGAGGCGGTGACCGGCACCCTCTCCACCCTCGCCGCGCGCTATGCCGAGGGCGGGCCAAAGGGCGAGATCGCGATCGTCGTCGCGCCGCCGGGCGAGGCCCCGCCCGCCACCGAGCAGGACGCCGACGCCGCGCTGGCCGAGGCGCTGACCCGCCTGCCCGTCGGCCGCGCGGCGAGCGAGGTGGCCAAGGCGCTGGGCCTGGACCGCAAGGCGCTCTACGCCCGTGCCCTGGCACTGAAGAGCGGGGATTCAAACGATTAGGATGCGGCGTTAGGGAATTTCTAAGGGACGCAGGCGCATGGCGGGGCCAGGAGCCGCTCCCTCATGTACGCCTTCGATTTTCATCACGACATCAACCTGCTGGACATACGTTGGACAGGATTGTTCACGCCCGAGATCGCCGCGCGCTATGCCCATGAGCTGACGGACGCTTTCTGGCGCAGCGGCTTCGTGCCCGGCTATCTCCTGCGCGTCGATATGAGCGTCATCCGCGTCCAGCCGTCCGATTCCGTCATGGTCGTGCACAACAATATGCGCAATTTCCCGCGTGCCAGCCGCATCGGCATGGTGACCAACAGCGCGATCGCACGGCAGCAGATCCTGCGCCTGATGAAGCAACCCTATCTGCGCATCTTCGAAACGCCCGAATCCGCCCTGGAATGGCTGGTATCGCCGGAGGAAAGCCTCGCCTGACCACCGGGTCATGGGTTAGCAGGGGCGCATGTCGCTCGTTCCGCCTCGCCCCCGCCGGGACCGCCGTGCCGCCGAAGAGTCGGGCCGACGCGGCGAGCGCCTGGCCGCATGGTGGCTGCAGCTGAAGGGCTGGACCATTCTCGACCGCCGGGTCCGCACGCCTGCGGGGGAGGTCGACCTGATCGCGCGGCGCGGATCGCTGGTCGCCTTTGTCGAGGTCAAGACGCGCAAGACCGCCGCGGAATTGGACTTCGCGATCGACGAGCGGCGGCTGGCGCGGGTCGCGGCGGCGGCGGAAAGCCTGATGGCGACCTATGCGGGGCCGAGCGACGATATCCGCATCGACGTCATCCTGCTCGCGCCGGGTACGCGGCCGCGTCACATCGAAAATGCCTGGTGCGGGTGACGCGCGGGTGACAGGGGCCGGGCGAAGGATTACCTCCCCTGCCAAAGACCCGTCCGAAGGAAGGAACGCTCCCCATGTCCAAGCCGCTGACCGTCGCTGTCCAGATGGACCCGATGGACCAGATCAATATCGCCGGGGACTCGAGCTTCGCGCTGATGCTGTCGGCGCAGGCACGGGGACACAAGCTGTTCCACTATGATGCGGGCGACCTCAACTGGTCGGACGGGCATCTCTGGACCAAGGCGCATCCCGTCACCGTGCAGCGGGTCGCGGGCGATCATTATGGCTTCGGCGAGCCGGTGAAACTGGACCTGGGCGACGAGGCCGATGTCGTGCTGATGCGCCAGGACCCGCCCTTCGACCTGGGCTATATCACCGCCACCCATTTGCTGGAGCGGGTCGCGGAGAAGACGCTGGTCGTCAACAATCCGCGCAGCGTGCGCAACGCACCGGAAAAGGTCTTCGTCCTCGACTATCCGCAATTCATGCCGCCGACGCTCGTCACCCGTTCGCTGGACGAGGCGCGCGCGTTCCTGGCCCAGCATGGCGAGATCGTCATCAAGCCGCTGCACGGCAATGGCGGCAAGGCGATCTTCAAGGTCGGGCGCGACGGCGCGAACCTGTCCGCGCTGATCGAGGTGTTCAACACCGCGTATCGCGAGCCGCATATGGTCCAGGCCTTCCTTCCCGCCGTGGCGAAGGGCGACAAGCGGATCGTCCTGATCGACGGCGAGGTCGCAGGCGCGATCAACCGCCTGCCCGGCGAGGGTGAGATCCGCTCCAACCTGGCGGTCGGCGGCTCGGCGGAGAAGACCGAGCTGACGGCGCGCGAACGCGAGATCTGCGCGGTGCTGGGGCCGGAATTGAAGCGGCGCGGGCTGTTGTTCGTCGGGATCGACGTGATCGGCGGCGAATGGCTGACCGAGATCAACGTCACCTCCCCCACTGGCATCGTCGCGATCGAGAAATTCGACGGCACCGATGTCGCCGCCATGATCTGGGACGCGATCGAGGCCAAGGTCGCGGCCAAGGGCTGAGGATCACGTCGCGCGCAGGACCGCCGATGCGCACGGAACCCATCGCCCCTCCCGCGCTTTTCCTGCCTTGAGCAATGAGGGGCAGAGCAATGGGTGCAACCACTATCGGCGCGCTGGTCGGTTCCGCGATCGACGGTCTGTCGGGCGACGATGGCGTCGCCGACGGCGCGATCATCGGCGCGGTGACCGCCAATGTCCTGAAGGTCGTGCTGCCGCTGGCCATCACCTATGCGGTGGGCTGGGCAGTGCTGCGCGGCGCGGGCAAGCTCAAGGACCGGGTTTTTGGAGAGGTGCAATGATCGGACGAATCATCGGTGCGCTGGTCGGGCGTGAAGTCAGCCGTCGCGAAGGCAATGACGGGCTGAAGGGTGCCGCGCTGGGCGCGCTGGCGGTGGGCGGCATGCGGCGGCTGGGCCCGCTCGGCTTGCTGCTCGGCGGCGGCTATGCGGCCAAGAAGGCCTATGACCGCCACAAGGCCAGCAAGGCGACCGCCACGCGCTATTGACGCGCCCGATCGCCTTCGACCCGTCGCAGCGCGTCAGCCATGGCTTGACGCGCTGCGGTGGCGTGCGTCAAAGGCAGCCATGCCCAATTCGCCCGCCAATCCCGACGATCCCCACAAGCTGAAGCGCCGCGGCATGTTGTTCGTGCTGTCCTCGCCCTCCGGCGCGGGCAAGTCGACCATCGCGCGCAAGCTGCTGGCGGACGATGCGGGCCTTCAGATGTCGGTGTCGGCGACGACCCGTCCGATCCGTCCCGGCGAAGAGGACGGCAAGGACTATCACTTCGTCGATCTCGAGCAATTCCGCCACATGGTGGCGAATGACGAGTTCCTGGAATGGGCGCATGTCTTCGACAATCGCTACGGCACGCCGCGCGCACAGGTCGAGGCGATGCTGGCGGCCGGCAAGGACGTGCTGTTCGACATCGACTGGCAGGGCGCGCAGCAGCTGTTCCAGATTGCGGGCGGCGACGTGGTCCGCGTCTTCATCTTCCCCCCCTCGATGGAGGAACTGCGCCAGCGACTCGAACGCCGCGCGACCGACTCGGTGGCGGTGATCGACGCGCGCATGGCCCGTGCGACCAATGAGGTCAGCCACTGGGACGGCTATGACTATGTCCTGGTCAATGACGATGTCGAACAGTGTTTCCAGGGGGTGAAGACCATCCTCCAGGCCGAACGGCTGAAGCGCTCGCGCCAGACCGGGCTGATCGGATTCATCCGGAAGCTGACCACGAAGTAACTACGGGATGGGTGCCGGGCGCGCCCTTCGCCTTCGCGCCATGCGAACGGAGGGCGGGCGTGCCAGCAGAGAGCCTCTCCCCGTGCTCCACCCCCGTTCAGGCTGAGCGCAGTCGAAGCCCAAGCGAAAGCCGGGCCGCAAACGAGTCCCGCGCACTTCGACTTCGCTCAGTGCGAACGGAGGGCGCGGCGTACCGGCAAAGGGCCCCGCCTCGCGCCCCACCCCCGTTCAGGCTGAGCGAAGTCGAAGCCCACGCCCCTACCCCAGCGCCGCCAGAAACCGTACCGCCGCGTCGAACTCGCGTCTTTTGCCGTCGCGCGCCTCGATGGCGAGATAGTCCTCGCCCCAAATCTCGGCCTGGAAATCCTCGTCGACATGCGCGGCGATCCACACCGCATCGGGCTCCGCCGCGCCCTCCAGCAGCGCCAGCGCCAAGACCAGCGAGCCGGTGATCGTCACCACCGGCGACAGCGCCGCCAGCCGGAAGGCATCCAGCGCCGCCACCGCCTGCGCCAGCCGATCGACCGTCGCATCGGGCTGGGGCCGGTGCATGATCCCGCTCACCAGCGTGAAGTGCACGTCGTAGCGATCGCGGGCCCAGTCGAGCAGCGGGTTCCACACCCGGTCCTGCCGCTCGACCAGCTCGGGCGGCGAGTCGGCGCGGTAGCAGAGCAGGTCGGTTTCGGCGTAGCGCGCCAGCCCCTGCGCAAAGGGCGCCGGGTCCGCGCCGATCCGGTCGATCGCGGCATTGGCCAGCCCGGTCAACGGCATGGCGCGCGGGTCCACCGTCTCCTCGACCGCGCGCCATTCCCCCGCCACGGCCTCGGCCAGCGCGGGCGTCGGCAAGGCCAGCGGCGCCCGGCCCGGCGTGCGCACCGGCCGATCGTCCAGCCGGACCACCCGATCAGCATCGACGCCGACATTCGTCCAGAACCGCTTCATTCCGCACCACTCCGCCAGCGATGCGCCAGTCCGGCAGGCACGACCGCGATCATCGCCAAGGCCGACAGGACGATGGCGACGCCCAGCGCCTTTTGCGGCCACGCCACCCCGCGCGAGGCCAGCACGATGCCGAACAGCGCCCCCGCCACGCCGATCAGGCGGACGCCCGTGATGATGAACCAGTGCCGCCGCGCGCGGCTATCGGCGCTCATGCCCGCACCAGCAGCGCAGGCAGATCGGCCACGTCCTGCGCGACGACCTGCGCGCCCGCATTCACCAGTTCGTGCACGTCATGATATCCCCAGGCCACGCCGACCGCGAAGGCGCCCGCCGCCTTGCCCATCGCCATGTCGAAACTCGTATCGCCGATCATCGCCACGTCCGCCGCGGCCACCCCCGTCTCGGCCATGGCGGCGAAGACCATCGCGGGATCGGGCTTCGAGGGGTGCCGGTCGGCGGTCTGCAACGTGACGAAATGATGCGCCAGGCCATGTTCGGCCAGCACGCGGGCAAGCCCCCGGTCCGACTTGCCGGTCGCCACGCCCATCAGCCACCCCTCCGCCGCCAGATGGTCGAGCAGCGCGGGGATGCCGTCGAACAGCGGCTCGGGCGCCATCGCGCCTTCGGTGCGCAGGCGGAAGAACGCCGCCTTGTAATCGCTCGCCAGCCGGTGATGCGCCTTGTCAGGCTGGTCGGGGGCGAGCACGCGCATCGCCTCGACCAGGCTCAGCCCGACGATCCGGCGAATTGCCGGTGCGGGCGGTGGGGTGAGGCCGGACAGGGCGAACGCCTCGACGGCGGCAAGGCAGATATTGGCCTGGCTGTCGACAAGGGTGCCGTCGCAATCGAACAGGGCAAGGCGCGGGCGCGTCATCGGCCCGTCCTATCGGCAAGGTCGCGGCGGGGGAAGCGCCCTCGTCCATGAACGATAGCTAACAAACGCATTCAGCATCGCATCATGGCGAATCGGGCAGAAGAGCATCAACGACGACGGGATTGGTCCCTTCGCCGCCGGATTGAAGATCAAGGGAGAAGACGATGTTCAAGAAGCTCTCGCTCGCAGCCGCTGCCCTTGCCGTCGGCGCAACGGCGATGGTTCCGACCGCCGCCTCGGCGCAGCGTTATTATGGCGACCGCTATGAGCGCGCCTATGGCGATGCCTATTATGACGGCTACAACCGTGGCCCGCGCTATGACCGTGGCTATTACGACCGTCGCGGCGGCTATGACCGCGGCTATTACAACCGTGGTCCGCAGCGCTGCAACAGCGGCACCACCGGCACCATCGTCGGCGCGATCGCGGGCGGCCTGCTGGGCCGGACGATCGACACGCGCGGCGACCGGACGCTCGGCACGATCCTGGGCGGCGGCGCGGGTGCGCTGGCCGGTCACGCGATCGAAAAGTCGAACAATCCCGGCTATTGCCGTTAATCGCGAAGGCGGAGGGCACACGCCCTCCGCCGTGACAAGGAAGAGCCCCGTCGACCCTGGGTCGGCGGGGCTTTCCACATTATTGGCAGACCTTGTTTTGCCGCAGGCGTTTACGAACGCGAACCCCGGCCGCGCCGTTCGCCGCGGCGTTCCTTGCGATATTGCTTGGCGTGCGCCTTGGCGCGCTGCTTCAGCACGTCCTTGGGCGGGGGCCCGCGATCCTCGTCCTGGGGCAGGACGTCGCCGCGAATCTCGTCGAAGCCCAGCTGGTTCATCGATTCGGCGAAGTGGCTGGGCAGTTCGGCGGTCTGGTCGATGCGGCCGCCATCGGGATGGTCGACCCGGATGCGCCGGGCGTGCAGGTGCATCTTGCGGCTGATCCCGCCGGTCAGGAACGCCGCCGCGCCACCATATTTGCCGTCGCCGACGATCGGATGCCCGATCGCCGCCATGTGCACGCGCAGCTGGTGGGTGCGGCCGGTGAACGGTTGCAGCTCGACCCAGCAGCAGCGATTGCCCGCCCGCTCGATCACCCGGTAGCGCGAGCGCGCCGCCTGGCCATTCTCCTCGTCGACATGCATCTTTTCGCCGCCGGTACCCGGCTGCTTGGCGATGGGCAGCTCGATCGTGCCGTCCTCGATCGAGGGGACGCCGACGACCAGCGCCCAGTAGATCTTCTTGGCGGTCCGCCCCGAAAATGCCTTGGCGAAGAACGCCGCCGCGCGCGCATTGCGCGCTACGAGCAACGCGCCCGAAGTGTCCTTGTCCAGCCGGTGGACCAGCTTGGGCCGCCCCTCCGCCTCGAATTGCAGCGCGTCGAGCAGGCCGTCGACATGGGTGGTCGTCTTGGTCCCCCCCTGCGTCGCCAGGCCCGGCGGCTTGTTCAGGACCAGCGCGTCGCGGTCCTTGTGGATCACCATCTCGCGCGCGAACGACTCCTCGTCCTCGGACAGGATGTTGCGCGGCCGCATCGTCGGCTTGCTGCTTTCGGCGGGGGCGGGCTCGGCGGGCGGGACACGCAGGACCTGGCCCGCGACGATCCGGTCGCCGGGCGTGGCGCGCGCGCCGTCGACGCGCAGCTGGCCGGTGCGGGCCCATTTGGCGACGGTGGTGAAGCTGGTGTCGGGCAGATGCCGCTTGAACCAGCGATCCAGCCGGATGCCGTCATCGTCATAGCCGACCGTGAATTGGCGGACAAAGTCCGTCATGCGAAAATCCTCGTCATCCATAGCCCCGCCCACAGCGCGGCCAGCGAACCCAATAATGACAGCGCGACATAACCCAGCGCCATCGCCCCCTGCCCCCGCTCGATCAGCGTGATGGTATCCAGCGAAAAGGCCGAGAAGGTCGTATAGCCCCCCAGCACCCCGACGCCCAGAAACAGCCGCCAGCCTTCGCTGCCCCCCATGCGCGCCAGCACCCCGGCCAGTACGCCCATGGCGAGACATCCGATCCAGTTGACCGCCAGCGTGCCGAACGGAAAACCGGGGCCGAGTGCATCGGTCAGCACCCGCCCCGTCAAATACCGTCCCCCCGAGCCCAGCGCGCCGCCCAGCATCACGAGAAGAAGCGGTGACATAATCCGCTTTCCCTAGCGCAACCCCGCGCGATGCGCAAAGGACAAGCGATCAGCCGCCCTTGACCACCAGATCGACATCGCTGCCGCCCTCCGCGCGGGGGGTCGCATAGAGGATATAGGCCGCCTCGCCGCGCGTGCCGCCCAGGACATGCTGAGTCCCGTCCATCTTGTGCTCGGCGGTATAGCCCGCCTGGACGGCGCGGGTGTAATAATAGTCGACGACCTTGCCCACCCCGCCCCCGGCGCGGAAGCTGACGATACGCAAGCCGCAGCCAGGGGCGTCGTTGCCCGCCGCCTCCGCCAGCCGGCTGCCCGGATAGAGTGCGAAGGCCCCCGGCAATCGCCCGGCCCAGCCCGCCGCATAACGCAGGCCCGACAGACACCCGGCATTGCGCGCCTGTTGCCCCGCCAGCGCAGCCAGCGTGTAGGCCTTGGTCGAGGCACGGCATTCGGGGCAGTCGCGCGTCGGCGCGGGCGCGGCCTTCAGGGTGCGCGCATCGACCGGATCGGCGGGCGGCGGCATCGCGGGAAGCTGGTCGGTCACGGGGCGATTCGGCGGGCGCACCGCATTGGCGTTGGCGCTCTGGGTCAGGCCGGGATCGACCATGATCTGCCCCGCCAGCGCCTCGCGAAGCTGCGGATCGCGCGCCGGGCTGCCGTCGTTCATCGCGGCCAGTTCGTTGTCGAGCGCGTTCAGCTGCGCATCGTCGTCGGACGCGCCGCCGCCACAGGCGGCAAGTAGCAGACAAACAAGCGGGATCAGGATTCGCGGCGACACGGCAATCATGGCGTCACCCCTAGCATGACGATCCCAGCCGGTCGTTAACGCGCCCGCCGCCGCCGTCCCGTGACGGGATGAGCTTCGCTACGACTTGTGAATCGCATGGCCGGTCTCCATCTTGATTCCATGCTGAACCTGTTCTCGATCGTCATCGGCCTCGTCGCGCTTCTGCTCGGGATCGTGCCGTTCCTGCCCTTCTTCGCCTGGGGCTATTGGTTCGTCATCCCCATCGCGATCGTCGGCGCGGCGATCGGCGCGCTGTCGTCGCGCAGCAGCGGGCGGAACCTCAACCTGATCCTGATCCTGATCTTCGGCCTGCGCCTGATGCTGGGCGGCGGCCTGATCTGATGGCAAAACGGCCCGGCGGGTGTCCCCGCCGGGCCGTCCTGACGTCCGGGCCGCCCGATCAGCGGCAGCGGACCTGACCGCGGTCGATCTGCCGCCCCAGCAGCGCGCCGCCACCCGCACCGATCACCGTGCCCAGCAGCCGCGAACCGCCGCCCGCGATCACATTGCCCAGCGCGCCGCCCGCCAGGCCGCCGATGACCAGACCCGTGGTGCCGTCGTTGCGGCGGCAATAATAGCGCCCGTTCATGCCGCGATAGATGCGGTCGTTGCGACCGAGCGTACGCGGCTGATAAAAGCGGCCGTCGCGATAATAGCGCTCGGGATAATAGCCGCGCTGGCCCGGCTCGAACCGGTTATAGTCGTAGTTGCGCCAGCGGACGTTGCGCATGTCGCGGCGATAATCCTTGCGCGCATCGCGCACATCCTCGCGATATTCGCGACGGGCGTCCCGAATATCCCGGCGCGAATCGGCGTTGCGGACGTCGCGATTATAGTCCCGGCGCGCGTCGCGAACGTCTTCGTGATATTCCTGCCGCGCTTCCCAACCATTGCGCTGCGCTTCGGCAGGCAGGGCGGCAAATACGGTGGCGGCCATGGCAACCGACAACAGAGCGAAACGCATAACTCAACTCCCGATGATGATGCCGATAAAACCCGTTATCTTTCAAACTGTTGCGTGAACCGAAAACTACTTGCCGTTCACCGGAGGGACAGGCGCCCTCCCCGCCCGGCCACGAAAAAGGGCGCCACCCGCAGGTGACGCCCCTTTGAGAGCCCGATGTGCCGTCGGATCAGCGGCAGCGGCGATTGCTCGTGCCGCGCTCGATCTCGCGACCGGCCAGCGCGCCCACGGCGGCACCGCCCAGCGTACCCAGCGTGCGATCGCCACGTGTGTCGATCGTGCGGCCCAGCAGCGCACCCGCGACGCCGCCGACGACCAGGCCGGTGGTGCCGTCCGGCTTGCGGCAGCGGACACGGCCGCGATCGTCACGCCATTCGCGATACTTGTAGCGGCGCTGCGCATCGGCGGCGGTGGCCGGCAGGACCAGCGAGGGGACGACCATGGCGGTGCAGCCCAAAGCAAGCATCAATTTGCGCATGAGATATATCCTTCCAATTTGATCTGATGCCGTAACGTCCGCATTCTACTGTCCGTTGCATGAACATGAGATAACGCCGCATTCATCTTCGCCTTACCCTTTCCGACCCCGGCCCGTCGCTCTAGGGTCGCACGATGCTGCCCGAACCGACCGCCATGCTGCCCGCCGTCATGCCCTGGCTCGACCTGGCGGGCCTGGCCGTCTTTGCCGTGTCGGGCGCGCTGGCCGCGGCCCGGCATCGCCAGACGATGGTGACGCTGGTCTTCTTCGCGCTGATCACCGGGGTCGGCGGAGGCACGCTACGCGACCTGCTGATCAATGCGCCGGTCTTCTGGGTGCATGATCCGCGCGTGCCGCTCGTCTGCCTGGTCGCCGCCGTCGCGGTCTGGGCGACGCCCGCGCGCTGGTGGCGGGGCAGCGCACTCGACTGGTTCGACGCGGTGGGGCTGGCGGCCTATGCCGTCTATGGCGCGGCCAAGGCCAGCGGCTATGGCATCTCGCCGATCCCGGCCGCGATGCTGGGGGTGGTGTCGGCCTGTGTCGGCGGCATCATCCGCGACGTGATCGCGGGGGAGCCGTCGATCCTGATGCGGCCCGAACTCTACGTCACCGCCGCCGCGCTGGCCTCGACCAGCTATGTGCTGCTCAGCGCGCTCGGCGTGCCGGGGGCGGGGCCGATCGCCGCGCTGGCAGGATTCGCCCTGCGCGGGGCGGCGATCCGCTATCGGCTCGCCTTGCCCGCCTATCCGGCCAAGGGGTAGGATCGGGGACGGATTCCTCTTGGCCTTCGACCGCGCTCGGTCCGAGAGACGTCGAAGGCCATGCCCCCTCAGCTCACCGACCCAGCATCAACTCCGGCCGCACCACCCGGTCGAACGTCGCTTCGTCGACCAGCCCCAGTTCCAGCCCGGCCTCCTTCAGCGTCTGCCCCTTGTGATGCGCATGCTTGGCGATCTTGGCGGCATTGTCATAGCCGATCTCAGGCGCGAGCGCGGTCACCAGCATCAGCGAGCGGTCGAGCAATTCGGTGATCCGGTCGCGATTGACCGTCATGCCATCGATGGTGCGCTCGGCGAAACTCTCCATGCCGACCGACAGCAAATGGATCGAACGCAGCACATTCGCACCGATCAACGGCTTGAACACATTGAGTTCGAGATGACCCTGTAGCCCGCCGACCGTGACGGCGGCATTGTTGCCGATCACCTGCGCGGCGACCATGGTCAGCATCTCGTTCTGGGTCGGGTTGACCTTGCCCGGCATGATCGAGCTGCCCGGTTCGTTGGCCGGAAGCTCCAGCTCGCCCAGTCCCGAGCGCGGGCCCGAACCCAGCAGGCGGATGTCGTTGGCGATCTTGGTCAGCGCCACGGCGAGGACATTCAAGGTGCCGTGCAGATCGACCAGCCCGTCATTGCTCGCCAGCGCCTCGAACTTGTTGGGCGCGGTGACGAAGTCGAGCCCGGTCGCCTCGGCGATCTCGGCGGCGATCGCCTCGGCAAAGCCATGGGGGGCGTTCAGCCCGGTGCCGACCGCCGTACCGCCCTGCGCCAGCGGCAGGATATTGCGGTGGAGCGTCCCCTCGATCCGGGCGCGGGCATTGGCCAACTGCTGGACATAACCCGAAAATTCCTGGCCCAGCGTCAGCGGGGTCGCGTCCTGCAAATGGGTGCGGCCGATCTTGACGATCGAATCCCATTCCTTTGCCTTGGCATCGAGCGCGGCGTGCAGCCGGTCGAGCGCGGGATAAAGCTGCCGCGTCACGGCCAGCGCGGCGGCGACGTGCAGCGCGGTCGGGAAGGTGTCGTTGGACGACTGGCCGCGATTCACATCGTCATTGGGGTGGACGGGGCTCTTGCCGCCGCGCGTGCCGGTCAGGATTTCATTGGCGCGGCCCGCAATCACCTCATTGGCGTTCATGTTGGACTGGGTGCCCGAGCCGGTCTGCCAGATGACCAGCGGGAACTGGTCGTCATGCCGCCCGTCGATCACCTCCTGCGCCGCCGCCTCGATCGCGTCGGCCTTCTCCGCCGCCAGCCCGTGCCCGCGATTGATTCGCGCGGCGGCCTTTTTGACGATGGCCAGCGCATGGACGATGCCGATCGGCATCTGCTCGCGCGTGCCAAAGGGGAAGTTCTCGAGGCTCCGCTCGGTCTGCGCGCCCCAATAGGCATGGGCGGGGACTTCGATCGGGCCGATCGAATCGGTTTCGGTGCGGGTAGCGGTGGGGGTCTGGGTCATGGGCTAGGGACTCACCGGATAGGGAATGGGTTCCCGGTGAATATCAAGCCCTCTCCTCTCCGGGGAGAGGGTTGGGTGAGGGGTTGGGGCTTGGCAAGACAGGCGGAGTGCAGGCCCAGCCCCAGCCCCTCACCCCGGCCCTCTCCCCGAGGGGGAGAGGGAGAAGGGTCTCGTCCTTCTCCGCTTCCGCTTTACTTCTTCCGCTTAAAATCCACCGCGACGACGTTGCTGCCGTCCTCGACCGGCTTGGCGACCGGCTCGTCATTCTCGGCCGAATCGTGCGGATCGGGATCGCCCTGGGGATCGTCGGCGACATGGAAGCCCAGCTCGAACTGCACTTCCGGGTCGTGGAAGCGGGTGATCGCCGAATAGGGAATCACCAGCTTCGACGGCACCTGGTTGAAGCTGAGCCCCACCGAGAAGCGATTCTCGTCCACCGTCAGGTCCCAGAACCGATTCTGGAGGACGATGGTCATTTCGTCCGGGAATCGCTCGACCAGCCGCTGCGGGATGTCGACGCCCGGCGCCTGGGTCTTGAAGGTGATGTAGAAATGGTGGGTGCCGGGCAGATGCCCCGTCTCCGCCACCGGGCCGAGTACACGCCCCACCACGGCGCGCAGGGCCTCCTGCACGATGTCGTCATAGGGGATGAGGCTGTCGGGCAATCCTTCGGTCATGGCCCATGGACTAGCGGCCTTTGATCGCGGGTCAAGATTGCATGGGACGGATAGGTGTTTAAGGGAGGGGCCATGCGCACCGCCTCCGTCCACCGCGCCACCGCGGAAACCGTCATCGACGTCACCGTCAATCTCGACGGCACCGGCGTCTATCAGAACGCCACCGGCATCGGCTTTCTCGACCATATGCTCGACCAGCTGTCGCGGCATTCGCTGATCGACCTGTCGGTCAAGGTCGAGGGCGACCTGCATATCGACGGACACCACACGACCGAGGACAGCGCGCTGGCGATCGGACAGGCCTTTGCCAAGGCGCTGGGCGACAAGCGCGGCATCTATCGCTATGGCGAGGCGCTGTCGCCGATGGACGAGGTGCTGACCCGCACCGCGCTCGACATTTCGGGGCGGCCCTGGCTGGTGTGGAAGGTGCCGTTCACGAACCCGATGCTGGGCACGCTCCAGACCGAGATGATCGAGCACTGGTTCCACAGCTTCGCGCAGGAGGCGGGCATCACGCTGCACGTCGAGCTGCTGCACGGCCACAACAACCATCACATCGCCGAGAGCGTGTTCAAGGGCCTGGCCCGTGCGCTGCGGATGGCGGTCGAGATCGACCCGCGCAAGGCCGACGCCATCCCCTCGACCAAGGGCATGTTGTGACGCTGGCGCTGATCGACATCGAGTCGGGCAATCTCCACTCGGTCGACAATGCCCTGCGCGCGGCGGGGGCGAGCGATGTCGTCATCACCGCCGACCCCGATGTGATCGCCAAGGCCGACCGGATCGTGCTGCCGGGCGTCGGCGCATTCGGCGCATGCGCGGCCAATCTGCGCGCGGTCGACGGGCTGGAAGAGGTGCTGCGCGAGGCCGCCCTTACCCGCGCCCGCCCCTTTCTGGGCATTTGCGTTGGTATGCAGCTGCTCGCCGACACGGGCGAGGAGATGGGCGAGCATCGCGGCCTGGGCTGGATTCCCGGCCGGGTCGCGCGACTCACCCCGGCCGATCCGGCGGCGAAGGTCCCGCATATGGGCTGGAACGATGTCCGCCCCTTGCGCGACCACCCGCTAATCGTGCCGGGCGAGGCCTATTTCCTCCACAGTTTTGCCTTTACCGGCGAGCATGTGCTGGCGACCACCGACCACGCAGGCCCCGTCACCGCCGCGATTGGTCGCGACACGGTGGTCGGCGCGCAATTCCACCCCGAGAAGAGCCAGCGTTATGGCCTCTCCTTCCTCACACGTTTCCTGGAGTGGCATCCGTGAGCCTGATCGTCTTCCCCGCCATCGACCTGAAGGGCGGCCAAGTGGTGCGTCTGGCCGAGGGCGATATGGACCGCGCGACCGTGTACGGCGACGATCCCACCCATCAGGCGATGCTGTTCGCCGAGGCGGGGGCGCAGCATTTGCACGTCGTCGACCTCGACGGCGCCTTTGCAGGCGAGTCGGTCAATGGCGAGGCGGTGCAGGCGATCGTCAAAGCCTTTCCCGGTCACGTCCAGCTGGGCGGCGGCATCCGTAACCCTCAGAATGTCGAGCGCTGGTTCGACCTGGGCGTCTCGCGCGTGGTGATCGGCACCGCGGCGCTGGAGAATCCCGACTTCGTGCGCGACATGGCCAGGGCCTATCCGGGCGGCATCGTCGTCGCGGTCGATGCCAAGGACGGCATGGTCGCGACGCGCGGCTGGGCGGACGTGTCGGACGTGTCGGTCGAGGATCTGGCGCGCCGGTTCGAGGATGCGGGCGTCGCGTCGCTGCTCTTTACCGATGTGGGCCGTGACGGTCTGCTCAAGGGCTGCAACGTGCCCGCGACCGTCGATCTGGCCCGCGCAGTGCGCATCCCGGTGATCGCCAGCGGCGGCGTGGCGGGGATCGGCGATATCCATATGCTGGCGCTTCATCATCAGGACGGGGTCGAAGGCGTCATCACCGGCCGCGCGCTCTATGACGGGCGGCTCGATCTGGCGGCGGCGCTGTCGGTGGCGGCGGCCGCATGACCGTCCGGGCGCGCGTCATCCCCTGCCTCGACGTCGCCAACGGGCGCGTGGTCAAGGGCGTCAACTTCGTCGACCTGATCGATGCGGGCGATCCCGTCGAGCAGGCACGCGCCTATGACGCGGCCGGGGCGGACGAGCTGTGCTTCCTCGACATCACCGCCAGCCATGAGGCGCGCGGCACCATATTGGACGTGGTGCGGCGGACGGCGGCGGTGTGCTTCATGCCGTTGACCGTCGGCGGCGGGGTGCGCACGACGGAGGATGCGCGGGCGCTGCTGCTGGCAGGCGCAGACAAGGTGGCGGTCAACTCCGCCGCAGTCAGCCGCCCAGAAGTCGTCTCGGACATTGCCGAGCGATTCGGCAGCCAGTGCTGCGTCGCCAGCGTCGATGCGCGGCGGACGGCCGATGGCTGGGAGGTGTTCACTCATGGCGGACGGCGCGCGACCGGCATCGATGCGGTGGAGCACGCGCTGCGCCTGGCAGAACTGGGCGCGGGCGAGTTGCTCGTCACCTCCATGGACCGCGACGGAACGCGGGGCGGCTACGACCTCGACCTGATCCGCACCATCGCCGACCGGACCAGCGTGCCGGTCGTGGCGTCGGGCGGCGTCGGCGGGCTGGACGATCTGGTCGCGGGCGTGCGCGACGGCCATGCCTCGGCGGTGCTGGCGGCATCGATCTTCCATTTCGGCGATGCGTCGATCGCGGACGCCCACCGCGCGCTCGCGGCGGCGGGGGTGCCGGTTCGGGCGCATTGAGGTTCGCGCGACGACGCGGAAGATTTGGTTTCCGGGCGGTCGGCTTGGTGCACCTTCGACCGATCCCGTCTCCCGTTCGCGCTGAGCGAAGTCGAAGCGCACGTCCTGCCCTTTGCCGCGCCGGATTCCCGTGGCCTTCGACTTCGCTCAGGCTGAACGGAGGGGTTGCGGAGTCATCGCTTTCGATCGGGAGACCTTCCCACATTCGAAGCGCGGGCCAGCGCCCGCCCCAAATCGAAACCCTCCGCGCCTCCGCGCCTCTGCGCGAACCAAAAAAATCTTCGCGGCTTCGCGTCTTCGCGTGAAAATCTCTCTCCGATGACCGCCGCCGAACAGAGCTGCGCCCCCAGGCCACTTGCCATCCTGACCCCGGCCAACGCCCCTAACGGCGGCGTCCGCCCGCACAGCCATTCCGAACCGTAGGAGGATGCGGACCAACCGCTTGCGCGAAGCAGGTTCACAGGTCTGGGTTCATGAGGTTCACGCGAAGCCGCGAAGCCGCGAAGGTTTTTTGGTTCGCGCGGAGGCGCGGAGAGATTGGTCACGCGGCAGCCCCGCTTTGCCCTTTGGCACGCCGGACTCCCGTGGCCTTCGACTTCGCTCAGGCTGAACGGAGGTGGGGTTGCGGAGCCATCGCTTTCGGGCGGGAGACCTTCCCACATCGGGGGCACGGGCCAGCGCCCGCCCCAAATCGAAACCCTCCGCGCCTCCGCGCCTCCGCGCGAACCAAAAACCTTCGCAGCCTCGCGTGGGAATCTCCCCCGATGACCGCCGCCGAGCGGGCTGCTAAACATCCCCCATGCCACTCGTCATCATGACCTCGGCCAATGGCCATAGCGGCGTCGTCCGCCCGCGCAGCCATCCCGAGTTGTCGGACATCGCGCTGTTCGTCTTTGCGATCGGCGCGATCTGGTTTTTGCGGCGTGCGCTGCGTCGCCGGAATCGCAAGGATTGACGCCGCCCGCCGCCTGCGCCACCCACGCCGCCATGGACATGCTCGACCGCCTCGAAGCCACGATCCGCGCGCGCCGGGACGAGGGCGACGCCGCCACTTCCTACGCCGCCAGCCTGTTCGCCAAGGGGCGGCCCAAAATCGCGCAGAAGCTGGGCGAGGAAGCGGTGGAAACCGTCATCGCCGCCATGGCGCAGCCCGACAAGATCGTGTCCGAGGCCGCCGACCTGCTCTTCCACCTGATCGTGCTGCTGACCGATGCGGGGCTGTCGCTGGACGATGTCCGGGCCGAACTCGCGCGGCGCGAGGGCATATCGGGTCACGACGAAAAGGCCGCGCGCGCGCGCTGATCCCCCGGAGATTATCATGCCGATCGACGCCACGCTTCCCTATGACGACCAGAATATCTTCGCGAAGATCCTACGCGACGAAATCCCCTCGAAGCGCGTCTATGAGGATGAATGGGCGGTCGCATTCCACGACATCGCGCCGCACGCCCCGACGCATATTCTGGTGATCCCGCGCGGCCCCTATGTGTCGTGGAACGATTTCTCGGCGCGCGCCAGCGAGGCGGAGATTACGGGCTTCGTCCGCGCGGTCGGCCATGTCGCACGCGAGGCGGGCGCGGTGGCGCCGGGTTACCGCCTGCTGGCGAATATCGGCCCGGACGCCGGGCAGGAAGTGCCCCACCTCCACGTCCATATCCTGGCGGGCAAGCCGCTCGGCCCGATGCTGGCCCGCTGACCGGGCCACTTGCCCCTCCTCCTGCCGGGACAGGGGCTTTAAACGCACGCCTTTCTCCTCCCCTGACCGCATCGGCTGCGTCTTAGGGATTGCGCGTAATAAAATTGCAGCTAACTTCCCGGATCATTCACCGAACGCCGGGTGCGCCCCCTGTCGGGGCGGCCCTTCCCTTGGGGGGATTGGACATTCATGATTTTCGGGCGCGTTAAGCCTCTGGACGCCATTCTGGCGACCGCTGAGAAGAAGGGGCTGCAACGATCGCTAGGCGCGTTCCAGCTGACCATGCTGGGCATCGGCGCCGTCATCGGCACGGGCATCTTCGTCCTCACCTCCGAAGCCGCGCAAAAGGCGGGGCCGGGCATGATGCTGTCCTTCGTGCTGGCGGGTTTCGTCTGCGCGGTGGCGGCGCTGTGCTATTCTGAGCTGGCCTCGATGGTGCCGGTCGCGGGGTCGGCCTATACCTATACCTATGCGGTCATGGGCGAATTGCTCGCCTGGATGGTCGGCTGGGCGCTGATCCTGGAATATGCGGTCGGCGCGTCCGCCGTCGCGGTCGGCTGGTCGGGTTATGTGGTGGGGCAGATCCGCAACCTGCTGGGCATCGACATACCGATGGAATGGGTCAACGGCCCCTCCTCGGGCGGTTACATCAACCTGCCCGCCGTCATCATCTCGCTGCTGGTCACCTGGCTGCTCGTCGTCGGCACGACCGAGAGCGCGCGCGTCAACGCGATCCTGGTCGCGATCAAGGTCGCCGCGCTGACCCTGTTCATCGCGCTGTCGGTGCCGGTCATGAACGGCGCGCATTTCGAACCCTTCATGCCGACCGGACTGACCGGCGTCGCGGGGGCGGCGGCGTCGATCTTCTTCGCCTATGTCGGCTTCGACGCGGTATCCACCGCCGCCGAGGAAACCAAGAATCCGCAGCGCAACGTGCCGATCGGCCTGATCGCCTCGCTGCTGTTCTGCACCATCTTCTACCTGCTGGTATCGGCGGGCGCGATCGGATCGCCGCTGGGCGCGCAGCCGGTGCGGGACGCCGCGGGCGTCCTGCTGTCGCCGGGTACCTCGGAACTGGCCGATCGCTGCAAGGCGATCGTCGCGGGCGGCGCGGCCGAGCCGCTGTCCTGCTCGCGCGAGGCGCTGGCGCATGTGCTGCGCACCATCGGCTGGGAAAAGATCGGCAACCTGATCGGCCTGGCCGCCACGCTGGCGCTGCCCTCGGTCGTGCTTATGATGATGTTCGGCCAGACCCGCGTGTTCTTCACCATGGCGCGCGACGGCCTGCTGCCCGAAAAGCTCGCCTCGGTGCATCCGCGCTATCGGACCCCGCACGTCGTGACGATCGTCACCGGCATCGCCGCGACCATCGCCTCGGCCTTCCTGCCGGTCGGCAAGCTGGCCGACTATTCCAACTCGGGCACGCTGTTCGCCTTCTTCATGGTGGCGCTGTCGGTGATGGTGCTGCGCCGGACCGATCCGGGCCGCAAGCGCCCCTTCCGCACCCCCGCCGTGTGGATCGTCGCCCCCGCCGCGATGATCGGGTGCGCCTATCTGTACTTCTCGCTGCCGCTGATCGCGATCCTGGTCCTGCCGGGCTGGGGTGCGGTCGGCCTGCTGATCTACTTCCTCTACAGCCGCAAGCGCAGCCATGTCGGGCGCGGCATCATCGACGTGGTCGAGGACCCCGCTATGCAGCCGGAGGTCGCCCGGCCGCTCGATCGCTGATCGGTTTCACGACCATGGAAAAGGGCCGGAGGAGCGATCCTCCGGCCCTTTCTGTTTGGGGTGCTGCCATTCCCCCAGGCCAAGGCCCGGGGGCGGATGGCGGATTACAGGCTGGCGGCGAGCGCCTTCAGATCGACCTGCGGCCGCGCGCCGAAATGGCTGATGATCTCGGCCGCGCAGACGGCGCCCAGGGTCAGCGAGGCCTGCAGGTCGCGGCCATGCGTCTGCCCATGGAGGAAGCCCGCCGCGAACAGGTCGCCCGCGCCCGTCGTGTCGACCACCTTGTCCACCGACTGGGCGGGCACGGTCACGCGCTCGTCGCCGCGCACCGCCAGCGCGCCCTTTTCGGCAAGCGTGACGACCAGCGTCTCGACCTTGTCCTTCAGGAAGGCGATCGCCGCCTCGACATCCGCCGTCTCGGTCAGCGCGACGATCTCGGTCTCGTTGGCGAAGATCACGTCGATCAGCCCGGCATCGATCAGCGCATGGAAATCGGCGCGATGACGGTCGATGACGAACTCGGCCGAGGCGGTGAAGGCGATCTTGCGACCCGCCTCGCGCGCGACCTGGATCGCGGCGCGCATCGCGGCGCGCGGCTCTTCGGGATCCCAGAGATAGCCCTCGATATAGAGATAGGCGGCATCGGCGATCAGCGCGCGGTCAAGCGCCTGGGCAGGCAGGTAATGCGACGCGCCCAGGAAGGTGTTCATCGTCCGCTGCCCGTCGGGGCTGACAAAGATCATGCAGCGGCCCGTCGTCGGCTGTCCGGCGCGGACCGGCGTGTCGTAGCGGACGCCCGCCGCCCGGATGTCATGCGCGAAGACCTCACCCAGCTGGTCGTCGGCGACCTGGCCGATGAACGCGGTCTTGCCGCCCAGCGCCGCGATCCCCGCCAGCGTATTGGCCGCCGAGCCGCCCGAAATCTCGCGCCCCGGCCCCATCTTGGCATAAAGCGCATCGGCCTCTTCGGGGGAGAAGACCAGTTGCATCGCGCCCTTGGTCATGCCGTTTTCGGCGATGAAGTCATCTTCGGCCGGGCTGAGGATGTCGACGATGGCATTGCCGATCGCCACCACGTCGTAAGTGGGGTTGGTCAAGAAAGGGACTCCGGGAAAAAGCTGTGATGCCGCCGCCCTAGTCAGCGCGCTACCCCCGCGCAAGGGAGGCGCGGACGCCGCCGCGCATTGACTCGAGCCTTGGCCCCGCGCCATTCCCGACGCCATGATCCGCGCCTTTTTCCTGTCGCTGGCCCAGCTTGGCGATCCTGCGATCCGCCGCGTGCTGTTTCGCTCGCTGGCGGTCACGCTCGCCCTGTTCGCGGGCGCCGGGATCGCTTTGTGGTGGGGCGTGCGCGCGGCGCTGAGCGGGTGGCTGGGGGCGCAGGCGGGCGAATGGTCGGCGGCGCTGATCGTGGTGGTCGAACTGCTGGCCTTCTGGCTCGCCTTTCGGGCGGTGGCGGTCGCGGTGGTCGGCCTGTTCGCCGACGACATCGTCGCCGCGGTCGAGGCCCGCCATTATCCCGACCGGCTGGCAAGCGCGCGGCCGGTGCCCTTCGCGCGCGGGGTCGCCATGGGCCTGGGGTCGGCGGGGCGCGTGATCGCGATCAACCTGATCCTCCTGCCGCTCTATATCGTCCTGCTGGCGACCGGGGTGGGTACGGCGGCGGCCTTTCTGGTCGTCAATGGCTGGCTGCTTGCGCGTGATCTGGGCGACATGGTGGCGGCGCGGCACATGGACCGGGCCGCCATGCGTCGCTGGCGCAAGGCGACCGGACCCGCGCGCTTCCTGTTGGGGCTTGCCGCCGCCGCCCTGTTCGTGGTTCCGGGGGTGAACCTGCTGGCCCCCGTCCTGGGGGCGAGCATGGCGACCCATTTCTTTCACATGAGACGTAAGGCATGAACCGCCCATTCGCGCTGATGCTGCTGCCCCCGATCGCGCTGGCGGGCTGTACCGTACCGCAGACCGCCGCGCCGGTCCGCACCGGCGGCATGGTCCCGGTGCCGGTGCCCTATACCAGCGTCGGGCTGGAGCGGGTGCTGGGGCAGGACGCCGCCGGGCTGACCAAGCTGTTCGGCACGGCCGATGCCGATGTGCGCGAGGGGACCGCGCGCAAGCTGCAATATCAGGGCCGCTTCTGCGTCCTCGACGCCTATCTCTACCCCAAGGACGGGGCCGAGCCGCGCGTCACCTATATCGACGCGCGCGAACCCGATGGCAGCGCGATCGACCGTGCCAGTTGTGTCGCGGCGCTGACCAGGCGTGACGGCGGACGCTGACCGGCAGGCGGCACCGGCTCCCGGTGTGGATGAAATGCACCACAGGTCCGGCGATGGCCGTGACCTGCCCATGACCGGGACGCCAAGTGGTTAACAAATCTTCATGATTTATGGGTGTTGCAAAAGGGTTCCGTGCATTTGCAAAAAATTGATGCGCTGCAGGAACAATTTTGCGGATCGAAGCGTATGCGCTATCGGGACGAAGAACAACGCCGCGTCTTGGCTGTAGTTCGCCATGGGAGATTATATATGATGAAGTTCCTGTCTGCCGTTGCTGCCACCGCCCTCGTCGCTGCTCCGGTCGCCGCTGCGCCGACCAACGCCGCTTCGAGCCTGTCGGTCGCCAAGTCGGTCCGCGCGTCGGCTCCGACCGCCAAGGGTAACAAGCTGGCCGGCGGCGGCATCCTCGCCGCGCTGATCGCTGCTGGCGTGGTCGCCATCGGCGTCGTCGCGATCGTCAAGGACGACAACTCGGACAGCAACTGATCGTCGGGGGCGGGTCTAGGCCCGCTCCGGCCATCATCGCATGGTGACATGCACGGAAAAGGGGGCCGTTTTGGCTCCCTTTTTTGTTGCCCGGGGACAGAGGCTCAGGCGCCCCAGTCGGGGCCGTCCGGGTCGGGGAAGAAATCATCGCCCCGTGAGGGCGCGTCCGGGCGCAAAGGCGGCAGGCTTGGCGGTTCGCCACCGAAGCGGACCCGGATATAGGCGACCGATCCGCTCAGCCCCTGAAAGACGGCGCGCACCACCTCACCACGCCGGATCCGGGCGCCGATCAGCGGCGCGCGTTCGGCGGAGAGATAGCCGACCTGGACATCCCGCGCGCTGAACACCGCGACCGCATGGGGATCGTGCCGGTTGCGCGGCTCGGGCCGCAGCGTCACGGGATCGCCGACGGCCGATGCCAGCAGCTCGAAGCGCCGGTTGCTCCCCGCCTTGTCCTCATTGGGAAAGTCGATCCCGACCACGGCCAGCGTCAATTCATCCATGCGCTTCTAACTGGGTATCCCGGCCGCCCGGGTCCAGAGCCCTCCCAATCCGGGCCGGGCGGGCTATAGTGCAATCATCCTGTCCCATCCGGAGTATCCATGTCCGTTGCCGCCCTGGCGATGCTGCTCGCCGCCCAAAGCCCCGCCCCCGCCCCGACCGTCGCGCCTGTCCTGGCCAGCCCCGACGCGCGCGACGTGCACAGCTATGCCCGACCGCTGGAGGCGCGGGTCACGCATGTCTCGCTGAACCTCTATGCCGATTTCGACACCCATGTGATGCGCGGCATCGCGACCCTGTCGGTCGATGCCAGGCCGGATGCCCGGCAGCTGGTCGTCGACGACAACGGCCTGCGCATCGTCACCGTCACCGATGCGCAGAACCGGCCCCTGCCCTATACGGTCGGCACGGTCGACAAGGTGCACGGCGCGCCGCTGACCATCACGCTGAACGGCCAGCGTACGGTCAAGATCGCCTATGCCTCCGCACCGGGGGCCAAGGCGCTGCAATGGCTGTCGCCCGAGCAGACGGCGGGCAAGAAACAGCCCTATCTGTTCAGCCAGGGCGAGGCGATCCTCAACCGCAGCTGGATTCCGACCCAGGATTCGCCCGGCATCCGCCAGACCTGGGACGCTACCGTCAACGCCCCCTGCGCGCTGACCGTAGTGATGAGCGGCGAGCGGACCGGCGAGACGTCCTGCAACGATGGCCGCCACACCGCCAGCTATCGCATGGACAAGCCGGTCGCTCCCTATCTGATCGCGCTTGCCATCGGCGACCTGAAGTTCAAGCCGCTCAGCGCCCATACCGGCATCTGGACCGAGCCCGCGATGCTCGACAAGGCGGCATGGGAGTTTGCCGGGCTCGACAAGTTCGTCACCGCCGCCGAGGGGCTGTACGGCCCCTATCGCTGGGGCCGCTATGACGTGCTGGTCCTGCCGCCCAGCTTTCCGTTCGGCGGCATGGAAAACCCGATGCTGACCTTCGCCACGCCGACCGTGCTGGCGGGCGACCGCAGCCTCGTCAGCCTGATCGCGCATGAGCTGGCGCATAGCTGGTCGGGCAATCTCGTCACCAACGCGACCTGGGACGATTTCTGGCTGAACGAGGGCTTCACCAGCTATTTCGAGAACCGGATCATGGAGTCGATGTACGGCAAGCGCCGCGCCGCGATGGAGGCGGACCTGGCCTGGACCGACATGCAGAATGCGGTGAAGGAAGCCGGTGGCCCTCAGTCGCCCGACACCAAGCTGCATCTCGACCTGAATGCCGCGCGCGACCCCGATGACGGCATGACCCAGATCGCCTATGACAAGGGCGCGACCTTCCTGCGGACGATCGAGTCCGTCGTCGGGCGCGCACGCTGGGACGCGTATCTGCGCGGCTATTTCGACCGCCATGCCTTCCAGCCGCAGACGAGCGCCGGCTTCCTGGCCGACTTGCGCCAGAACCTGCTCAAGCCCGGCGAGGACGCGAGGATCGGCGTCGACCAATGGGTCTATCAGCCCGGCATTCCCGCCAATGCGGTCCATGTCCGCTCCGACGCCTTCCCCGCGATCGACGCGGCGGCCAAGGCCTTCGCGGCGGGCGGCCCGGTCTCGGCGGTGCCGGACAAGGTCACGACGCAGGAATATGTCCGCTTCCTCGACCAGCTGCCCCGCCAGCTGTCCGCCGAACGGCTCGCCGCGCTCGATGGCCGTTTCCACTGGAACGGGACGGGCAATAGCGAGATCCGCTTCGCCTGGCTGCGCCTCGCGCTCGCCAACCGCTATCCGCCCGCCGAGGCGTCGGCCGAGCAGTTCCTGACCGCACAGGGCCGCCGCAAGTTCGTCGCGCCGCTGTTCCAGCAGCTTCAGGGACAGGGCGAATGGGGCCAGGCGCTGGCCAGGCGAATCTATGACAAGGCGCGTCCCGGCTATCATTCGGTGACCCAGGTTACGGTCGACCGCCTGCTCGGACGATAAAACGAGCCTGCCGCGCGGCGAAACGAGGAACGAAAAACTCGTTTCGCCGCCGGATTCTCAGGTCATCGCCGCCGCAACACCGTTCACCGGATATGGTTGCGCCTGCGCTTTCCAACCCGTTTAGCCCCGGTTAATCGACACTCACACCGACATTCCGACCGGGGGGTCATGTGAAGTTCAAGGCATTTGCAGTGCGATTCGCGCTGATGGCATCGTGCGGCCTGATGATGGCCACCCCTGCTGCGGCGCAGTTCTGGCAGTGCGCACCCTATGCCCGCGAGATTTCGGGCATCGATCTTCACGGCAACGCCAACACCTGGTGGGGCCAGGCCGAGGGCCGTTACGAGCGCGGCCACACCCCGAAGGAAGGATCGGTCCTCGCCTTCGAAGCGACCCACCGGATGCGCGTCGGCCATGTCGCGATGGTCAGCCGGGTCATCAGCAACCGCGAAGTCCTGCTCACCCATGCCAACTGGTCGCGCCGCGGCGGCATCGAGCGCGATGTCCGCGCGATCGACGTCTCGCCCGACAATGACTGGTCGATGGTCAAGGTGTGGTACGGCCCCAATGGCGACCTAGGCACGTCGGCCTATCCGACCAAGGGCTTCATCTATGCGGACCATGCACCGAGCAGCGCCATGCCCGCCAACGAGATCGCCTCGCGCACCGACAGCCGGGTCTCGGGCATCCTGACCTTCGCGGCCCCGACCCAGTAAGATTTTCCGCCCGGCCCGCGTCGGCGATGGCCGGGAAAGCCCGGCGTATCACGCGGGACATACGCTTCGACGTCGCACAGCGTGACCGGATAAGGTCGAACGGGGCGGAAGCTGCCCCCATTCCTCTTCCAAACCCCCGTTCAGCCTGAGCGAAGTCGAAGGCCAAGGGAACACCTCACCCAGCGCGCCTATGCTTCGATTGCGCTCAGTGTGAAGGGCCGTTCGCCCCCTCACCCCGCCCGAAACGTCATCGCCACGCCGTTCATGCAATAACGCTTACCCGTCGGCTTGGGCCCGTCGTCGAAGACATGGCCGAGATGCCCGCCGCAGCGGCTGCAATGCACCTCCACGCGCTCCATCATCAGCGACCGGTCGGACGTGGTGCCGACCGCGCGGGGCAGGGATGCCCAGAAGCTCGGCCAGCCGGTGCCGCTGTCGAACTTCGTCCTGGACGAAAAGAGCGGCTGGCCACAGCCCTTGCACCCGAAGACGCCGCTGCGATGCTCGTCATTGAGCGGGCTGCTATAGGGCCGCTCGGTCCCTTCCTTCCGCAACACCGCATAGGCCGCCGGGCCGAGCTTCTGCCGCCATGCCGCGTCGCTCATCGCCACCGGATAGCGCTCGGCGGCCACCGCCTCGCGGCCGCAGGCGGACAGCCCCATCCCCGCCAGCCCCAGACCGGCAAGCGAGAGAAAGGCGCGGCGATCAGCAGGTTGCGTGCTCATGCCCCCAAGATAGGAAGGCCGCCGCCCGATGACAGGGGGTCAGCCCTTGCGCCGCCAGAAGGGCCGCGTGCTGCTCGATTGCAGCACGCCGCGCCGAAACAGCCGTGCTCCCAGCGTCACGAAGATCGCCACCCATAGCGCCTGCCACGCCAGCGCCAGCGCATGCGGCCAGAGCGAGGGGCTCGCCGCCGCCATGCCCGCCATCGCGAAGGGCGAGGATAGCGGGAATATCTCCGCCACCCGTGCCAGCCAGCTGTCGGGCTTGGACAGGCCGCTCAGCGTCAGGGTGAACATGCCGACCTGGACGATGGTGATGGGCAGCGAGAGCATCTGGATCTCGCGCATCGTCGTCGCCTGCGCGCCGATCGTCAGGAATACCGATCCCAGCAACAGATAGGCCATGGTGAAATAGCTGACGAACAGGATCGCGAATATCGGCAGGCCAACCGCAGGAGACAATTCGCCGACCACCCCGCTGAACGCCGGGGGCAGGACGCTCGTCACCTGGCCCAGCACCGTGCCCCAGAAGCCGACGAACAGCACCGCCACCCCGAACATGCCCAGCAGCTTGCCCAGGAACACCGCCTCCAGCGGCACGGCGGCGGCCAGCACCTCGATCACCTTGTTCGAGCGTTCCTCCGCCATGGTGCCGACGACCTGCCCCGCCAGGAACAGGGTCAGGAAGAACACGCCGAACACCGCCAGGAACGCGGTCTGGTTCTGCCCGCCCAGCGTCGCGCGCTGGCGCGAAAAGCTGATCTTGGTCGGCGTGACGCGCGGCAATTCTCCGCCCAGCCGCTCGGCCGCCAGCGCGCTGCCCGCCAGCACGGCCAGATAATCCGCCGCGCGCGAGCCGCGTGCGCCATAGAGCAGGGTCGGCCGGTCGAGCGGGCCATAGAGCACCGCGGTCGCGTCATAATCCCGCGATTCGAACGCGGCGCGCGCCTGGGCCGCCGGATCGCGTGCCGGGGCAAGGGTGACCAGCGCGGGCGGCTCCTCGTCGCGGCGGAAGATGGCGCGCGACCGCCGGTCGGCCTCCACGAAGCTGCCCGCCAGGGCGTCAGGGACGATCGCGACGATGCGGACATGGTCGGCGCCGTGATCGGCGGCCTGGGCGGCGCCCATCGCGCCGATGGTGCTGAACGCGACCATGATGAGCGGCGCGAACAGGAACAGGAGGAAGATCGGCGTGAAGACGGTCGCGATGAAATCGCGGCGCGCGATCGTCATCGTCTGGCGGATCAGGCGGCGGGTGGAATTCATGCCGCGATCTCCTCGGCGGGCGCACCGACGATGCGGACAAAGGCTTCGTGCAGGCTGGGGCGCTCGATCGACAGGTTCAGTACCCCAGCCCCGGCCGCGAGCAGCCGTCCGAGCACCGGCTCGATCCCCTCATCGGGCAACGGGAATCGCCAATCCTCGCCGTCGCGCACCGCATCGGCGGGCAAGAGCGGCGGCAGGACCTGCGCGGGATCGCGCGGACGATACCGGACCCAGGAACGCAGCGTGCCGCGCGCCTCGTCCACCGTCCCCTCGAACCGCCGCTGTCCGCCTGCGATGATCGCCAGCCGGTCGCACAGCCGCTCGGCATGCGCCATGACATGGGTGGAGAACAGGATCGTCGCCCCCCGGTCGCGCTCGCCCAGGATCAGCGCCTCCAGCCGTTCCTGGTTGACCGGATCGAGCCCCGAGAACGGCTCGTCCAGCACCAGCAGTTTCGGGCGATGCACGACCGAGCCGAGCAGCTGGACCAGCTGCGCCATGCCCTTGGACAATTTGCGGATCTTGTTGTCGGCGGCATGGCCGAGCCCGGCCTGCTCCAGCAGTTCGACCGCGCGCGCACGGCCGGTTGCCCAGTCGAGCCCGCGCAGCGCGCCCATGAAGGCGATCGCCTCGCGCGCCTTCATCGCCGGGTACAGCCCGCGCTCCTCGGGCAGATAGCCGACCATGTCGCTGGCATCGCGCGGATGGGCATGGCCCAGCAGCGTGCGCTGCCCCTCATCGGGTTCGATGATGCCGAGCAGCATCCGAAGCGTGGTCGTCTTGCCGGCGCCGTTGGGGCCCAGCACGCCGTACACCGCCCCGGTCGGCACCGCGATGTCGACCCCGTCGACCACCCGGCGATCCCCGAAACGTTTGGCGAGGCCCGAGGCGGTGACCGCCCACTGATTATCCACGCAACTGTTCCTCCCTGATCGCCTGTGGTAGCGGGCCTGCGTGGCGCAAGACAAGCTGGAAACCCGGATCAAGGCGAAGGCGGCCGAACTGGGCTTTGCCGCGATCGGCATCACCCATGCCGATGCCGCGCCCAGGACCGTCGAGCGGCTGCACCAGTGGCTGGCCGAGGGGCGGCACGGATCGATGATCTGGATGGCCGACCGCGCGCACCAGCGGCAGAGCCCCGCCAGCCTGTGGCCCGAGGTGAAGAGCATCATCTCGCTGGGCGTCAGCTATGCCCCCGCCGAGGACCCGATGCGGCTGGCCGATCATGGGCGGATCGGGCGCATCTCGGTCTATGCGCAGGGTGCCGATTATCACGACGTGGTGAAGCGGCAGCTGAAGGCGCTGGGCCGCTGGCTGGCGCAGGAGGGGGCTTGCGACCTCAAAGTCTTTGTCGACACCGCGCCGGTCATGGAAAAGCCGCTGGCCGAAGCGGCGGGGCTGGGCTGGCAGGGCAAGCATACCAACCTCGTCAGTCGCGAGCATGGCAGCTGGCTGTTCCTGGGGGCGATCTACACCACGCTGGAACTGGAGCCCGACGCGGTGGCGCGCGACACCTGCGGGCGGTGCGATGCGTGCCAGCGGGCGTGCCCGACCGACGCGTTTCCGGCGCCCTATCAGCTCGATGCCAGGCGGTGCATCTCCTATCTGACCATCGAACATGCGGGGCCGATCCCGGAGGAATTCCGGGCGGCGATGGGCAACCGCATCTATGGCTGCGACGATTGCCTGGCGGTGTGCCCGTGGAACAAGTTCGCGGCGGCGGCGCAGGCGAATATGGCGTTCCATCCGCGCGCCGAACTGACCGCGCCGGAGCTGGGGGATATCCTCTCGCTGGACGATGCCGAGTTTCGGCAGGTCTTCGCGGGGTCGCCGATCAAGCGGATCGGGCGGAACCGGATGGTGCGCAATGCGGCGATCGCGGCGGGGAATAGCGGGGCGGCGGAGCTGGTGCCGGTGTTGCGGGGGTTGTTGGGGGATGCCGATCCGGTTGTCGTCGAAGCCGCAGAATGGGCCTTGGGGCGGTTGGGTGAGGTTGGTGCCTAGCCCCCGGCCCTCCCCCATCCCCTCCCGCTTGCGGGAGGGGCGTGCCTAGCCCAACTAGGCAGCGCTTCAAGAAGCGATACGCTCGTGGCTTATGCGCTCCATCAGTCTTAAAGCACGCCCCTCCCGCAAGCGGGGGGGATGGGGGAGGGCCTGGTGTCTCACCGAGACCCCACCCCAAACAATCAATCCACCCAATCCAACCCAATATCCTTGTAAACCGAGCGATCCTCGTCCCAGCCCGGCTTCACCTTCACGTGCAGATACAGGTGCACCTTGTGCCCCAAAATGCGCGACAGTTCCTCGCGGGCCTTGGCGCCGATCTCCTTGATCCGCACGCCGTTCTTGCCCAGCACGATCGCGCGCTGGGTGGGACGTTCGACCAGGATCTGCTGGTGGATCTCGACCGATCCGTCCTCGCGCTCCTTATAGGCCTCGGTCTCGACCGCGCTGGCATAGGGCAGTTCGGCATGGAGCTGGAGATAGATCTGCTCGCGCGTCACCTCGGCGGCCAGCGCGCGCTCGGTCGCGTCGGAGACCTGGTCCTCGGGATAATGCCAGGGCCCCTCGGGCATCAGCTTCGCCAGATGCCCCTTCAACTCGGGCAGTCCGTCGCCGGTCTGCGCCGAGACGAACCAGATCTCGTCGAACGCCACGACCGCGTTCAGCTTTTCGGCATGGCCCAGCAACCGCGCCTTGTCGGCGATGTCGACCTTGTTGAGGATCAGGTGCTTGGGCTCGGGCCGGTGCGCAATCGACTCGGCGATGGCGGTCACCTTCGGCCCGATCCCGCCCTTGCCGTCGACGACCAGCGCCAGGATGTCGGCCCCTTCCGCGCCTTCCCAGGCGGCGGCGACCATCGCGCGGTCCAGGCGGCGCTTGGGCTCGAAGATGCCGGGGGTGTCGACCAGCAGGATCTGCGCATCCCCCTCGATCGCCACGCCGAGCAGCTTAGCGCGAGTCGTCTGCGCCTTGGGGCTGACGATCGCCACCTTCTGGCCGACCAGCGCATTGACGAGGGTGGATTTGCCGGCATTGGGCGCGCCGACGACGGCCACGAGGCCGCAACGTTGTTCAGTCATGCCCCAGCGGTACAGGCGAAGCGGCCCTGCCTGCAAGGAAAAGCCCGCATGGACGGATCGTCACATCGCGATCAGTACCCGGCCATTCGTCACCGGCCATATCCCCGCTCCGTTTTCGCAAAGGAGTGCGTGTCATGAAGACCCTGATGACCACCCTGTCGGCCGCGATCCTGCTGACGGCGGCGGGCCCGGCCTCGGCCAAGGGCTGCCTCAAGGGCGCGGCGGTCGGCGGCGTTGCCGGGCATTTCGTCGGCAAGGGCCATGCCGTGCTGGGCGCGGTCGCGGGCTGCGCGATCGGACACCACCGCGCGAAGGTTCAGGCCAGAAAGGAAGCGGCGGCCGCCAGGGGGCGTTGATTTCGGTGCTTGGGCGGGGTCGGGGCTTGGCCTTCGACTTCGCTCAGGCTGAACGGCTGTTGTTTAAAACGGCCTTCTTCCCCAACCTCCGTTCAGGCTGAGCGAAGTCGAAGCCCACGCCCCGGCCCTTCCCCCGACTCAGGCCTTCAGCTTCGCCAGCAACGCCTTGGCGGCGGCCGTCTCCGCTTCCTGCTTGTTCGCGCCGCTCGCGCTGGCCTCCGCTGTGCGGCCGATCCGGACGGCCACGGTAAAGCGCGGCGCATGGTGCGGTCCCGAGCGATCCGTCACCACATATTCGGGCGCCTTGCGATTATGCGCGGCGGCCCATTCCTGCAGCGCCGACTTGGGATGCTGCGGCGCCTTGCCCTGCGCATGCACCCGATCGCCCCAGGCCTTGCGGATGAAGCCGCGCGCCGCGTCCAGCCCCGCCTCGCGATACCAGGCACCGATCAGCGCCTCCATCACGTCGCCCAGCACATTGTCGCTGTCCGACGCGCCGTCATCGCGCGCCTGCTTGCCCAGCCGCAGATGCTCGCGCACCCCCAGGTCGCGCGCGACATCGGCGCAGACGGCGCCCGTCACCAGCGAATTGAGACGCCGCGACAGTTGCCCCTCGGGCTCGTTCGGGAATTGCTCCCACAGCCATTCGGCCATGACCAGCCCCAGCACCCGGTCGCCGAGAAACTCCAGCCGCTCGTAATTCTCCGCCGCCTGGCTGCCATGGGTCAGCGCACGCTGGAACGGCGCGGTGTCGGCGGGCGCGCGGCCGAAGATCGCCTTCAGCCAGTCATCGACCGCGCTCAAAACCCTTCTCCGATCCGGCTCCAGCGCGCGGCGGTCACCCAGGTCCATGGCTTGATCCATTCGGCCGAACCATCGGTCGAGAAGAAGGTGACGGCGGCGCGCCCCTCCAGCCGGTCCATCGGGATCACCCCCATGCCCATCGGCGGCGCGAAGCGGCTGTCGGCCGAATCGTCGCGATTGTCGCCCATCAGGAAGACCCGCCCGGCGGGCACGGTATAGACGCCGGTATCGTCGCGATCGGGGAAATTGCCCTGGTCGATCACGTCATAGCTCTTGCCGCCCGGGAGCGTCTCGCGGAACCGGGGATAGCGGCAGACCGACCGGCCGCCGACCGAGTCGAGATAGGCCGCGCCGCACTCGGTCGGCCCGAAATTGGGGGTCAGCGGCAGGACGAAATCGGCGACGCGCTGCTTGGGCACAGGACGGCCGTTCAGGATCACCTGCCCGTTCGTCACCTGGATCGTATCGCCGGGCAGGCCGATCACCCGCTTGATGACGTCATGATCATCGGGCCCCGGCGAGCGGAACACCACCACATCGCCGCGCGCCGGATCGCGGCCCAATATCCGCCCCGGCAGCAACGGCACGCCGAACGGAAGGGACCAGCGCGAATAGCCGTAATTCCACTTCGTCACGAACAGGTAATCGCCGATCAACAGCCGTGGCAGCATCGATTCCGACGGGATCACGAAGGACGTGACGATGAAGCTGCGCAGGATGAAGACGAACAGCGCCAGCTTCAGGAAGAAGCGCAGCGTATCCTTCGCTTCCGACGATTTGGGCGATGAGGGGGACGTGTCGGCCATGGTCGTCGGGTTCGCGCAACCCGCTCGCCTCGTCAAGCGGCTTCCCCCTTTCGCCGCGTTCGCCGCAGCGATACGGGAACCGCCCCTGCGTTCGGCGGTACAGTCCATCAAGCATGACCGATTTCATCCTCAACCTGATCGCCTGGGGCGGCTATTTCGGCATCTTCCTGCTGATGGCGCTGGAAAATATCCTGCCCCCCATCCCGTCCGAGGTCATCATGGGCCTGGGCGGCATGGCGGTCGCGCGCGGGCAGATGGAGATGATTCCGCTGATCCTGTGGGGCACGGCGGGGACCACGGCGGGCAATTATGCCTGGTACGCGGTCGGCCGCTATATCGGCTATGAGCGGTTCCGCCCCTTTATCGATCGCCATGGCCGCTGGCTGACGATGGAATGGCGCGATGTCGAGCGGCTGCACGAATTCTTCGTTCGGCATGGCGGCTGGGTGGTGTTCGTGTTCCGCTTCATGCCCGCCTTCCGCACCCTGATCTCGCTTCCCGCCGGGATCACGCGGATGCCGCTGGCCAAGTTCCTGATCTGGACCTTTGCAGGCAGCACGATCTGGAACGCCATCCTGGCCTATGCGGGGCTTTGGCTGGGCGCCAATTTCGAGGCGATCGACCGCTATGTCGGCCCCGCCGCCATCGTGATGACGGGGGCGATCGCAGTCGGCTATCTCTGGCGGGTCTTCACCTGGAAGCCACGCGGCGAGCGATGATCCGCCCGCGCCTCAGGCGCGAGGATGCGCGGTTCGATAGATGTCGAGCAGCCTTGCGGCATCGACCTCGGTATAGATTTGCGTCGAACTCAGGCTGGCATGGCCGAGCAGTTCCTGAAGCTGGCGCAGATCGGCGCCCCGGCCCAGCAAATGGGTGGCGAAACTGTGCCGCAGCGCGTGCGGTGTCGTCCGCGCCGCCAGCCCCAGCCGCTCCCGCGCCGCCTGGACCGCGCGCCGGATGATCGTGGGCGACAGCGGCCCGCCCTTGGCACCCCGGAACAGCGGCTCGTCGCCCGCCACCGCAAAGGGCATCTGCGCGGCATAGGCCTCGATCGCGGCGCGCAACTCGGGCAGCAGCGGCACGATCCGCGTCTTGTTGCGCTTGCCGGTGACACGGATCGTCTCGCCCAGCGGCAAGATGCCCGCCGGCAGCGACAGCGCCTCCCCGATCCGCAGCCCCGCGCCATAGAGCAGCATCAATACCGCCCAGTCGCGTGCCGCGATCCAGGGCTCGGCGGCGTTTTCAGCGACATCCTCGCCCAGCGCCATGATGTCGGCGGGGGCCTGTGGGCGGGGGATCGTCCGCTTGCGGCGCGGGCCCTTCATCGGCGGCGGCTCGGCCCCCGCCCAGCGCAGGAAATGGCGCACCGCCGACAATTCCCGCGCCGTCGAGGCCGATGTCAGCCCCTCCCCGCGACGCCGCGCGAGATAGGCGCGCAGGTCGGCGGCGGTCAGGCGGGCGAGCGCCCCGCCGTCCAGGGCCTCCCCCCAATGTTCGCCCAGGAAGCCGCACAGCCGCCCGGCCGTGGCGACATAGGCCCGCACCGTATGGTCGGACCGTCGCAGGTCGACTGTGAGATGGCGGTAATAATCGGCGATCAGCGCGGTCATAGGCGCGAAACGATGGCAGGCGGCGACGCGGCGGCAAAGATAAATCGGTTAGGATTCAGATGAAACGGCCGTCATAAAGGCCATGATCTCGCCCGTTTCGTCCGCCTCTCCGATCCGCTTCAGCCCGTTGTCGGGCCAGGACGCCCCGGCGTCGCCGCCATCGCCTTTCGACAAGCCGAAGGGACCGACCACCATCTCGATCTCCCGCGAGGCGTTCGAGGCCCTGGAGACCTTGGAGAAGGGGTCCGTCGCGAAACCCCAGGCCCCCGTGACCTATGACAAGACGGTCAAGGCGCTGCTCGCCGCCCGCCAGGACGTAATCGGGCGCGGCGGGGGTATCGATCTGGGCGATACCGGCAACACGCTCGTCACCAATCCCTATACCGCGCCCTTCGCGGCCGATGTCGCTCCGCTCTATGGGATGCTGAAGGACGGCGCATCAGCGAAAGAGGCCCTCACCGCCGCGCTGACGAGCGTCCTGCCGCAGCAGGGGCAGCGCAGCGACACCACCAATGCGGCCGAATTCGCGCTGAAGCACATGAAGATGACCGCGATCGCCGACCGCCTGATCGCCCCCGAGCATAAGGAGGAGGCCACCGCGATCCTCGGCCGGGTGTTCGACAGGATGGCCGACGCCACCCCGATCCGGGCCGACCTCGCCGCATCGACCCTCACCATCGCCCGCAGCGGCGAGGATGCGGACACACGCGTTTCGCAGATCGTCGCGCTGGTGAACAAGTCCTTGGATGCCGGTCGTCAAAATATGCTGACCGACCGGCAACGCCACGAACTGACGGAAATGACGGACTCCTGGCAGGACTTCCAAAAACTCCTGCCCCGTGACGCCAGCGCCCCCGTCTCGGCATAAGGCCGATGGACGTTCGGGATGGCGTCTTCTTCCCTCTCCCCTGGACAGGGGAGAGGGTTAGCGGAGCTTGCCAGCCTGCTGGCTAGCGCAGCTTGGGTGAG